>NZ_JBSFTV010000009.1:0-203722 GCF_053591455.1 Streptomyces sp. NPDC003016
GTACGGCCGCCGCGGTGCAGGTAGTCCTTGTGGTCGGTCGGCGGGTCGACGTTGACGACCAGGTCGAGGTTGTCGACGTGGATGCCGCGCGCCGCCACGTTGGTCGCGACCAGTACGGTCACGTGCCCGCTCTTGAACTGGTCGAGCGTGCGCGTGCGCTGCGGCTGCGACTTCCCGCCGTGCAGCGCTGCCGCCCGTACGCCGCTGGCCAGCAGGTCCCGGGTCAGCCGGTCCACGGCGTGCTTGGTGTCCAGGAACATGATCACCTTGCCGTCGCGGGCCGCGATCTCGGTCGCCGTGGCCTGCTTGTCGGCGGGGTGGACGTGCAGCAGGTGGTGCTCCATCGTCGTGACCGCGCCCTGCGACGGGTCGACCGAGTGGACCACCGGGTCGGTCAGGTAGTTGCGCACCAGCTTGTCGACATTGCGGTCCAGGGTGGCCGAGAACAGCATCGTCTGGCCCTCGGGGGCGACCTGCTGGAGCAGTTCGGTGACCTGGGGCATGAAGCCCATGTCGGTCATCTGGTCGGCCTCGTCCAGCACCGTGATCTTCACCTTGTCCAGGCGGCAGTCACGGCGCTCGATCAGGTCCTTGAGCCGGCCCGGGGTCGCCACGACGACCTCGGCCCCGGTGCGCAGCGCGCCGGCCTGGCGGCCGATGGACATGCCGCCGACCACCGTGGCGATCCGCAGCCGCACGGCGCGGGCGTAGGGGGTGAGGGCGTCGGTGACCTGCTGGGCCAGCTCACGGGTGGGTACGAGCACCAGCGCCAGCGGCTGGCGCGACTCGGCGCGCTGCCCGGCCGTGCGGGCCAGCAGCGCCAGCCCGAAGGCCAGGGTCTTGCCCGAGCCGGTGCGCCCGCGGCCCAGGACGTCGCGTCCGGTCAGCGAGTTCGGCAGCGTGGCGGCCTGGATCGGGAACGGCACCGTCACACCCTGCGCGGTGAGCGCCGCCAGCAGGGGCGCGGGCATGTCCAGGTCGGCGAACGCCTCGACCGCGGGCAGGGCGGGCGTCGTACTGACCGGCAGGGCGAACTCGCCCTGCGGCGCGGAGGACCGGCGCTGGGCGGGCCGGCGGGAAGAGCCGGAAGATCCGGAGGAGCGGCCCGGCGCCGCCGGGCGGAAGCGCTCGCCACGGTCGCTGGTGCGGCCGGAGAAGCCGCCGTCGGCGCGGGTACGGGAGAATCGTTCACGGTCGTTCGAGCGTGCTGCGCGGTTCATCTGAACCTTTCCTCGATGGGCACGTTTCGAGGAATTCCGGGCAGCAGTGACTGCCACCAGGAATCGCAAGAACGAGCCGATAAATAAGAAGCCGAAATGAAGTCGGCCCGGAAAGGTTTGAATACCTTTCGGTCGGGCGCTTCGAAATGGCTGGAATCCGTACGGAGAAAGCACGGACGGGGGCGGGGCCGACGGGAATCGTGGCCGACCGCTCATGAGTCGGTCGCGCTGTACGGCGACCGAGTCGGGGCAACGATTCGAAGCAACGAGACGGGGCCCGCACCCTCAGGCGCGGGCCCCGACCGTGTGTGTCAGCGTCAGGCGGGAACGATGTTCTCGGCCTGCGGGCCCTTCTGGCCCTGCGTGACGTCGAAGGTCACCTTCTGGCCTTCCTGGAGCTCACGGAAGCCCTGGGTGGCGATGTTGGAGTAGTGGGCGAAGACGTCAGCGCCGCCACCCTCCTGCTCGATGAAGCCGAAGCCCTTTTCCGCGTTGAACCACTTCACGGTGCCAGCAGCCATGTCATTCTCCTTTGGAGCAGTGCCGGAGACCGCCCTGTGCGGAATCCGAGTCGCGTTGCCGCGATGATTGCCCCGTCCGGAAACAAAGCACCGGAAATACGAAAGTGCGCCTGCGGCATGGAGCCGTAGGAGCACTTGAAGTTTGGGAACCACAACTGCAACTGAGATCCACACTAGCACGGCGTCGCGGACGTGCCAGGGGGCTTTCGTCACATCCGCTGCGCCGCCATAAACTCTCCATGCGGGCCGCTTTAAATTCTGCAGCTGCCGCGCTAGATATTCTGCTCCTGCTGTTCGGCCCGGTCGGGCTTGCGCAGTTGTTCGTTCATGCGCAGGGCGTCTTCCAGCTGATCCTCGAGGATGACGATCCGGCAGGCCGCGTCGATGGGGGTGCCCTGGTCGACGAGTTCCCGGGCCCGGGCGGCGACGCGCAGCTGGTAGCGGGAGTAACGGCGGTGGCCGCCCTCGGAGCGCAGCGGGGTGATCAGCCGTGCTTCGCCGACGGCCCGCAGGAACGCGGGGGTGGTGCCGATCATCTCGGCGGCCCGGCCCATGGTGTAGGCGGGGAAGTCGTCGTCGTCGAAGCGGTCGGCCCTGGTGTTCTGGTGGGTCTCAGCGGTCACTTGCACCATCTTCTGTAGCGCTCGGAGCGGAACACTACGAGTGTGGCATGTCTGCTCCGGTGGTGACAGATATTCCGCCGCCGGGACACCGGCGTGGACCCGCCCCGGCGTGCCGCGGACACTGGGGGGAAAGCGGTAAGGAGGCGGTACCGGGCCGCAGCCGGGCGTACACCCGCACGTCGCCGGATGTCGGTCCGAGGGGCCGCAACGCGTTGGAAACCGTGTGGTGGGATGCTCAGGTGCTCCTACGTGCGCCCGAGGCGTGGGAGCAGGCGGCTTGACCGGCAAGGATGGGTAGGAAGACCAGATGGATAAGCAGCAGGAGTTCGTGCTCCGTACGCTCGAGGAACGCGACATCCGGTTCGTGCGCCTGTGGTTCACCGACGTACTCGGCTTCCTGAAGTCGGTCGCGGTGGCCCCGGCCGAACTTGAACAGGCGTTCGACGAGGGCATCGGATTCGACGGCTCCGCGATCGAGGGCTTCGCCCGCGTGTACGAGTCCGACATGATCGCCAAGCCGGACCCGGGCACCTTCCAGATCCTCCCGTGGCGGGCCGAGGCCCCCGGGACGGCCCGGATGTTCTGCGACATCCTGATGCCGGACGGCTCGCCGTCCTTCGCGGACCCGCGCTACGTGCTGAAGCGCATCCTGGCCAAGACCTCCGACCTCGGCTTCACCTTCTACACCCACCCCGAGATCGAGTTCTTCCTGCTGAAGAACAAGCCCCTGGACGGCACCCGGCCCACGCCCGCCGACAACTCGGGCTACTTCGACCACACCCCGCAGAACGTCGGCATGGACTTCCGCCGCCAGGCGATCACCATGCTGGAGTCCATGGGCATCTCGGTCGAGTTCAGCCACCACGAGGGCGCCCCGGGCCAGCAGGAGATCGACCTCCGTTACGCCGACGCGCTGTCGACCGCCGACAACATCATGACGTTCCGGCTGGTCATGAAGCAGGTGGCGCTGGAGCAGGGCGTGCAGGCCACCTTCATGCCGAAGCCGTTCAGCGAATACCCGGGCTCGGGCATGCACACCCACCTCTCCCTCTTCGAGGGCGACCGCAACGCGTTCTACGAGTCGGGCTCGGAGTACCAGCTCTCCAAGGTCGGCCGCTCCTTCATCGCGGGCCTGCTCAGGCACGCCGCCGAGATCTCCGCCGTCACCAACCAGTGGGTCAACTCCTACAAGCGCATCTGGGGCGGCTCCACCCGCACGGCCGGCTCGGGCGGCGAGGCCCCGTCGTACATCTGCTGGGGCCACAACAACCGCTCCGCGCTGATCCGCGTCCCCATGTACAAGCCGGGCAAGACCGGCTCGGCGCGCGTCGAGGTCCGGTCGATCGACTCCGGCGCCAACCCGTACCTGACGTACGCCGTCCTGCTCGCCGCCGGGCTCAAGGGCATCGAGGAGGGCTACGAGCTCCCGCCGGGTGCCGACGACGATGTCTGGGCGCTCTCCGACGCCGAGCGCCGCGCGATGGGCATCGAGCCGCTGCCGCAGAACCTCGGCGAGGCCATCGCCCTGATGGAGCGCAGCGAACTGGTCGCCGAGACGCTGGGCGAGCACGTCTTCGACTTCTTCCTCAGGAACAAGAAGCAGGAGTGGGAGGAGTACCGCTCCGAGGTCACCGCCTTCGAGCTGCGCAAGAACCTGCCGGTGCTGTAGCCGCAGGGCCGGGCCGCCGGGGCCGGAGGCGTCGTGCCGCCGGCCCCCGGTCGTCGCGGCCGGCGGCCGTCAGGGCCTCCCCGGTGTTCGTCCGGGCACAGAGCACCACCCGGCCGGTGCCGTGCGCGCTCACCAGACCCGCCGTGCGCAGCGCCGTCAGGTGCGGGGAGACGCCGCCCGGCGTGAGGCCGATGCGGCGGGCGGCGTCGGTATCCTCCTCGGCGCGCGCCGTGCCCCGCCCCGTCGCCCGCCGCCCGGGCCACGGCCGCACCCCCGGTCTCGTCGGCCTGTGCGTCGCGCCGGCCGCGCTGCTGATCCCGCTCGTCGACCGGGGGACCGGCTCCGGTTCGCCGGGGCCGGCCGGGTGCCGGCCGCGTTCAAGAGGGGCATGGACAACGTCCTCGGCGTCAGCCTGCGCCGGCGCCTGACGCCCGCCCCGCTCCTCGGCCGCATGAACGCCGCCTTCCGTTTCATGCGCAGCGGCGCGCCCGCCGTCGGCTCCGCGGTGGCGGGCGTGATCGGCGAGTACGCCGGGGTGCGCGCGGCGCTCTGGGTGGGCGGCTGCTGCCTGGCGCCGGCCTTCGTGCCGCTCTTCCTCTCCCCGGTCCGTACGCGACGGGAGCTGCCGCAGGGGGCGGCCGCTGTGCCCCGGGTGCGGGCCGGGGCGGAGAAAAGCCGGTGCGAGGGGCCCGGCGGCGATGGGAGGGTGCGCGGATGAACCGGTCACTGATCTCGCGGCTGGCCCATGCCGGTCACCCCGTCGCCGCCCCGCTCGACGACGCATCCGTACGCCGCCTTCTCGGGCGGGCCGTGGTCCGGGGGGACGAACGGCTGCTCGACCTCGGGTGCGGGCAGGCCGAATGGCTCGTACGGGCGCTGGTCGCGCATCCGGGGACGACGGCCGTGGGCGTCGACGTGTCGGCCGACGCGCTGGAGGAGGCGCGCGAGCAGGCCGACGCGCGGGGCGTCGGGGACCGGCTGGTGCTGCACGAGCGGGATGCGGGGGCGTTCGTCCCGGAGCGGGGCTTCGACGTCGTCCTGAGTGTGGGGGCCACCCACGCCTTCGGCGGGCTGGCGGGCACGCTCGCCACGGCCCGCGAGCACCTCGCGCCCGGCGGCCGGGTGCTCGTCGGCGACGCGTACTGGGAGGCCGTACCCAGCGCCGAGGCGCGGCAGATGCTCGGGGAGTACGAGGATCTGGCCACGACCGTGGACCGGGTGGCCGCGGCCGGCTGGACGCCCGTGTTCGGGCACATCAGCACCCGCCGGGAGCTGGACGACTACGAGTGGCACTGGACGGGGGCCCTGGCGGAGTGGGCCCTCGACCACCCCGGGGACCCCCTCGCCCAGGAGGCCCTCGCGGCGGCGGAGCAGCACCGGTCCGAGTGGCTGCACGTGTACCGGGACTGCTTCGGGTTCCACACGCTGGTGCTGCGGTCCACGCCGGACAGCTGAAGAAGCCGGCCGAGGAGGTCAGCCGAAGAGCCAGCGGGTCTGGCTGTAGACGCCCTTGCCGAAACCGAAGGCCGTCGACGGGGCGACGCGGAAGACCACGGCGCGGTGGCCCTCGCCCTCGCCGTGGAACGCTCCGTCGCGTACGTCGAAGTGCCAGTCCGGGCCGTATTTCGTCTCGTACGCCTCCGCCAGGCGCCGCAGGCGCGGCTCGTCGGTCTCCCGCACCGCCTCGCCCTCGACCACCAGGTCGATCCCCTCGTGCAGGGTGTTCCTGCCGGTGGTCAGGACGACGTTCCGGTTGGCGGCGAGGTTCTTCGCCTTGCGTTCCGCCGGACCCGTGCAGAAGTACAGCGCGTCGTCCTGCCAGACGGCCAGCAGCGGGGTGACGTGCGGGCGGCCGTCCGGGCGTACGGTCGTCAGCCAGAACAGCTCCGCCTGTTCCAGACGCGCCACCGCGTCGGGCCAGGAGGCCGCGGTCGCGCCCTCGTCGCTGTAGCGGGGGTCCAGCCTGCTCTCCGGTTCCGGTTCCGGTTCCGGTTCCGATTCCGGTTCCGATTCCACGGTGCTTCCTCTCGCTCGCGGTCCGCCTCCTGTTACAGAGTCCTGTCCACGGGGACGGACCGCGAGCGGGGCGGAACTCACCGGGCGTTCGTGCCCACCGGCTGCCAGCCGGAGGAGTCCCGGCCGCTCCAGTGGAGGCGGCCGTCCAGGGCCACCGCCGCCACCGAGGTGTTCCCCGCCGCGTCCGTGGCGGACGCGGGGGCTCCGCCGAAGAGGAAACCGCCGCTCCTGTTCCAGCGCGGTACGCCGGCGGGGCCGGCGGGAAGTTCGGCAACGCCGAGCCGGCCCGAGCCGTCGCGGGCTGCCAGCAGGGTGCCCGCCGCGCTCACCGGGCCGAACCCCGCCCGGCCGCCCAGGTCGGTGACGCGCGGGGCCGCCCCGGCCGCGGCGGTCACCGCGCCGGGGGCGGCCCCGGCGGTGAAGCGGGCCGTCCGGACGGCGCCGGAGTCCGGCTTGCGGAAGTACAGGCGTACGCCGTCACCGTCCGGGCGGACGGTCGGCGGCAGCGGCGTCGCCGGCAGGGCGGTGGGCACGGGGCCGCGCATCGGGGCGCCGGGCGCGTCCCGGGTCCACACGACGGTCGACGTGAGGGTCTGCGCGAAGACGTAATCGCGGCCCGCGCTGTCGGTGGCCGCCGCCGGGTCGCCGAACATCTGCCGGCCGCCCAGCGCCCGCCAGGGCGCCCAGCCGCCGTCGGACAGCTGCGTACGGGAGCTGAGCCCGTGGTCGCCGTCGCGGAGGTAGACCGTCGCCCGGCCCGCGCGGTCCACCGTCACCGCCGGGGCGCTGATGTCCAGGGACCCGGGCGCGTGGGCGGAGTGCGGCATGCCGAGGGCCTGCCAGGGGCCGAACGTGCCGCCCACGGCGCGCTGCACGGCGGTGACGACGTCCCTGCGGTAGCCGGCGGGGCCGTCGAACGAGGTGCGGGTGCCGAAGAGGGCCAGCCGGCCGTCGGGCAGCTTCTCGGAGGTGATGCCGCTGTCCAGGCCGGTCTCGCCGAGCAGCGTCGGACCGGTCCACGCGGGCCGGTCCCCCGCCCCGGTGCCCGGCTCGCGGTGCCAGACCGCGAGGCGGGTGTCCAGGACCGAGAACGCCCACAGCTCGCCCTCCCGCGCGCCGCTCCGGAGCCACGAGGTGCTGGTGTTGCGCGAGTAGCGGATGCCGTACACCCAGCCGGGCCCCGTGGGCCGCCCCGCCACCTTGCGGTCGCCGCAGCCGGCCTCCGCGTCGCAGTAGTTGTCCGGGTAGTCGGTCCAGGCGTACGTCTTCAGCGTGTGCAGCTTCTCCCGCACGGCCTCGGGGTCCAGGACGTGCGGCAGGCTGCCGTTGAGGTAGCCGAGGTAGTTCTGGACGGTGAAGTGCGGGCGGCCGCCGGTCCTGCCGTACCCGGTGAGCGCCAGCTGGGCGAACCTGGCGCCGTACATGTGGTCCTGGTGGTCGGGGAGCATCTGCGGCGTGGTCTCGCGGCCGTTCGTCGGGTCCAGCATCCGTACGAACGTCGGCCGGAAGCGCTCCAGCACCCCGGTGATCGTCCGCACGACCTGGTCCTTGGAGTACGCGAAGGTCTCCTTGACCGGGGTGTCGGACGACAGGTGCGACTCCAGGGCCTGTATCCGGCCGTCCCACAGCCCGTGCAGGCTGTGCGGCCGGTCCGCGGCGCTGGCGCCCGCCTCGTGCAGCTGGAGCCACACCAGACTGACCTTCGGGCTCGCCTTCAGCGTGTCCAGCTCGGCCCAGCCGCCGCCCGCCGTGCGGATCGCGGAGCGCTGCCAGGGGCTGGTGCGGTCGCCGGTGGCCATCTCGGCGTACGCGGCGCGTATGCCGTTCTGCCGGGCCTCGGCGTACCGCCTCTTGTCGGGGGCGGGCAGCGGGACGCCCTCGTTCTCGCCGCCGCGGAAGGAGTTGACCCCGTCCGCCTCGCCCGCCGTCAGGTACACCGAGGTCAGGCTCTGGCCGGTGCGTATCGACTGGCTGAGGTCGGGGTTCATGAAGAACAGGTCGTCGTCCGGGTGGGAGAGGATCTGCACCACGGACTCGTGCTCGCGCCGGGACGGCCCGTCGGCTTCCGTCCGGCCCGCCGCGTCCGCCGTGCCGGCGGTGTCGGCCGTGACGGTCCTGGCCGCCGTGGAACCGGAGGGCGACGCGACCGGAACGCCGGGACGCGCGAGCTGGACGCCCGTCACCGCCAGCAGCAGCGCCGCGAGAGCGACGCTGGGCATGCTGCGGCGGGGCAGGCGGAAGGGACTACGGGCCCTGGGCGGCATAGGAGCGGTGCTTTCGGTGTGCGGTGGTACGGCGTACGGACGGGTTGCGCCCAGGACGGCGCTGATCATCGCGCTGACTGTGGAGCAGAAGTGAAGAGAGTGGCACGGGGCATCCGGTTCACCGGCACCGAAAACCGGTGATGTTGTCCATGTCACTGGCCTTTTCCGTCACAGCCTTCTCCCAGGTCCACCGGGTGGGAGACCATCCCGCCGCTCCTGCGGATAGGCTCGTGAACCGGACCTTGACCGGGCGGTCGTACGGACCGCGGGACGGCCGGAGCGGGAGGCACAATGTCGGCGCCGGGACGCACGAGCAGCACCTTCACGCGGCTGCTGCGGCACGGTTTCACCGATCCGTCCGCCGCCGAGCGGCTCCTCGGCGCCCCCGAGCTCGCGGCCGTACGCGGCGACCCGGTGCTCCTCGACGCGCTCGGCGCGACCGCCGATCCCGACCTGGCGCTCCGGGGGCTCGTACGGCTGGCCGAGGCGCAGGACGACGCCGGGCGGCGGGTCCTCCTCGACACCCTCGTCACCGCCAAGCCGCTGCGGGACCGGCTGCTCGGGGTGCTCGGCGCGTCGGAGGCGCTCGGTGACCACCTGGCGCGCCATCCGCGCGACTGGCACGCGCTCGTCACGTACGAGGCGGCCGACCTGCATCCCGGGGTCGCCGAATTCGAGCAGTGCCTCGCCGTCGCCGCCGACCCGGTGTCGCTGCGGGTCGCGTACCGGCGCTGCCTGCTGTCGATCGCGGCCCGCGACGTGTGCGGTACGACCGATGTCGCGCAGACCGCCGCCGAACTGGCCGACCTGGCGACGGCGACCCTGCGCGCCGCCCTCGCCATCGCCCGTGAGGCCGCCCCGGAGGACGCCGCCGCGTGCCGGCTCGCGGTGATCGCGATGGGCAAGTGCGGCGGCCACGAGCTGAACTACGTCTCCGACGTGGACGTGATCTTCGTGGCGGAGGCGGCGGAGGGGACGCGGGGCGCCGACGAGGAGGAGGCGATCCGCGCCGCGACCCGGCTCGCCTCCCACCTGATGCGGATCTGCTCCGAGACGAACACCGAGGGCACGATCTGGCCGGTCGACGCGAACCTGCGGCCCGAGGGACGCAACGGGCCGCTGGTGCGGACGCTCTCCAGCCATCTCGCGTACTACCAGCGGTGGGCCAAGACCTGGGAGTTCCAGGCCCTGCTCAAGGCGCGGCCGGTGGCCGGCGACCCCGCGCTGGGCCGGGAGTACGTCGAGGCCGTGTCACCGCTCGTGTGGCAGGCCGCCGAGCGCGAGAACTTCGTGCCCGACGTGCAGAAGATGCGCCGCCGCGTCGTCGACAACATCCCCGCCGCGCAGGTGGACCGCGAGCTGAAGCTGGGCCCCGGCGGGCTGCGGGACGTCGAGTTCGCCGTACAGCTCCTCCAGCTGGTGCACGGGCGCAGCGACGCGACGCTGCACCACGGGTCGACGCTCGGGGCGCTGAAGGCGCTCGCGGCGGGCGGGTACGTGGGGCGGGCGGACGCCGCGCAGCTGGACGAGGCGTACCGCTTCCTGCGCGCCATGGAGCACCGCATCCAGCTGTACCGGCTGCGCCGCACCCACCTCGTGCCGCAGGACGAGGCCGGTCTGCGGCGGCTCGGGCGTTCGCTCGGGCTGCGCACCGAGCCCGTCGCGGAGCTCAACCGGGCGTGGCGGCGGCACGCGGCGGTGGTGCGCCGGCTGCACGAGAAGATCTTCTACCGGCCGCTGCTCGACGCGGTCGCCCAGCTCGCGCCCGGCGAGATCCGGCTCAGCCCCAAGGCGGCGGGACAGCGGCTCGAAGCGCTCGGTTACGCCGATCCGGCCGCCGCGCTGCGGCACCTGGAGGCGCTCGCGTCCGGGGTGACGCGCAAGGCGGCCATCCAGCGGACGCTGCTGCCGGTGCTGCTGGGCTGGTTCGCGGACTCCGCCGACCCGGACGCCGGGCTGCTCGGCTTCCGCAAGGTGTCCGACGCGCTGGGCAAGACGCCGTGGTACCTGCGGCTGCTGCGGGACGAGGGGGCGGCGGCGGAGAACCTGGCGCGGGTCCTGTCGGCCGGGCGGCTCGCCCCCGACCTGCTGCTGCGGGCGCCGGAGGCGGTGGCGCTGCTCGGCGACCCGCAGGGGCTCAAGGCCCGCGACCGGGCGCACCTGGAGCAGGAGGTGCTGGCCGCGGTCGGGCGGGCGAACGGCGCGGCGGCGGCGGTCGCGGCGGCGCGGGGGGTGCGGCGCAGGGAGCTGTTCCGTACCGCCGCCGGCGACATCATCGGGTCGTACGGAACCGAGGAGAGCCCGGCCGAGCGGGACCCCGGCGCGCTCGTCGACCGCGTCGGCAACGCCCTGACCGACCTCAACGCCGCCACGCTCGCCGGGGCGCTGCGGGCCGCCGTGCGGGAGCGGTGGGGAGACACGCTGCCGACGCGGTTCGCGGTGATCGGGATGGGGCGCTTCGGCGGCCACGAGCTGAGCTACGGATCCGACGCGGACGTTCTCTTCGTGCACGAGCCGCGCGAGGGCGCGGACGAGCAGGAGGCGGCGCGGGCCGCGAACACGGTCGTCGCCGAGATGCGGCGGCTGCTCCAACTCCCCACGTCCGACCCGCCGTTGCTGATCGACGCGGACCTGCGGCCGGAGGGCAAGAGCGGACCGATGGTGCGTACGCTCGCCTCCTACGCGGCGTACTACCGGCGGTGGTCGCTGGCCTGGGAGAGCCAGGCGCTGCTGCGCGCGGAGCCGGTGGCGGGGGACGCGGACCTCGGGCGGCGGTTCGTCGAGCTCATCGATCCGCTGCGGTATCCGCGGGCGGGGCTCGGCGAGGAGGCGGTGCGCGAGATCCGGCGGCTCAAGGCGCGCATGGAGTCCGAGCGGATGCCGCGCGGGGCGGACCCGACGCTGCACGCGAAGCTGGGCCGGGGCGGGCTCAGCGACGTCGAGTGGACGGTCCAGCTGCTCCAGATGCGGCACGGGGCGGCGGAGCCGGGCCTGCGGACCACCCGCACCCGCGAGGCGCTGGCCGCGGCCCGGGCGGCGGACCTCATCGCGGCGGACGACGCGGCGGTGCTGGACGAGGCGTGGGTACTGGCGACGCGGGTGCGCAACGCGGTGATGCTGGTCCGGGGGCGGGCGGGCGACACGTTCCCCTCGGACGCGCGCGAACTGGGCGCGGTGGCGCGGTACCTGGGATACGAGGCGGGGCACATGGGGGACATGCTCGACGACTACCGGCGCACGACGCGGCGCGCGCGGGCAGTCGTCGAGGAGCTGTTCTACGGCGGCTGAGACCTACCGCGACCAGTACGCCGAGATGTGCGTGTCCAGCGCGGCGGTCCACTGCGCCAGGTCCATGTCCGCGCAGCCGACTGTCCGACGGGCACGCTAGGCGGACGCGCCCTCCAGCAGGCGGCGGCAGTGCGCCATGAAGCCCTCCAGGGCCAGGTCGAACGCCGCGTGGGTGCGGTCGGGGCCGGCCGCCGCCAGCGCGCGGGCCAGCTCCGGCGTCGCCGTCTCGTCCGGGAGCTCCCACACCGTCTCCGGCGCCGCCATGTCCAGCGCCGAGCCCAGCACCAGGTTCTCCAGCGCGCTGATCACGACCATCACGTCCGCCACCTCGAAACCCGCGTCCAGCAGCAGCCGCGCCGCGCGCTCGTAGTGGCCGAGGACCTTCGGCGCGCGCACCGGTGAGGTCATGAGGAGCGGGATCGCCCGCGGGTGGGCGGCGAAGGCGGCGCGGTAGGAGCGGGCCCAGGCGGTCATCGCGGCGTCCCAGGGGCCGGCCTCCAGCGTCGAGGTGTCGATGGCGGAGGTGACCCGTACGCGCAGCAGCTCGACGATCCCGTCCCGGCCGTCGACATGGTGGTAGACCGACCCGGTCTGCACCCCGAGGCGCCGGGCGATCTGCGGGACGCTGAACTCGCCCTGCTCGTCGACGAGCTCCAGCGCCGTCGCGGTGATGCGCTCCCTGTCCAGCAGTGGTGTGCGCGGCCGGCCCATGTCGGTCCTCTCGTTCTCAGGTCTTCCCGGATCCCCGTCCGGAGGCTACATTGCCCGAAACCAGAAACCGAAAGCCTTTAGGTTTCGGATGTTCCGGTCGCCCCTGCCTCCCCGCCTGCCGCAGAAGGGCCTGTCCCCGCCATGTCAGCGATCCCCCAGGTCTCCCCCGGGAGAACCGGGCCGGCCACCCGGCCGCCCACCCTCCGCCGCGCCACCCTCACCACCTCGGACATCGTCTTCTTCGTCGTCTCGGCCGCCGCCCCGCTCACCGTCATGGCCGGCGTCGCCCCGCTCGCCGTCATGCTCGGCGGCGTCGGCGCCCCGGCCGGCTACCTCATGGCCGGCATCACCCTCGCCGTCTTCGCCGTCGGGTTCACCGCCATGACCCGGTACGTCCGCCACGGCGGCGGCTTCTACGCGTACATCACCCGGGGCCTCGGCCGCCCCGTCGGCATGGGCGCCGCACTGCTCGCCATGATCGGCTACAACGGCATGGAGATCGGCGTCTACGGCCTGCTCGGCAGCGCCACCCAGGACACCGCCAAGTCCCTGTGGGGCATCGACATCCCGTGGCTCCCGGTGTCCCTCGCCGGGCTCCTGCTGGTCTGGTACCTCGGCTACCGGTCCATCGACTTCGGCGCCAAGGTGCTCGGCGTACTCCTCCTCGCCGAGACCGGCATCCTCGTGCTGCTGGCCGGCGGCGTCCTGCTGGACGGCGGGGCCCACGGGCTCTCCGCCGACTCCTTCGCCCCCGGCGCCATGGTGGCGCCCGGCATGGTCGCCGTCCTCGCCATGGCCTTCGCCGCGTTCACCGGCTTCGAGTCCACCGCGATCTACCGCCGGGAGGCCCGCGATCCCGGCCGTACGATCCCGCGCGCCACCTACATCGCCGTCGCCTTCCTCGGTCTCTTCTACGCCTTCGTCGTCTGGACCGTCATCCAGGCGTACGGCTCCGAGAAGGTCGTCCAGGCCGCGACCGACGACCCCGGCGGCCTCTTCTTCACCGCCATCACCACCTATGTCGGCGGCTGGGCCGCGGACCTGATGCACGTCCTCATCGTCACCAGCGTCGTCGCCTCCCTCCTCGCCTTCCACAACGCCATCAACCGGTACGGGCTCTCCCTCGCGGAGGAGAACGTCCTGCCCGCCGCGCTCGGCAAGGTCCACCACCGCCACCGCTCTCCCCACCTCGCCGGCGCCGCGCAGACCGCCCTCGGCCTGGTCGTCGTCCTCGGCTTCGCCCTGGCCGGGGCGGACCCGTACACCGAACTGCTGCTGTGGGTGAACACCCCCGGCATGATCGGCCTGATGGCGCTGCAACTGCTGGCCGCCATCGCCGTGCCGTTCTTCTTCCGGCGCATCAGCCACACCGAGAACATCTGGCGCACCACCATCGCCCCCGCCCTGGCCGTCGTGCTGCTCGCCGCGGCCCTCTGCCTGGTGGCGGCCAACGTCGGCCTCTTCACGGGCGCGGCCCCACGCGTCAACATCCTCCTCGTCTCCCTCGTGCCCGCCGTCTTCCTCATCGGCGTCGTCCTCGCCCTGCGCCTGCGCCGCAGCAGGCCGCAGGTGTACGCCGGCTTCGCCGCAGAACCGAACGACTGAGCACTCAAGAAACACTCAAGAAAGCAGAGAGACATGCCCGCAGCCGACCTCGTCCTCACCGACGCCCGCGTCCGCACCCTCGATCCCGCCCGCCCCGAGGCCACCGCCGTGGCCGTGAAGGACGGGCTGATCGTCGCCGTCGGCGGCGAGCCGGACGTACAGGACTGGCGCGGCCCCGGCACCGAGACCGTCGGCCTGGCCGGGGCCACCCTCACCCCCGGCCTGGTCGACAGCCACAGCCACCCCGTGTGGGGCCTGGAGATGTCCACCGGACTCGACCTCTCCGCCGTACGCGACCTCGACGCGCTGCGCGCCGCCCTCGCCGGCGCCGACCGCGACGGAGGCTGGATCGTCGCCTGGGGCCTCGACCACAACGCCTTCGGCGGCCGCCCCGTCGACCGCGCCCTCATCGAGGACGCCGTGGCCGGCGCCCCCGCCTTCATCCGCCTCTACGACGGCCACTCGGCCCTGGCGAGCGGCGCCGCGCTCGACGCCGCCGGTATCACCGGGCCGCGCGCCTTCGCGCAGCGCTCGGAGATCGTCTGTGACGCCGGCGGCCGCCCCACCGGGCACCTGATCGAGCACGCCGCCATGGACCTGGTCGGCGCCAGGGTGCCCAGGCCGTCGCCCGCCGAGCGCCGCGCCCGCCTCGGCGAGCTGCTCTCCGCGATGGCCGCCACCGGCCTGACCGGCGCCCATGTGATGGACCTCGGCGACGACGCCCTGGAGCTGCTCCGCGCGGCCGAGGAGACGGACGGCCTCGCCGTACGGCTGCTCCTCGCCCCGTGGTGCATGCCGGGCGCGGACACCGCCGACCTCGACGAGCTCGTCGCCCTCCAGAAGGAAGCGGGCCGCCTCTGGCGCGTCGGCGGCGTCAAGTTCTTCATGGACGGCACGGTCGAGGGCGGCACCGCCTGGCTGGAGCACGCCGACTGCCACGGCCAGGGCACCGAAGCGTTCTGGCCGGACCCGGCGGCGTACACCGGGGCCGTGCGCCACCTCCACGCGGCAGGCGTGCGCACCGCCACCCACGCCATCGGTGACGCCGCCGTGCGCCACGTCCTGGACACCGTCGAAACCCTCGGCGCGAGCGGACGGCTGCGCCACCGCGTCGAGCACATCGAGACCGTCCCCGGGGACCAGATCGCCCGCTTCGCCGAGCTCGGCGTGATCGCCTCGATGCAGCCGCCCCACACCGCGTACACCCGCGCCGACCACACCGACGAATGGTCCAAGCGCCTCGGCGGCGAACGCGCGGCCCGCGCCTGGCGCTGCCGCGACCTGCGCGACGCCGGCGCCGTCCTGGCCCTCGGCTCGGACTGGCCCATCGCCCACTACGACGCCCGCCAGGTCCTGGCCACCGCCCGCGCCCCGCGCGGCGCCGCCGGGGCGGGCCGCGCGCTGACCGGCCTGATGGCGCTGGAGGGCTGCACCACGCACGCGGCGGTGGCGGCGGGCGAGCAGGCCGTCTCGGGCCGCATCGCCCCGGGTCTGCGGGCCGACCTGACGGCCTTCGGCCTGGACCCGGTGGCGGCCCCGGCCGACGAGGTGGCCCAGGCGCCCGTACGCCTGACCGTGACCGGCGGCAGGATCACGCACCGGGGCTGACCCGGCGCGGGCGCCGCTCCCGCGGCCGCGCCCGGAACGTTCGGCTACGCCCGGACCGGCCACGCCCGGCGGCCGGTCCGGGGCCGCGACACGTCCCCGTCGACCAGCTTCGGCAGGCGGTGCGGCAGGGCGCCGTACCAGGCGCCGCTGAGGGCGTAGCCGAAGGAGAGGCAGAGCATGCCGCCGACCGCGTCCAGCCAGAAGTGGTTGGCGGTGGCGACGATCACGACCAGGGTGGCCGTCGGGTAGAGCAGGCCGAGGACCTTCACCCAGGGGACGGTGGCCACGGCGAAGATCGTCAGGCCGCACCAGAGGGACCAGCCGATGTGCATCGAGGGCATCGCGGCGTACTGGTTCGACATGTTCTTGAAGTTGCCCGAAGCCATCGAGCCCCACGTCTGGTGCACCAGGACCGTGTCGATGAAGCCGTGCCCGTTCATCAGGCGGGGCGGCGCCAGCGGGTACAGGTAGTAACCGAGCAGGGCGATGCCCGTGGTCGCGAAGAGGACGAGGCGGGTCGCCGCGTAACGGCCGGGATGCCAGCGGAAAAGCCAGACCAGGACGCCGATCGTGACGATGAAGTGCAGCGTCGCGTAGTAGTAGTTCATCGACACGACGAGCCATGTCACCGAGTTCACGGCTCGATTGACGGTCTCCTCGACCGCTATCCCGAGGGTCTGCTCGGCCTGCCAGATCCAGTCCGCGTTGCGCAGGGCCGCGGCCTTCTGCTCCGGCACGGCGTTGCGGATCAGCGAGTACGTCCAGTAACTGACCGCGATCAGCAGGATCTCGAACCAGATCCGCGGACGGCGGGGCGAGCGCAGCCGCTTCAGGGCCGCCGGCCGTGCGGACGGCCGATGCTGCCCGTCGTCCGCGCTGGGTGAGGGGGCGGTGGCCGCCCGGCCTTCCACAGTCTTCACGGTCAGTTCACCCATGGGGAGAGAGTCTGCCAGATGAGGGCCACCCCTCCGATCATCCTCCGGTCGGGTGGTGCTCGCACGTGCTGAGCCCTACGGACGGGGCCCCGACGCCGTGGAACCACGGACGACCAGTTCGGGCATGAAGACGAACTCGCTGGGCGGGGCGGGGGTGCCGCCGACCTCTTCGAGGAGGGTGCGGACCGCGGCCTGGCCCATCGCCGTCACCGGCTGCCTGATGGTCGTCAGGGGAGGATCGGTGAACGCTATGAGCGGCGAATCGTCGAAGCCGACCACCGAGACGTCACGCGGTACGTCCAGACCCAGGCGGCGGGCGGCGCGGATCGCTCCCAGCGCCATCATGTCGCTGGCGCACACGATCGCCGTGCAGCCCCGCTCGATCAGGGCCGAGGCGGCGGCCTGGCCGCCCTCCAGGGTGTAGAGGGAGTGCTGGATGCGCTCCTCGGCCTCCTCGGGGGTGAGGCCGAGCCGCTCCTGCATGGCGGCCCGGAACCCCTCGATCTTGCGGAGTACGGGGACGAACCGCTTCGGGCCGACGGCCAGGCCGATCCCGGTGTGGCCCAGCGACGCCAGGTGCGTCACGGCCAGCCGCATCGCCGCCCGGTCGTCGGGCGAGATGAAGGGCGCCTGGACCTTCGGGGAGAAGCCGTTGACCAGGACGAAGGGGACACCCTGGGCGCGCAGCTGCTCGTAGCGCTGCATGTCGGCGGTGGTGTCCGCGTGGAGTCCGGAGACGAAGATGATGCCGGAGACGCCGCGGTCCACGAGCATCTCGGTGAGCTCGTCCTCGGTGGAGCCGCCGGGGGTCTGGGTGGCGAGGACGGGGGTGTAGCCCTGGCGGGTCAGGCCCTGGCCGATGACCTGGGCGAGCGCCGGGAAGATCGGGTTCTCGAGCTCGGGGGTTATGAGGCCGACCAGTCCCGCGCTGCGCCTGCGCAGGCGGACGGGGCGCTCGTATCCGAGGACGTCGAGCGCGGCGAGTACGGATTCGCGGGTGGCCGCGGCAACCCCCGGCTTGCCGTTGAGCACGCGGCTGACCGTCGCTTCACTGACCCCCGCCTGGGCTGCGATGTCGGCAAGCCGTGCGGTCATGGGAGTGGACTGTACCGGGCGCATGTCAGATTGCCCACCAAGCGCAGGAATCGGGCGGGAGGGTGACGGCGCCGCCGTTCACGGCGGGGGCCTCGGAGGCGGTCAGGAGGCGCCCCGGGGCGGGGAGTTCGGCGGGGCGGGCCGTGGTGTTGAGTGTGCAGACGAAGCCGGGGCGGCCGAAGACCAGCAGGCCGTCGGGGTGGCCGCCGGGGGCCTGCGGCCAGGTGATCGGTCCGTCCCCCAGGCCCGGGAGCTCGCGGCGCAGGACCAGCGCGGAGCGGTAGAGCTCCAGGGTGGAGTGCGGGTCACCGGTCTGGGCCTCGACGGTCAGGTCCTTCCAGGTGTCGGGCTGCGGCAGCCAGGACGGGGCGGCGGGCTCGGGGGAGAAGCCGTACGGCGGCGCGTCGCCCGACCAGGGCATCGGCACCCTGCATCCGTCGCGCAGGCCGTCCTGGCCGTCGCTGCGGAAGAAGGACGGGTCCTGGCGGACCGCGTCGGGCAGGCCGGTGACCTCGGGCAGACCCAGCTCCTCGCCCTGGTAGAGGTACGCCGAACCGGGCAGCGCCAGCATCAGCAGCGCGGCGGCGCGGGCCCGGCGCAGACCCAGCGCGTCGTCCCCGCCGCCGTAACGGGTGGGGTGGCGGACCACGTCGTGGTTGGACAGGACCCAGGTGGTGGGGGCCTCGACCAGGGTGGTCGCGGCGAGCGACGCCTCGATGACGGCGCGCATCGCCTGCGCGTCCCACGGACAGTTCAGGAACTGGAAGTTGAACGCCTGGTGCAGTTCGTCGGGGCGTACGTACAGGGCGAGGCGCTCGGGGGAGGGGGCCCACGCCTCGGCGACGCCGATCCGCTCGCCGTCGTACGAGTCGAGGAGCCTGCGCCAGGAGCGGTGGATGTCGTGGACGCCGTCCTGGTCGAAGAAGGGCAGGACCTGGGAGCCGATCATCTTGGCCTGCTCGCGCGCGCCGATGTCGGGCAGCCCCTCCGCCTTGATCATGCCGTGGGCGACGTCGACCCGGAAGCCGTCCACGCCCAGGCCCAGCCAGAAGCGCAGGATCGACTCGAACTCCTCGTGGACCTCGGGGTTGTGCCAGTTGAGGTCCGGCTGCTGGGGCGCGAAGAGGTGCAGGTACCAGTCGCCGTCGGGGACGCGGGTCCAGGCGGGGCCGCCGAAGACCGACTCCCAGTCGTTGGGCGGGAGTTCGCCGGCGGCGCCCCGGCCGGGGTGGAAGTGGTAGCGGTCGCGGGCCGGGCCGCCCTGCTGGTCCGCCAGGGCGGCGCGGAACCACGCGTGCTGGTCGGAGGTGTGGTTCGGGACGACGTCGACGATCACCCGCAGGCCCAGGTCGTGCGCCGCGTTGATCAGTTCCGCCGCGTCGTCGAGGGTGCCGAAGAGCGGGTCGACGGTGCGGTAGTCGGCGACGTCGTAACCGCCGTCGGCCTGCGGCGAGGCGTAGAAGGGGGTCAGCCAGACCGCGTCGGCGCCCAGGGCGGCCACATGCGGCAGGCGCTCGCGGATGCCGCGCAGATCGCCGATGCCGTCGCCGTCGCTGTCCGCGAAGGAGCGCACGTACACCTGGTAGATGACGGCGTCGCGCCACCAGCCGCGCGCCGGGGTCGTCCGGGTGGGTGCGAGCTCCTGCGTCATGAAGGTCCCTCTCGTACGGGCGGGCTGGATCGGTCACTACGAGATCAACGCGGACAGATCCTGAAAGTAACAGTCCTGCAAGTCTTTGCGGTAGTGCTTGCAGGGTCGGCCGCGGACCACTAAGTCCTCTGCCGCCTGTCTGACAAGGGGTTCGACGGCAACTGTGAGGACACGCCGATGTAACGATCGGCAGCCCTTGCGGAAAATCTTCGCAAGCTCTTTCGGTCTTCTTTCATCCTTGTTACGTTCCTCGACGACCCGGCGCCGCGACGGAGCGGTTCGGCAGTTGAAGGAGTTCAGATGCGACGTGGCATAACGGCCACCGCCCTGGTCGCGACCCTGGCGCTCGCGGCGACGGCTTGTGGTGGCGACAGCGGTGACACCGGTGGCGAGAAGGCTTCGGGCAAGCTGTCCGGCACCGTCACCTGGTGGGACACCTCCACCGTCGGCAGTGAGGACAAGGTCTTCAAGAAGCTGGCGGAAGGCTTCGAGAAGAAGCACCCGGGCGTCGACGTCCAGTACGTCAACGTCCCCTTCGGCGAGGCGCAGAACAAGTTCAAGAACGCCGCCCAGTCCGGCTCCGGCGCCCCCGACGTGATCCGCTCCGAGGTCGCCTGGACCCCCGAGTTCGCGGACCTCGGCTACCTCGCCCCGCTGGACGGCACGGCCGCGCTGAAGAACGACGAGGACTTCCTGGCGCAGGCCGCCGCGAGCACCGAGTACAAGGGCAAGACGTACGCGGTGCCGCAGGTCATCGACTCGATGGGCCTCTTCTACAACGAGAAGATCTTCAAGGACGCCGGTGTCGAGGTCCCCAGGACCATCGACGAACTGAAGACCGTCTCGAAGAAGATCAAGGACAAGACCGGCAAGACCGGCCTCTACCTGCGCGGCGACGACGCGTACTGGTTCCTGTCCTTCCTCTACGGCGAGGGCGGCGACCTGGTCGACGCCAAGACCAAGAGCGTCACGGTCGACCAGGAGCCCGGCGTCAAGGCGCTGAAGGTCGTCAAGGAGCTGGTCGACTCCGGGGCCGCCAAGACGGACGCCACCGACGGCTGGGAGAACATGCAGGCGGCGTTCAAGGACGGCAAGGTCGCGATGATGATCAACGGCCCGTGGGCCGTCTCCGACACCTACGCCGGCAAGGAGTTCAAGGACAAGGCCAACCTGGGCATCACCACGGTCCCGGCCGGCAGCAAGGGCCAGGGCGCCCCGCAGGGCGGCCACAACCTCGCCGTCTACGCGGGCTCCAAGAACCTCGAAGCCTCGTACGCCTTCAGCGAGTACATGACCTCCGCCGAGAGCCAGGAGCTGGTCGCCAAGGAGCTGAGCCTGCTCCCGACCCGTACCTCGGTCTACTCCCAGCCGGGCGCCTCCGGCAACCAGATCGTCGGCTTCTTCAAGCCCGTCGTCGACAAGGCCGTCCAGCGCCCCTGGATCCCGGAGACCGGCAGTCTCTTCGAGCCGCTCAAGGTCGAGTACACGAAGGTCCTCACCGGCCAGACCACCCCGGAGAAGGGTGCCAAGGCCACCGGTGACCAGTACCGCAAGCTCCTCAAGGGCTGGAAGTAACAGGAAGGCAGGCCGACTGATGGCTGTCCACACCAGCCAGTCGGTGGCGAAGGCCGCGGGCGACGACGTCGCCCGCGGCCCCAGCCGCGGTGCTGGCAAGACGCCGGGCAGGTTCCGGCGATCGATTTCGACCCACTGGTACGCCTGGACGATGGTCGCCCCGGTGGTGGCCGTGATCGGCGTGATCATCGGGTATCCGCTGGTCCGCGGCATCTACCTGTCGATGACCGACGCCAACGAGCGCAACGTCGAGCGCAGCATCGGCGTCAACCACCTCCCCGCCACGTACGAGTTCGTGGGGCTGGACAACTACGCCGACGCGCTCACCGGCTCCCAGTTCCTCGACACCCTCGGCTGGACACTGGTGTGGACGGTCTCCTGCGTCAGCATCACCTTCCTGCTGGGCCTGGGGCTCGCGAACATCCTCAACCGCAGGATCGCCGGCCGGTCCTTCTACCGGATGATGCTGATCCTGCCGTGGGCCATCCCCGGCTTCGTCTCCGTCTTCGCCTGGCGCTTCCTCTACAACGAGGACCGCGGCTTCCTGAACCGGATCCTGGCCGGCGGCGGCATCGACGCGGTGCCGTGGCTCAACGACCCGACGATGGCGAAGATCTCGGTCATCGCCGTCAACGTCTGGCTCGGCGTGCCGTTCATGATGGTCGCCCTCCTCGGCGGCCTCCAGTCCATCGACAGCGCCCAGTACGAGGCCGCCGAGATGGACGGCGCCGGCGCCTGGCAGCGCTTCAGGCACATCACCCTGCCGGGACTGCGCCCCGTCAGCTCCACCGTGATCCTGCTGTCCACGATCTGGACCTTCAACATGTTCCCGGTGATCTTCCTGCTCACCCGCGGCGGACCCGGCGACGCCACCCAGATCCTGGTCACCCAGGCGTACAAGTTCTCCTTCGAGATCAGCCCCCGCGACTACGCGCAGTCCTCCACCTGGGGCGTACTGATCCTGATCCTCCTGATGCTCTTCGCCGCGGTCTACCGGCGAGTGCTCCGCAAGCAGGGAGACGTCTGGTGACCACTGCCTCCAATGCCCCCGCCCCGGCCTCCGCGAACGTCCCGGTGAACGCCCCGCTCCGCGGCCGGCGCTCCCCGCTGGCCTCGGCCGGTCTGCACGTCACGCTCGTCGTGGCGTCGGTGATCGCCGTGTTCCCCGTGCTCTGGGTCCTGCTGACCTCGCTCAAGCCGGCGGCGTACGCGACCTCCACCGACTTCTTCAAGGACACGACGTTCGAGAACTACACCAACCTGCTGCGTGACACCCCGTTCCTCACCTGGTTCGGGAACTCGCTGCTCGTCGCGGGCCTGTCCACGGTCCTCGGCGTCTTCGTCGCCGCCACGACCGGCTACGCCGTGAGCCGCTTCCGGTTCCCCGGCAAGCGCGGCCTGATGTGGACCCTGCTGATCACCCAGATGTTCCCGGTCGCGGTCCTGATCGTGCCGATCTACAACATCATGTCGAGCATGGGCCTGCTCAACCGGCCGGCCGGCCTGGTGATCACCTACCTCACCATCTCCGTGCCGTTCTGCGCCTGGATGATGAAGGGCTTCTTCGACACCATCCCGCGCGAGATCGACGAGTCGGGCCAGGTCGACGGCCTCACCCCGTTCGGCACCTTCTGGCGGCTGATCCTGCCGCTCGCCAAGCCGGGCATCGCGGTGACCGCGTTCTACTCCTTCGTCACCGCCTGGGGCGAAGTGGCGTACGCCTCCGCCTTCATGGTCGGCGACGAGAACATGACCCTCGCGGGCGGCCTCCAGAAGTTCGTCAACCAGTACGGCGCCCAGTGGGGCCCGATGGCCGCCGCCTCCGTGCTCATCGCCATCCCGGCGGCGCTCGTCTTCCTCTTCGCCCAGCGCCACCTGGTGACCGGCGTGTCCGCCGGAGCCGTCAAGGGCTGACCGCCTCTCCCTTTCCTTACGCCGGCGCCGGGCCCGCACCGAGGACCCGGCGCCGCTCCCGCCTCCATGACTTCCAGGGACGACATGACCCAGCACCTCGCTGCTCCCACCACCCCCATCAACGGCGCCACCACTGGAGACCGGCGGCGCACCGGCTGGTGGCGTGACGCGGTGATCTACCAGGTCTATCCGCGCAGTTTCGCCGACGGCAACGGCGACGGCATGGGCGATCTCGAAGGGGTACGCGGCCGGCTCCCGTACCTCAAGGAGCTCGGCGTCGACGCCGTCTGGCTCAGCCCCTTCTACGCGTCGCCGCAGGCCGACGCCGGCTACGACGTCGCCGACTACCGGGCCATCGACCCGATGTTCGGCACCCTCCTCGACGCCGACGCCCTGATACGCGACGCCCACGCCCTGGGTCTGCGCATCATCGTCGACCTGGTGCCCAACCACTCCTCCGACCAGCACGAGTGGTTCAAGCGCGCGCTGAAGGAGGGCCCCGGCTCGCCGCTGCGCGACCGCTACCACTTCCGCCCCGGCAAGGGCGCGAACGGCGAACTCCCGCCCAACGACTGGGAGTCCATCTTCGGCGGCCCCGCCTGGACCCGTACGACGGACCCGGACGGCACGCCCGGCGACTGGTACCTGCACCTCTTCGCGCCCGAGCAGCCCGACTTCAACTGGGAGCACCCGGCCGTCGCCGACGAGTTCCGCTCCATCCTCCGCTTCTGGCTCGACATGGGCGTCGACGGCTTCCGCATCGACGTGGCGCACGGCCTGGTCAAGGCCGAAGGACTGCCCGACCTCGGCAGCCACGACCAGCTGAAGCTGCTCGGCAATGACGTCATGCCCTTCTTCGACCAGGACGGCGTCCACGAGATCTACCGCTCCTGGCGGCAGATCCTCGACGAGTACCCGGGCGAGCGCATCGGCGTCGCCGAGGCGTGGACGCCGACCGTGGAGCGCACGGCCAACTACGTGCGCCCCGACGAGCTGCACCAGGCGTTCAACTTCCAGTACCTGGGCACCGACTGGGACGCGGCCGCACTGCGCGAGGTCATCGACGTCTCGCTCGCCGCGATGCGACCGGTCGACGCGCCCGCCACCTGGGTGCTGTCCAACCACGACGTGACCCGGCACGCGACCCGGTTCGCCAACCCGCCGGGCCTCGGCACGCAGATCCGCACCCCCGGCGACCGCGAGCTCGGCCTGCGCCGGGCCCGCGCGGCGACGCTGCTGATGCTGGCGCTGCCCGGATCGGCGTACCTCTACCAGGGCGAGGAGCTCGGGCTGCCCGACGTCACCGACCTGCCCGACGAGGCCCGCCAGGACCCGTCGTTCTTCCGCGCGGAGGGCCAGGACGGCTTCCGCGACGGGTGCCGGGTGCCGATTCCGTGGACGGCCGGGGGGTCGTCCCACGGTTTCGGCACAGGCGGCAGCTGGCTGCCGCAACCGGCCGGCTGGGGCGAGCTGAGCGTCGAGGCGCAGACCGGCGACCCGGCGTCGACCCTGGAGCTGTACCGCTCGGCGCTGGCCGTACGCCGTGAACACCCCGGCCTGGGCGCCGGCACGGACGTGGCGTGGCTGGACGCGCCCGAGGGCGTGGTCGCCTTCGCGCGCGAGGGGTTCGTCTGCACGGTCAACACGACGGGCACGGCGGTACGCATCCCCGCCCCCGGCCGCGCGCTGCTCGCCAGCGGCGAGATGACCGTGCGCGAGGGCGATGTCGACCTGCCGGCGGACACCACGGTGTGGTGGACGGTGTGACCGTTCCCGCGCCGCCCCGGCTGGCGCACATAGCGGAGCACGCCTCCGTCAGCGAGGCCACCGTGAGCCGGGTCCTGAACGGCAAGCCGGGCGTCGCGGACACCACGCGCCAGCGGGTGCTCGCGGCGCTCGACGTCCTCGGGTACGAGCGGCCCGTGCGGCTGCGCCGGCGCAGCGCTGGCCTGATCGGGCTGGTGACGCCCGAGCTGACCAACCCGATCTTCCCGGCGTTCGCCCAGGTCGTCGAGCAGGTCCTGGCGGGGCACGGCTACACGCCGGTGCTGTGCACCCAGCTGCCGGGCGGGGCGACGGAGGACGAACTCGTCGAGCAGCTGGTGGAGCGGGGGGTCGGCGGCATCGTCTTCCTGTCCGGGCTGCACGCCGACCTGTCGGCCGACCCCGCGCGGTACGGCCGGCTGGCCGAGCGCGGGGTCCCGTACGTCCTGATCAACGGCTACAACGAGGCGATCAGCGCGCCCTTCGTGTCGCCGGACGACCACGCCGCGATGCGGATGGCCGTCGGCCACCTCGCCGAACTGGGCCACGAACGGATCGGCCTCGCGGCCGGCCCGCGGCGGTACGTCCCGTCGCGCCGCAAGCGGGAGGGGTTCGTCGACGCGCTCGCCGGCCTGTCGCGGACGTCGCGGGACGAAGCCGAATCCCTGGTCCAGCACACGCTGTTCAGCGTCGAGGGCGGCCGGGCGGCGGCGGGCGCGCTGCTCGACAAGGGGTGCACGGGCATCGTCTGCGGTAGCGACATGATGGCGCTGGGCGTGGTGCGGGCGGCGCGCGAGCGCGGGCTCGACGTGCCGGACGACGTCTCGGTGGTGGGCTTCGACGACTCGCAGCTGATCGCCTTCACCGATCCGCCGCTGACCACGGTCCGCCAGCCGGTGCAGGCGATGGCGACGGCGGCGGTCGGGGCGCTGCTGGAGGAGCTGGGCGGCAGCCCGGTCCAGCGCACGGAGTACGTGTTCCAGCCGGAGCTGGTGGTGCGGGGCTCCACGGCGCAGAAGCGCGCGTAGCGGAACGCCCCGCCGAGGGGCGGGCGGCAGGGGAGGGAACGGCGGGGGCGGGGCGGCAGGGGAGCCCCGGGCCTGCCCAGGGAGGGCCGCGGGGATTCGACGGTCCGGGGAGTCCCCTGTCGTACCCGACCCGACCCGGCCGGTCGGGCGCGTGGGGCCCGGACCTGCCGGACCCCCGGCCGGCCGGGCCGGAGTCGAGGAGAACGTAGCAGTTCCGCAATGGCTTGCGAAAGAGATTGCAAGAAGAAATCCGCCAGGTTTCCCGCAGGTGAGCGGAGTGCGTCACAAGGGTTGACCGCACTGGTGAGGGCTCGTACGGTCTGCCCCGCGGCAAGTTTTCAACTATTGCTGCAAGAACATTCAAGCCTTGAGGGCAAGGCGCGTTGCCGCGCGAGGCTGCACCGTCGCACCCGCACCTCCCCCCATGCAGGAGGAACACATGGCTCGCAGACCTTTCTCTGCCGCGCTCGCCCTCGCCCTCGCGGCCGGAGCGGGGACCCTGGTGGCCCCCGCGGGCGCCGCGCAGGCCGCCCCGCCCGGCGCCAAGGACGTCACCGCCGTCCTCTTCGAGTGGAAGTTCGACTCGGTCGCCAAGGAGTGCACGCGGAGCCTCGGACCGGCCGGTTACGGCTCCGTCCAGGTATCCCCGCCGCAGGAGCACATCCAGGGCGGCCAGTGGTGGACCTCGTACCAGCCCGTCAGCTACAAGATCGCCGGAAGGCTCGGTGACCGAGCCGCGTTCGCGAACATGGTCAACGCCTGCCACGGGGCGGGCGTGAAGGTCATCGCCGACAGCGTCATCAACCACATGGCGGCCGGCAACGGCACCGGCACCGGCGGCTCCCCGTACGAGAAGTACAACTACCCCGGCACCTACTCGGGCGCGGACCTGGACGACTGCCGCTCCCAGATCGACAACTACGGGGACCGTGGCAACGTACAGAACTGCGAGCTGGTCGGGCTCGCCGACCTGGACACGGGCGAGAGCTACGTGCGCGGCCGGATCGCGGCGTACCTGAACGACCTGCTCTCCCTGGGCGTCGACGGCTTCCGGATCGACGCGGCCAAGCACATGCCGGCCGCGGACCTCGCCGACATCAAGTCCCGGCTGAGCAACCCGGGCGTGTACTGGAAGCACGAAGCCATCCACGGCGCGGGCGAGGCGGTCTCGCCGGGCGAGTACCTGGGCTCGGGCGACGTGCAGGAGTTCCGCTACGGCCGGGGCCTCAAGCAGGTCTTCACCCACGAGAACCTCGCGAACCTCAAGAACTACGGCGAGGGCTGGGGCTTCATGGAGAGCGGCAAGTCGGCCGTCTTCGTGGACAACCACGACACCGAGCGCGGCGGCGACACCCTCAGCTACAAGGACGGCGCCGCCTACACCCTCGCCAGTGTCTTCATGCTGGCCTGGCCGTACGGCTCCCCGGACGTCCACTCCGGTTACGAGTTCTCCACCCACGACGCGGGGCCGCCGAGCGGCGGAACGGTCAACGCCTGTTACAGCGACGGGTGGAAGTGCCAGCACGACTGGACCGAGATCAAGAGCATGGTCGGCTTCCGGAACGCGGCGCGCGGTCAGGGCGTCACGAACTGGTGGGACAACGGCGGCGACCGGATCGCCTTCGGGCGCGGCGACAAGGCGTACGTCGCCGTCAACCACGAGGGCTCCTCGCTGACCCGCACCTTCCAGACCTCGCTCGCGGCCGGCACCTACTGCAACGTCCAGAACAACACCGCCGTGACGGTCGACGCCTCCGGCCGGTTCACGGCCACCCTCGGCGCCCACACCGCCGTCGCCCTGCACGTGAACGCCAGGACCTGCGCCGGCGGCGGCACCGGCCCGGCCCCGGTGACCGCCGGCGCCTCCTTCAACGTCGACGCCACGACCGCGGTCGGCCAGAACATCTACGTCACCGGCGACCAAGCCGCACTCGGCAACTGGAACACCGCCGCCGCGATCAAGCTGGACCCGGCGAGCTACCCGGTGTGGAAGCTCGACGTGTCCCTGCCCGCCGGCACGTCCTTCGCGTACAAGTACCTCCGCAAGGACGCTTCCGGCAACGTCACCTGGGAGAGCGGCGCCAACCGCACGGCGACCGTCCCCGCGAGCGGCAGGGTCACGCTGAACGACACCTGGCGCGCCTGACCCGCGCGTCCGTCTCCCGTACGTCCCCGCCCCTTTGAGGAGTTCTCGCTGTGATACGCCCGCCCCTGCGAAGAGCGGCCGTCGGCGTCGTGAGCGTGGCGCTGTGCGCCGCGCTCGCACCCGCCGTACCGGCCGCCGCCGCCGCGAAACCGCCCGCCCCGCCGTCGGACAGGGCCCTGGCCGCCGAGCCCGCGCGGCACGACCTGACCCGGGAGCAGTTCTACTTCGTACTGCCCGACCGGTTCGCGAACGGTGACACGGCCAACGACAGGGGCGGGCTCACCGGCTCACGCCTCGAAACGGGCTTCGACCCCACCGACAAGGGCTTCTACCAGGGCGGGGACCTCAAGGGCCTCACCCGGAAGCTCGACTACATCAAGGGCCTCGGCACCACCTCCATCTGGATGGCGCCGATCTTCAAGAACAGGCCCGTGCAGGGGACCGGCAAGGACGCCTCCGCCGGCTACCACGGTTACTGGATCACCGACTTCACCCAGGTCGACCCGCACTTCGGCACCAACGCCGACCTGGAGAAGCTGATCGACAAGGCCCACGCCAAGGGCATGAAGGTCTTCTTCGACGTCATCACCAACCACACCGCCGACACCGTCGACTACGCCGAGAAGGAGTACGGCTACCGCCCCAAGGGCGCGTACCCCTACCTCGACGGGAACGGCCGCCCCTTCGACGACCGGGAGGGCGTCCCGAGGACCGGCACCGACGCCTTCCCGTACACGCCCCAGCAGTCCGGGGGCAGTGAGAAGAAGGTCCCGGCCTGGCTCAACGACCCGACGATGTACCACAACCGGGGCGACTCGACCTTCGCGGGCGAGAGCTCCGAGTACGGCGACTTCTCCGGCCTCGACGACCTGTGGACCGAGCGCCCCGAGGTCGTCGACGGCATGGCGGAGATCTACCAGAAGTGGGTCCGCGACTTCGACATCGACGGCTTCCGCATCGACACCGTCAAACACGTCGACCTGGACTTCTGGACCCAGTGGGCCACCGCCCTCGACGCGTACGCGAAGAAGCGGGGCCGCGACGACTTCTTCATGTTCGGCGAGGTCTACTCCGCCGACACCCAGGTCACCTCGCCCTACGTGACGCGCGGCCGCCTCGACTCCACCCTCGACTTCCCGCTCCAGGACGCCACCCGCGCGTACGCCTCCCAGGGCGCGGCGGCCGGCAGGCTGGCCAAGGTCTTCGCCGAGGACTACCGCTACACCACCGGCAGGGCCAACGCCTACGAGCAGGTCACCTTCACCGGCAACCACGACATGGGCCGCATCGGAACCTTCCTCAGGCAGGACAATCCGAAGGCCGACGACGCCGAGCTGCTCGAGCGCGCCCGCCTCGCCAACGAGCTGATGTTCCTCTCGCGCGGCAACCCCGTCGTCTACTACGGCGACGAGCAGGGCTTCACCGGCGCGGGCGGCGACAAGGACGCCCGCCAGACCCTCTTCGCGTCGAAGACCGCCGACTACCTCGACGACGACCAGCTCGGCACGGACCGTACGCACGCCTCCGACGCGTACGACACCACGCACCCCCTCTACCGGTCGATCGCCGCACTGTCGAAGCTGACGAAGGACCACCCCGCGCTGCGCGACGGCGTACAGCAGGAGCTGCACGCGGAGGGTCCCGTCCACGCCTTCTCCCGCACGGACGCCGAGCGCGGCACCGAGTACCTCGTCGCCACCAACAACGGCGCCGGGCCCAAGACCGTCGAGCTGACCGCCGGCACGGCGAACGCCGACTTCCGCGCCCTGTACGGCACTTCGGAGACGGTACGCAGTGACGCCGGCCGGAAGCTGACCGTCACCGTGCCCGCGCTGTCGTCCGTGGTGCTCCGCGCGGCCGAAACCCTCCCCGCCCCGGCGGCCAAGCCGGGACTCACCCTGGAGGCCCCGGCGGCAGGTGCCACCGGCACCGTCGAGATCACCGCGGACGTCGACGGCGGACAGCTCAACCGCGTCGTCTTCGCCGCCCAGACCGGCAACGGCACGTGGCGCACGCTCGGCTCCGCCGACCACGCCCCGTACAAGGTCACCCAGCACCTGGGCGATGACGTGAAGGCCGGAACCGCCCTCCGCTACAAGGCGGTTGTGGTGGACAGGGCCGGACGCACCGCGAGTGCCCTCGCCTCGACGACGGCCGGACAGGCCCCCGCGCCCGACCGGCCGACGGCCGTCGAGCGCGACCACGCCGTCGTCCACTACCAGCGCCCCGACGGCGACTACGACGGCTGGCAGCTGAAGTCCGGAGACAAGGCCGCCGCCTTCACCGGCCGCGACGCGTACGGCGCCTTCGCCTGGATCAAGCTCGCCGGGGGCGCCTCGTCCTCCTCCCTCCCGTACACCGTCGAGAAGAACGGCACGGCGGACGGGCCGCAGCGCACCGTCGACCTCGGCAGGACCGGTGAGGTCTGGATCGAGCAGGGCAAGGACGGCCAGGCCACGAAGGCCCCCGACGGCGCGTACCCGCCCCAGGACACGACGAAGGCCGTACTCCACTACCAGCGCGCCGACGGGAACTACGACGGCTGGGGCCTGCACACCTGGACCGGTGCCAAGGAGCCCACCGACTGGTCCAAGCCGCTGATGCCGGTGAGGAAGGACGCGTACGGTGTGACCTTCGAGGTCCCGCTCGCCGCAGGCGCCACCTCCCTCTCCTACATCCTGCACAAGGGCGACGAGAAGGATCTCCCGAGCGACCAGTCCCTCGACCTCGCCACCTCCGGCCACGAGGTGTGGATGCTGGCCGGGCAGCCCACGTACCTGCTGCCGCAGGCCGCCGGGGCGGCCTCGCTCGACCTGGCCGAGGCCGAGGCGCAGTGGATCGACGAGGACACGGTCGTCTGGAAGGTCAAGGCCACCGACGCCACCAGCCAGCAACTCGTGTACGCCCGTGACGGCTCCCTCTCCGTCGTCGACGGGGCGCTCTCCGACGAGGGCCGCTGGCTGCGCCTTTCCCCCTCCGCCCTCACCGACGCGCAGAAGGCGAAGTACCCGCACCTCGAGGACTACCCCGCCTTCACCGTCGACCCGCGTGACCGGGACCGGGTCCGCGAGGCCCTGCGCGGCCAGATCGTCGCCACCCAGCGGGCCGCGAACGGCGCCCTGCTCGCCGCCACGGGTGTCCAGCTGCCGGGCGTACTCGACGACACGTACAGCACCTCCGCCACCAAGGCGTCCCTCGGCCCCGTCTTCCACAAGGGCCGCCCGACCCTCTCCCTCTGGGCCCCCACCGCCCAGCGCGTCGCTCTCGAACTCGACGGCAAGGCCGTCCCGATGCGGCGCGACGACCGCAGCGGCGTCTGGTCCGTCACCGGCGCCAAGTCCTGGGCGGGCAAGCCGTACCGGTACGTCGTGAAGGTCTGGGCGCCCAGCGTCCAGAAGGTCGTCACCAACAAGGTCACCGACCCGTACGCGACCGCGCTCACCGCGGACTCCGCCCGCAGCCTCGTCGTCGACCTCACCGACCCGAAGCTGGCACCCCAGGGCTGGTCGACGCTCAAGAAGCCGGCCGCGACGCCGCTGCGCGACGCGCAGATCCAGGAGCTGCACGTCAGGGACTTCTCCATCGCCGACCGCACCGCGACCCACCCGGGCGAGTACCTCGCCTTCACCGACCGCGGCTCGAAGGGCATGACCCACCTCGGCAAGCTGGCCAAGGCCGGCACGTCGTACGTCCACCTCCTGCCCGTCTTCGACATCGGCACCATTCCCGAGAAGAGGACCGACCAGCAGCGCCCCGCCTGCGACCTCGCCGTGTACGCGCCCGACTCCGAGGAGCAGCAGGCGTGCGTGGCGAAGGCGGCGGCGAAGGACGCGTACAACTGGGGCTACGACCCGCTGCACTACACCGTCCCCGAGGGCTCGTACGCCAGTGACCCCGACGGCACCCGGCGCACGGTGGAGTTCCGGCAGATGGTCAAGGGCCTGAACGACTCCGGCCTGCGCACGGTCATGGACGTCGTCTACAACCACACCGTCGCGTCCGGCCAGGCCGACAAGTCCGTACTCGACAAGATCGTCCCCGGCTACTACCAGCGGCTGCTGGCCGACGGCAGCGTGGCCACCTCCACCTGCTGCGCCAACACCGCGCCCGAGAACGCCATGATGGGCAAGCTGGTCGTGGACTCCGTCGTCACCTGGGCGAAGGACTACAAGGTCGACGGCTTCCGCTTCGACCTCATGGGCCACCACCCGAAGGCCAACATCCTGGCCGTCCGCAAGGCGCTGGACGAGCTGACGCCCGCCCGCGACGGCGTCGACGGCAAGAAGATCGTGCTGTACGGCGAGGGCTGGAACTTCGGCGAGATCGCCGACGACGTCCGCTTCGAACAGGCCACCCAGAAGAACATGGCCGGCACGGGCATCGCGACCTTCTCCGACCGCGCGCGCGACGCCGTGCGCGGCGGCGGGCCCTTCGACGAGGACCCGGGCGTGCAGGGCTTCGCGTCCGGCCTCTACACCGACCCCAACCCGTCCGCCGCCAACGGCACCGAGGCCGAGCAGAAGGCCCGCCTCCTCCACTACCAGGACCTGATCAAGGTGGGCCTGACCGGCAACCTGGCGTCGTACACCTTCACCGACACCTCCGGCCGTACGGTCAGGGGCTCCGAGGTCGACTACAACGGCGCCCCGGCCGGCTATGCCTCCGCTCCCGGCGACGCCCTCGCCTACGCCGACGCCCACGACAACGAGACGCTGTACGACGCACTGGCCTTCAAGCTGCCGCGCGGGACTTCGGCGGCCGACCGGGCCCGGATGCAGGTACTGGCGATGGCGACGGCCGCGCTCTCGCAGGGCCCGGCGCTGTCCCAGGCGGGGACGGACCTGCTCCGCTCCAAGTCGCTCGACCGCAATTCCTACGACAGCGGGGACTGGTTCAACGCGATCCACTGGGACTGCGGGGAGGGCAACGGCTTCGGGCGCGGCCTGCCGCCGGCGGCCGACAACAAGGACAAGTGGCCCTACGCGAAGCCCCTGCTGACCGGGACCGCCCTGTCACCGGACTGCCGGGACATCGAGGGAGCATCGGCGGCGTACGCGGACCTGCTGAAGATCCGTACGACGGAGAAGACCTTCAGCCTCGCCTCGGCGGACCAGGTGCAGGCGGCGGTCTCCTTCCCCCTCTCCGGCAAGGAGGAGACACCCGGCGTCATCACCCTGCGCGCCGGCGACCTGGTCGTGGTCTTCAACGCGACCCCGTCGGAGCAGCGGCAGAAGGCCCCCGGCCTCGCGGACACGGCGTACGCCCTGCACCCGGTGCAGGCGGCGGGCGCGGACGCGGCGGTCAAGAAGGCGGCGTACGAGAGGAGCACCGGCACGTTCACCGTTCCCGCCCGCACGGTCGCCGTCTTCACCCGAGACTGACACACGGGGCAGGCCCCGGACCCCGGACGCCCTCCGGGACCCGGGGCCTGCCCCGCTGCAGCCGCCGCGCCGTCTCGGCCGGCCCCACCCCGCCCTCCTTCATCCGCAGCCGGAAGTGCTCCTCGTCCGCGATGCGGAACGTCACTTGTGCCGTCATGCGTTCACCGTAAAGGTGGCCGGAACGGCCCCCCGACCTGGAGTGTGCTCATGCCGCAGATCACCGTCGACTACTCCGAGCCGCTGGCGGACGCCTTCGACCGCCGGGGCTTCGCCCTGGCCCTGCACCCCCTGGTCGTCGACGCCGTCGGCACCCGGCTCGGCGCCTGCAAGACGCGGTTCTGCCGCGTCGACGACACCGTGGTGGGCGACGCGGACACCGGTCACGCCCTCGTGCACATCGGCATCGCCCTGCTGCCGGGCCGCACGCCGCAGGTGAAGGAGGAGCTCACGGCCGCCGTGCTGGAGCTGGCCGCCCAGTACGTCAAGCCGGCCGACGGGACGGAGCTGCACCTCTCGGCCGAAGTACGTGACCTGGAAGCGTCGTACCGCAAACGCCGAGTGACCGCGGGCTCCGGGGGAATCCGTACCGTATGACTCTCACCGGACAGCAGCTCAACAGGCCCCCGCGCCGCACCGGGCTCCCCCGGTGGGCCAAGGCGACGGGCCTCCTCGCGGTACTGGTGGCGCTGCTGCTCGCCGGCAGCAGGCTCAGTCTGCTGCCGGGCCTCGACGACGTCTTCGGGGAGGAGACCCACGACCGTTCGGGTCCGGCGCTCCTGAAGTCCATCCAGGACATGAGCCGTTACGAGGCGGCGTCCGGCAACTTCCAGGTCGTCGTCGACCTGGAGAAGGACGCCAAGTTCCTCCCCGACGCCCTGCGCGGCACCCGCACGCTGTACGTCGGCGCGGGCACCGTCGGCGCGTACGTCGACCTCGGCGAGGTGGGGGAGGGGCAGGTCACCGTGGACGAGGACCGCACCGCCGCCACCCTGCGGCTGCCGCACGCGCGGCTCGGCAAGCCCGCGCTGGACGCGGAACGTTCGTACGCCGTGTCCAAGGAGCGCGGTCTGTTCGACCGGCTCGGGGACTTCTTCTCCGACAACCCGGCCGACGAGCGGGCCGTCAACCGTCTCGCAGCCCGTCACATCGGGGAGGCCGCCGAGGAGAGCGAACTGACCGCGCGCGCCGAGAAGAACACCACCAGCATGCTCCAGGGCCTGCTGCACTCACTCGGCTTCAAGGACGTCACCGTCCACTACGGCGACGGCGGACGCTGACCGGGCACGCTCTTCGGCGCCTGCGCCAGGGAGCCCAGCCGCGCGAGCAGATCCCCGAAGGGCCCGTCGGCCGGCTCCCGTGCGAGGATGCGCAGCACGATCCGCGCCATCTCCTCGTCGTACGCCGCGCTCACGGCGGCCAGCGCCGCGAAGTCGTGCACCAGCTGCAACTCCAGCTCGGCGCGCGGGATCCGCCGCCCGTCCAGCCAGATCAGCGCCGTCGACTCGGCGAGCGACACCCACGACCGCACGACCATCGCCAGCCTCGCCGGCGGGTCGGTGACCCCCAGGTGCACGAGGATCTGCTCGTACGCCACCTGGCGCACCTCGTCGATCATGGCGTTCGTCGTCGACGAACCGGCCGCGGGCCCGCCCCGCATCAGCGCGGAGAACCCGGGCCCGTGGTCGTCGACGAAATCGAAGAAGCGCCCCATGACCCGCAACAGCCGTGCGCCCAGCGGCCCTTCGCGCGGTTCGGCGAACCGGGCGGCGAGCTCGTCGGCCGCCCGGCGCAACGCGGCCTCGTACAGGTTCTGCTTGCCGGGGAAGTAGTGGTAGACGAGCGGCCGCGAGATGCCGGCGGCGGCCGCTATCTCGTCGATCGACACGTCGTCGGGCGAACGACGGCTGAACAGCTCCAGCGCGACGCCGATCAGCTGCTGTCTGCGTTCCTCGACGCCCATTCTTCGGCGCACCCCGGTCGTCATACGAGCAGCGTAACCGTCGTTGCCCGCCGGGGATCCCGGGGCCGGGGCCGGGGCCGGAACCGGGGCCGGAACCGGGACCGGCTCGGCGCAGACCTCAGCGCAGGGCCCCCACCCGGGCGCCGCTCTCCACCTGCCCGTCCAGGTCCGCCTGCGCGCCCGCCTCCGCCCGTACGGCGAGGAGGTTGCCCGGCGCGGTACCCTCCACCCCGCCCGAGGTGGTGACCGAGGTGAACTGCTCGCTGCCGGCCGCGAGCACGTACCAGTTGCCGCCCCGCGACTTCCACAGCACACCCGCCAGCACCTGCGGATCACGCACCCCGCACGCGGGCGAGTGCTCGGCGCGCGCGACGATCGCGCCCGGCGCCCCCTTCTTCGCGGACGGCGCCTGGAACTGCGCGAGCACCCTGCTGCCCGGGCCCCGCCACGTCTCCGCGCGGGTGCAGAGCCACTGGGCGGTGCCGTTGCCCTCGGGCAGGGGCTGCTCGGCGTACGCCCACGAGTTCACGCTGCGCACACCGTGCGAACGCACCGCGGGCAGCAGGCAGGCCGTGCGGGCCCAGCGCGCCCGCTCGCGCGCGCCCGCCACGTCGCGCGGCGCGGACGGCGGGCCCGACGTCAGCCGGGCCGGGGCGAGTTCGCCGAGGTCGGTCATCAGCCGGGGACCCACGTCGTCGCGCAGTTCGAGCGCGTCCCAGGAACGGCAGTCGCGGGCCTGCGCGGGACTCGCGAGCGGGTCCGTCACACCGTCCCGGGTACGGCCCAGGGGCGCCGGCGCCCCGGTCGGGTCGAGCAGGTCCCGTACGGACGCCTTGCGCACCCAGGGAGCCGTCAGATAGCGGACGTTGCCGTCGGTGCGGCCCACCACCAGGGCGTTCGCCGCGGCCGCGTCCGCGCCGTCCACGCGCGCGAAGTCGAGCGCCGCGCCCGCCGTGCCGCTCCGCGGCTCGGCGTACCGGACGACGCGCAGGCCGTCGTACAGCAGCACCACCCTGGCCTGGTCGACGTCGCCCGCGAAGAGCAGCTGCGGCGAACCCATCGGCGGGCCCACCGGCGTGGCGGGCGTCGCGGAGGTCCGCACGGACGGGCCCGGCCTGGCCCAGACGGCGAGGGCGCGGCGCAGCAGGGCGTTGTCTTCGGTGAGGTTGCCGCGGGACGGCCAGACGGAGAAGTCGGTACGGGAGGACCGCTTCCACACCGCGGGGCCGACCCGGACCGTCTTCGCCGGGTCGAGGGCCCGCTCGGCGGCCGGGTTGCGGGCGTACGGGGGCGCGGCCGCGCCGTCGGGCCCCCAGCCCTCGCCCGGCAGCCCGAGCAGCGTCCCGCAGACCACGACGGCGGCGGTCGCGGCGAGCGCCGCCTTCGTGTGCTGCCTGCGCCGCATCAGGTCGGTGGGCCTGGCCTGGAGGGAGCACGGGTCGAACTCGGCGGACCTCAGCAGCTCCTCCGCCCGCGCGCCGCCCGCGATTCCGGTACCCTCCGCGAGGCCGTCCGCCTCGGCCAGTGCCGCGTCCGGGTCGGCGGCCCCGGCGGCGGCGAGCGCCTGCACCACCTCCGCGTCCCGCAGGTGCTCCAGGCCGCGCAGTACGTACGCGGCCCGGCCGGGACCGCTGAGCGCCGAGAGCCGCTGGTCCAGGGCGAGTTCGTCGGCGCCGCCGGAGCGCGGGAACAGTCGGAGCCCCCACACCTGCGGCAGCAGCGGCGGCAGCTGGGCCCGCCTGGGCCAGGCCCTGCGGCGCAGCGGCAGCCCGGCCTCCAGGGCCTGGCGCAGCACCCGCTGCCGTACGTACGCGTACCCCGGGTCGGGGCGGGCGCCCTCGCGGCGCGGCAGCGGGAGGCCGGACACACCCGGGGTACGGCTGCGCGGCAGTGAGCGCTGCACGAGCGAATGGGCGGTCAGGACGCGGCGGTTGCGGCCGAGGCGCGGCGGCAGCACGAGGTACGCCAGCCGTACGAGCCGCGGATAGTGCTCGACGAGCGCGGCCTCGGCCTGCTCGACATCGATGGGGCCGGGGGCAGGGGGAGTGATGACATCCTGTGGGCGCACGTTCAGCAAAACGAGCGAATCGTCCGATGGTCACCTCACTGGGCGCCGCACCGCCACGTGCCCCGGCTCTGGCCCCCGCCCTGCCGCGGGGCTCAGCCCGCGACCAGACGCTCGCGGATGCGCGCGACGCTCTCGCCGGACACGCCGAGCCCCTCCCGTACGTACCCCTCGACCGAGCCGTGGCGCGCGTGCGCCTCGTCGAGCGCCGCCGCCAGGTACTCGGGCACGACCCCGATGACGGCGAGGGCGGTCTCCGGGTCGCCGCCGGCAACTGCCCGACCGTATGGGTGGACGAGATGTCGGCCGACCTGGTCATGCAGGGATGGAAGGCCGACGAGGACACCGAGCGAGCCGAGAACGTATCCCAGTGCCCCAGTGACTTTGCCGCTGAGGCTGGACCCGGACCCTGCCCCCGTGCAGGGATGCGCGGGTTGCATCGAGCTTGCCGGCGTGCGTGACCGGGCTCGCGCGGGTGGCGACATGACCACCGTGACTGACTGCAACGTCTACCTTCGCCGGCACCCGGAGGGGCACTGATGACCCGTACCGTCATGCGCTGCGTGGACCACAGCATCAGCCGTGTGCCGGACGGCGGAATCACCGCGCAGCTCTTCTGTACGGCCGTGGGGTGCGGTGAGGACTCCGGCCCCCAGGGCGGTGCGGACGACGCCCAGGACTGGGCTCTACAACACACGGGCCGGACCGGGCACGACCTGTTCCGGCGCGAGTACACCGACCATGCCCGGGTGGTCCGCCACGAGTAGCCCTCGGCCCGCTGGACAGCGGCGAGAGGGACAGTCCAGCGGTTCGACCTGCCCCGCCCGTGCGCTGCCCCCGTGGCGTGCGGGCGGGGCTACTCGTTGGCAGGGGGGCTCTGGCCCTGCACGAAAGAACCCATGCCGGGCGTCGTGGTGATCAGCCCCTCTTCCCGAAGGGCAGCGGTTGCTTTGCGAACCGTGGTCCTGGTCACGCCGAATTCGCGCTCCAACTGCACTTCAGAGACCAAATGCTGCGCCGGGTACTCGCCCGAGGCGATGCGCGCTCGCACAGCGTCGGCGATCTGCTGCCACTTCGGGCGGGTGGAATCGAACCCAGTCATCCCCGGACCGTACACACGACCGCACACACGTACATAGGCAGCTATTTCCATGTCTAGGTATAGACAGGGGTATACAGGGCGGCTGCCGTCGGACATGAAAACGCCCCGACAGCCGCTTAGGACCGGTTGCCGGGGCTCCGCCGAACAGCTTGCTTGGGAGTGGAACGACTTGTGCGTGATCGTATCGCCCGAGCCCTCGCATGGGCCCTTTCGGTCCTTACTCCCCGCCGCCCCGGACGCCACTCCGCCACATTCCTCGCCGAGCTGCCCGAGCCGACCACCGAGCCCGCCCCCCCCGTTGACCCGTGGTCGAAGCCATGGCCGACGCCGACCCCCGAGCACATCCGGACCCTCTTCACCCCGCTGCGGGGTGAAGACGTGATGCTTACCCGCCCGCACGTCCTCGCCGAAACCACGATGGAACTCGGCGTGATCGGGGAACGGCGACGGGCTGCCGCACTCGCAACGCTCGGCGTGGACTACCCGTACACGTACGAGGGTGCTCCCTTCCCCCGGTCCGCGTTCGTCGCTGCGGCGGTGACTGCATGACCCGCGAAGCACTCACCAACGAACTGCCTGCCGTGAATGTGGCGCTCTGCATCAAGTGCCACAAGCTCACCGACGCTCCCGTCCCCATCCGCTGGATACGGAGCAGCAGCGGCCCCGGAACGACCCTCTACGCGTGCCCGGACCACGCGGCGGAACTCGCCCCCGGCCCCATGCCCGGAGAGCTGAAGCGGGGCGCGTAGCCCCTGGCGGAGAGCAAGACGCCCCGCCCGGACCGTGCGCCGGACGGGGCTCCCCGTAGAACACGTACTTTGGAACATTGAGAAGGGGCGGGGAGGGGAAAGCGTCGCAGGCAACCCGCACCGCACCCCCGCACCCCCGCACCGCACCCCCGCCGTCAGGACACGCGCCACCCGCTGAACTCCGCCGTGCCCCGCGCCCCGCTCCCCCCATGCGTCGCGCTCATGAACATCCCCGCGTCCTGAACCCCCGCCGCCCCCGCCACCGGCACCGTCGCGACCGTCCGCCACGTCGTCCCGCCGTCCGTCGAGCACGCCCCCGTGAACGCCCCGCCCGTCCGCGAGAGCCGCAGCAGCACCGGTGCCTCGACGCCGGTGACGCGCCGGTAGGTGTCCACCGTGCCGTCGCCGTTCGTGTCGTACGACAGCACCACACCGTTCGCCGGGGTGACCGCGAGGTTGAGGAAGCCCCGCGACCCCGGGGTGTCCAGGCTGTTGCGGACGACGATGCCGGCGCGCGCCCACGCGCCCGTCACCTCCTGCGCGTCCACCCGCACGGTGACGCCGCCGCCGTCGCGCAGTGCCCCCTGCCGGTACAGCGCGCCGAATTCCGCGGTCGCCTTCCACAGGTCCTGGCCCGCCCCGTTGATCGCGTACCGGTCCTGGTCCGCCAGCTGCCCGAAGACCGCGCCGCTGTTCGTGTACGTCCGCCAGCCCTCGGCCAACGGCCCGGCGACGTACAGGCTGCCCTCCTGGACGGCGGTGACCCGGGCCTCGCCCTGCGGGCCGTACACCGTGCTCAGTTCGTACGGCATCGGTTCGAGCGGGCCGGTCAGCGGCCTCGCGGGGGCCTTCACGCGCCAGGAGGCGCTCCCCCTGCCCGCCGCCGGAACGGATGCCAGCGTCACCGGACCCACGGGCTCCGCCGTCACGCCGCCGGGCGCGAAGCCGAGCGCGAAGTCGACGCGGCCGGTCGCCCGCAGTCCGTTGACGTTGCGGAAGGCGGCGGTGACCAGAGCCGAGCCGCCGGGCGGGAAGGCGGCGGGCTCGGCGGTGACGGTGACCGCGCCCTGGTAGGGCGCGCGGGCGAGCACGTCGTGGACGCGCCGGGCCGTGCGGTACGGATCGTTCGGCGCACGCAGCGGATAGGCCGTGCGCTCGCGCGTCCACGGCTCCTCGACGGCGTACCAGTCGAAGGACTTCGGCGCGCGGTCCGCCGCGAGCGCGTCCTCCAGCTCCTCCAGGTACGCCTGCCACTGCGGGAGGTGGAAGTCGCCGATGAGCCCCTGCCAGTCGCGGTTCGCGTAGTTGGCGAGGCGCCCGCCGTCCGCGGTGGGCCGGCCGGCCCAGGTGGTGACGAGGACGCGCGCGGTGTGCTCCAGCCGCTCGGCCTCGGCGGGCGAGGACGCCAGGCGCTTCGCGTCCTCGATCCACGGCCCGAGCAGGAACGCGCGGTGCGAGCCCGACATGTCCTCGCTCAGCCGCATCAGTTTGAGCCAGAGGGCGGACAGGGCGCGGAAGGCGGGCAGGTCCTTTCGCGCGTACGCCGCCTTGAGCTGCGGGAGCAGCTGCCAGGAGCGGTTGGCGAGGGCCTGGCGACCCAGGTCGGTGAGGTCGTAGCGGTAGGCGTCCGAGCGGCGCAGCGGTTCGCGTACGCCGAGCAGCGCACCGAACGCCTTGTCGAAGTCCGCCGGGTCGAAGGCGGGCGTATGGGTGGCGTAGTGGGTACCGGAGGCGGCGGACAGACTCGGGCGGGAGGCGAAGACGGAATCGTGCGGGCGGCCGTCGCGGCTGGTGATGCGGTACGCCGTCTCGCGCAGCGCGGCGAAGGCGGCGCGGGCGTCCGCGTCCCGGCCGCCGTAGCGCAGATCGGCGTACCCCTCGAACCACTCCTCGCGGTCCACCGCCTCCCTGCGCCACGCCAGCTCGGAGAACAGCTCCAGCGCGGCCGGGTCGCGCTCGGCGGCCTCCGGCATGTAGGCGGTGCCGACGAGGGCGGAGCCGGGCCGGTCGCGCCAGACGGTGAAGCGTTCGGTCCACAGGTGGGTCTTGGCGCCGATCGTCGTGCGGCCGCCGAAGTTGGGGATGGTGCCGAAGGCGTACGGCGCGCCGCCCCAGTCCTTCTCGCGGTCGGTGACGGTGTCCAGGTCGGAGAGGCCGTCCACGACCAGGAGGTGTCTCTTGTCGAGCGCGTCGAGCAGGTCGCGGCGCGGGTTCGCCTGCCAGCCGAGGATCACCCAGGTGGCGCCGGGGCGGGAGGCCCGGAGGGCCGTCTCGACGGCGCGGGCGGCCTCGGGGACGGGTACGTCGCCCGCCGAGCCGCCCTCGTGGAGGAGGTCCATCTTGAAGTGCCGGACCGGGCCGAAGAGTTCGTGCTGGTGGCGGTAGAAGGAGGCGGCGACCTCGCGGAAGACGCCGGTGCGCGGGTCGAGCCAGTCGGGGCGGCGCAGGCCCGCCCAGTCGCCCTGGGGGACGGTGCGGGCGCCGGGGTTGCGGGCGTCGAAACCGTCGGGGACGGTGCCGAAGTAGCCGGGGAGGACCGGCTCCATGCCGAGCTCGCGCATGCGGTCGGCGATGCGGCGGCCGAGGTCTGCGCGTCGCGCGATGAGTTCGGGGGAGAGCGGGCCGCCGTACGCGCTCATGTTCTGCAGGAGCCACCACGGCTGGTGGGAGGGCGCGGGCAGCCAGGCGCGGGCTTCGGCGTCGGAGTAGCCGAAGTCCTGGAGGAGGCGGTGGTAGACGGCCTCCTGACCGGTCGTGACGAGCACTTCGCTGCAGCCGTGCAGCGCGAGTACGTCGATCATCCGCTCCCAGCGGGGCCAGTCGGCGTACGGCGCGGTGTAGCCGTCGTGGGTGTCGTTGAACGCGAAGCGGTGCGGGACGGTGGCCGACCGCTCCAGGGGCTCGCGGGGCGCGGGAAGCCGCCGGGGGAGGTCGAGCTGGGTGCCCGACCAGGAGATGTGCGCCCCGCAGGCGTACTTGAGGTACCAGTGGACGCCGGTGAGCAGGGCGGCGGGGCTGGTGCCCGCGACCTCGACGCGGCCGGTGGCGCCGTCGACGCCAAAGCGCTCGGGGCGGCCGTCGCCCGTCGGGAGGGAGCTGAGGCGGAACTGCCCGGCGTGGTCGGGCAGCAGCCGTTCCAGGGCGGCGCGCGCCGGGGCGGCGGGGTCGGGAGTGGCGGCGGCGTCGGGGCTGTCCGCGGCCATGGCCGGGGTGGGGCCGCCGACCGCGGCGGCGACGCCGATCGCTCCGGCGGTGCCCAGCAGCGTGCGTCGTGACAGACGGTGGTCGGGCATCGGGGCGCTCCTCCGGTGGGACGACAGGCGCGTACGGAGCGCACGTTAATGACGGCGTGGGAGTGCAGCAATGGGGCATGCGATGTGTTCGTATCCGCCCCACCGTGTGGCCCAACGCGGCACGATGGGCGGATGCGCTACCAAGGCCGACGTACAGCAACTGCCGCATCGAATCCGGTGGTTCCCGCTGCCCTGGCCGCCCTGGCCGCCCTGGCCGCCCTGGCCGTGCTCGCCACGGGCTGTGGTGCGGACGGGGACGGGAAGCCTGTGCCGGACACGGCGAAGGGCAGCCTCGAACAGCTCGCGGCGCGGGTGCAGTGCGAGCCGGACGTCCGGACGGACGCGGCGGAGCTGCGCCAGGCGAACTGCGAGACCGGCGACGGCCGCTATGTGCTCGCCACCTTCGCGACCGACCGGGGGCAGCGCGAGTGGATCAATGAGGCGAAGGACTACGGCGGTGCGTACCTGGTCGGCAGGAAGTGGGTCGCGGTGGGCGACCGGGAGGTGGTCACAGCGCTGCGCGGCCGGCTCGGGGGGACGGTGGAGACTTCCTCGCACCACTCGGGGGAGAGCGGCGGTGGGGGGAACGAGGAGGAGCACTCCGGTCACCACGGGAGCTGACCGCGCAGGTTCTCGGGGGTGGTCTCTTCAGTGGCCGGGCGGGCTCACACCGGGCCCGCCCGGCCACTGTCCTTGCGTGCTGTGCGCACTACGCGCACTTACGGCCTTCGTTCACGCAGGACACCACCTTCTCCATCAGCCGGCTGTCGAAGACGTTGATGAAGTCCCCGTGGTCGGTGACCGGCTTGTGGAGCTGCTCGGGGAAGGAGTCGACCGCGAACCCGGGGCCCGGCGGAACGTCGTACACGATCCGCTGCACCAGCTGCGGGATGGCACGGAATCCGTCGGGGCAGCCACCGTTCTCTTCCGCGAATGCGACGTGTGTACGGTGATTGGCGCTGTCGGTGTTCTTTCCGTCCCAGCAGCTCTGGAAGCTGAAGGTGCGGACGACCTGGCTGCCTTCCGGGCAGACCGGGTATTTGTCCTTGAGCCGGCGGTCCTCGAATCCGGTGCAGCTCCAGGAAGCATTGGCATTGGCGTCACCATTGGTGAACGCCTTGGCGTCGCCGGTGATGATGCGCAGGAAGCGCGGCATCGCGGTGACCTTGCCGACGGGACTTCCGACGAATTTCAGCGATACCTGCGTGGGCGTCCGGATCTCTCCGACATTGCTGTCCTTGCCTCCGCCGTCGGCATTGGCGTCGTTCTCGTTCCGGCCGTTCTGGAGGCGCAGGACGGGCCAGTAGTACGTCGACCTGTCGCCCTGGTTCCGGCAGGTGGTGGCACCGCGGGCCAGGTCGTCGTCGCTCGCGAAGGCGTCATTGGCCTGGTTGCCGACATAGTCGTGCATGTGGTGGGCGCCGTTGCTCACACCCGGGGCGACAATGACGTTGTCCGGATTGAACGTCCCGTTCTCGTTCCGTCCGCAGTCGGTGGTGAACTCGCCGCGGGAGGCGCCGCGCCGCTTGCGCGGCTTCTGGACGTTCGGCTGGACGGACTGGATGTCGACGAAGTCGGAGGCGCTGGGGCCGTTGCCGGCCTGCCCGCCGGTGCCGTTGCCGGTGTCACCCTGGCCGCCCTGGTCACTGCTCTGGCCACCGCTTTGGTCACCGCTTTGGTCACTGCCCTGATCGCCGTCCCGGCCGTCGTCACCCTGCCCGTCCCCGCCGTTCCCCGCGCTGTCGCCGGCGCGCAGTGTGCAGGGTGCGAGGCTTTCGAGCCCCTGGGGGCGTTCGGCCGTACGGTCGACGGCGGTGGCGATCCGGTCGACGGAAGCCAGCCGCTTGTCCCTCAGCGGCCGGAGAATGGCGTTTTCGGCAAGACCCGGGTCCCGGGCGATCCGCTCCTTGGAATCGGCGAATCGCCTGTACGCGTCCGTGATCTGGGAATCGAGAACCGCGAGCTCCCGGTCGACTTCCCGGCGCGCGGAATCGGGTACCTCGGGCAGGTCGTTCGCCACCTCCGGACAGTCGATGGTCGACAACTGCTGACCGGCGTTCTGAATCCGGCCGGACCGGCCCGGCCCCGGACCGGACGGCCCGGATTCGCCTTCTCCCGCGGATGCGGAGACATTGACCGCGAGCAGTCCACCCCCGCCCAGGATCAGAGCGGCCGATGCGGCGATCGCCCGGTTCGTCAGTGTGGAACGTTTTCTTGATGCGCGTCGCATGGAACTCCTCTGCTTCGTCGCCGGGTGAAGGTAAGGGGGGTCCCGGCAGGGGAGAAGCGCTCCCTTCCCGTACGGGCCCTCTCCGCGTTCCGTTCAGATCTCTTCCGCATGCGTGGAGGTCTTCACCCGCGAAGCGGGACGGATACCGCGTACGGGGCGACGCGAGGCGCCGTGTCGCGCGGGCGTGCGACACGGCAGGATGCGGGGGAGGGGAGGGGAGGGGGGAGAGCCGGCAGCGCGCCCTGTTCCTGCGCCTTCAGGTATTCATCCAGGAGGACTTGGGCGACCGCGACCTCTCACCGGACACCGTGGCCGCACTCCGCGGAATGGGCGCGAGGTCCAGCAGGAATCCACTGCGACGGGGTGCGGGGAACCGGGGCCGGATCGGGGAAACGCACGGCGCGCCACGGGGAGGCGCGCCGCGCCCCCGGCCCCCGGCGGGCGGGGGCCGGGGGCGGGCCTCAGTCGGACGGCGTACCCACCCGGAGCCGGTTGCCGTCGGGGTCCCGCAGCTCGACCTCGCGCGCCCACGGTTGGTCCTGCGCCACTGCGCCGAACTCCGCGGCGACGGCGTCCACGTCACGCACTCGCAGATACACCAGCGTGTCGGGGAGTGCGTCCCTCTGGTGCTCCGACAGGAACAGCCGCACGGGACCGCGTGCGACTTCCACGAAGGCGGGGAAACCCGGCTCGTAGCGGTGCTCCCACTGTTTCTCGAAGCCGAGGCGGGCGTACCAGGCGACCGCCGGCTCCGCGTCTTTGACGTGCAGGACCGGAATGGCTTCCTCGGTGAAGGTCATGAGGACATCCTGCCGCTCCGTCACTCCTTCCAGGCGAACGGCGTGAGCTGTTCGTCCAGGGGGGCGTCGGTCAGCCGGTTGGCCAGGGTCGACATCGTGTAGGCCCCGATGCCCAGGACGACCTCCAGCGCGTTCCGCGGGGTGTGACCGTGGGCCAGGAAGGTCTGGAGCGTGCCGTCGGAGACCGCGCCCGAGGTGGCGACGGCCTCCAGTGTGAACTGCCGTACCGCTTCCAGCCGTTCGTCGCTCAGCGGCTGCCGCGGCTGCCGCTGCTGCTCGCGCAGCGACTCGATCAGGCCGGTGCCGGCCCCCAGCGCGGTGAGCTTCGCCGTGTGCATCGCGACGCAGACGTGACAGCCGTTGCGGGTCGCGATGGTCATGATCACGACCTCGCGCGACAGCGGCTCCAGGGTCGTCGACTCGAAGGCCGCGCTGATCTTCAGGAAGCCGTCGAGCAGCTCCGGGGACGCCGCCATGCGGGCCACGGGGGCGGGCAGGTGGCCCAGGCGCTTCGCCGTCGCCTCCATGGAGCGGCGGGAGGCGGCGGGGGCCGTCCCGGTGGTGTGGTCGGGAAAGGGGGGCCGGGGCGCGGTCAAGGGGTCTCCTCGGATAAAATCGTCAACATGATTGACGAAAAGGTAAACGGCATTGACGAGTTGTGCAATGGCTGAGGGGTACGAGCTTCCGCTGCTGCTGTTCGCCGGATTCCGGTCGTTCATCGACGAGTTGCACGCCGAACTGGCCGCACAGGGCCACCCCGACGTCCGCCCCGCGCACGGCTTCGCCCTCCAGGCCGTCGGCCGCGACGGCGTGACGGCCGGTGAACTGGGCCGGCGGCTCGGGGTCTCCAAACAGGCCGCGGGCAAGACCGTCGAGCGGCTGGAACGGCTCGGTTACGTCGAGCGGGCCGACGACCCGGACGACGGGCGGCGCAAGCTGGTGAGGCTCACGCCGCGCGGGTCCGACGTACTCGCGCGGTCGGCCGTCATCTTCGGCCGGCTGCGCGCCCGGTGGGTCGAGGCCCTCGGTGCGCGGCGGGTGGACGCACTGGAGGCGGACCTGCGGGCCATGACCCCCGGGGGCGGCGGTCTGCGGCTGGACGCGGCCGGCTGGTTCGGGTCCTAGCCGCCCTCAGCTTCCGCCGACGCGCCCGGTCCCGCTTCCGCCGACGCGCCCGGTCCCGGCCCTGGCCCCGTTCCCGCCCCGGTCCAGACAGGCCAGTACGGCCGGCACCCGCCGGTTGTCGTCGTCCGACACCGGCAGGCCGAGCTTGCCGAAGATGTTCGACGTGTGCTTGGCGATCGCCCGCTCGGTGACGACGAGCCGGTCCGCGATGGCCGCGTTCGACCTGCCCTGCGCCATCAGCTCCATGACCTCCCGCTCCCGCGGCGTCAGACCACCCATCGGCTTGTCCTGGGTGCGGCGGGAGAGGAGCTGGGAGATCACCTGGGGGTCCATCGCCGTACCGCCGGCCGCCACCCGCCGTACCGCGTCGACGAATTGCCCGGCGTCGAAGACCCGGTCCTTGAGCAGGTACCCGATACCGCCGTTGCCGTCGGCCAGCAGTTCGCGGGCGTACAGCTGTTCCACGTGCTGGGAGAGCACCGGCACCGGCAGGCCCGGCCGTGCCCGGCGGGCCTCCAGCGCGCACTGGAGGCCCTCGTCGGTGTGGGACGGCGGAAGCCGGACGTCGACGACCGCGACGTCCGGCTCCAGCTCGGCCAGCGCCCGGGACAGTTCGGGCCCGGTCTCCACGGCGGCCAGGACCTCGAAACCGAAGGCTTCGAGCATGCGGACCAGGCCGTCGCGGAGCAGGAAGAGGTCTTCGGCCAGGACGACTCGCAAGGGATCTCCATGGTGACCATGGTGGGACCGCCCGCGGGACTGCTGACGGCCAGGACGCCGTCGAATGTACCGAGCCGGCGTTCGACGCCGCTCAGTCCGGAGCCCGCCCCGACGGCCGCCCCGCCGTGCCCGTTGGGCCGGGGGTGTACCTGCCACCACCCCCGGCCCCTCCTCGCCGCACCGTTGTGTCCTGCACCCATGCCCCCACGGGGGCTCCCGGAGTGGCAGCATGTGCGGATCATGACGGACGCCCGGTCGCCCCTGCGCGCACTGCGAGCCGCACTCTTCGCGGCGGTGTGCGTCATCGCGGCGGCTGTGGGCCATTCCTCCATGTCCGGGCACGGAGTTCCGGTTCCGGGACTGCTCGCGGCCTTCGCGGTGACGGGCGGGCTCGCCTGGGCCGCGGGTCACCGGCGGCGCGGGGTATTCGCCGTCGGCGGCGGCCTCCTCGCCGTACAGGGGGTACTGCACCTCGTCTTCGGTACGGCGCAGGGGCCGGGCGCCGGTCACCACCGGATGTCCGTCACGCACCAGCAGGTCATGGACCCCGAAGCCATGGCGGCCGCGGCCTCCGCCCCCGCCCAGGGCTCCTCCTCGCTCGCGATGACCGCCGCCCACCTCGCCGCGGCCCTCGTCTGCGGTCTGTGGCTGGCGCGCGGCGAGGCGGCCTTCTTCCGGCTCGCGCGCGCCGTCGACGCGTCGGCCTTCACCCCGCTGCGGCTGCTGCTGGCCGTCGTACGGGCCCCCGGACTGCCGGAGCCGGTACGTCCCCCGAGCTCCCGCGCCCCTCGCCGTCACGGCCTCGGCGTCGTCCTCGCGCACACGCTGTCGCGGCGCGGGCCGCCACGGGTCCGGAGCACCCGCGCCACGGCCCCCGCACTTCCCACTGTCTGACCGGTGTCCGACTGCTGTCCGACCGCGTGACCGGGGGGCCGCTTCCCACGCCCCGTGACCCAGGTCACCCGTCGACAACTCCGAGGACAGTCATGGCCATTGACGACCCCGTACAACTCGCACAGCTCGCACCACCCGCGCAGGAAGCGGATGCGGATGCGGGTGCGGAAGCCGGCCCGGCGCCCGCCGCCGGCGAACGCGGAACCACCTGGAGCGCCCTGCGCCCCCTCGTCCTGCGCGTCCACTTCTACGCGGGCCTGCTGATAGCCCCGCTCCTGCTGATCGCCGCCACCAGCGGACTCCTCTACGCGCTCTCCTTCCAGGCGGAGAAGTTCCTCTACAGCCAGGAGCTGGAAACCACGGTCGGCGAACGCTCACTGCCGCTCGGCGACCAGCTCGCCGCCGCCCGCGCCGCCCACCCCAAGGGCACGGTGACCGCCGTCTGGCCCTCCGCCGAGGACGGCGCGACGACCAGGGTGCTGATGACGACACCCGAGGTCGAGGAGGGCAAGTCGCTCGCCGTCTTCGTCGATCCGTACACCGCGGAAGTACGGGGCGAGCTGACCAGTTACGGCTCCTCCGGCGCCCTGCCGCTGCGTATCTGGCTCGACGAGCTCCACCGCGACCTGCACCTCGGAGACCTCGGCCGCCACTACGGCGAACTCGCCGCGAGCTGGCTGTGGGTGGTCGCGCTGGGCGGCCTGTTCCTGTGGCTGGGCCGCAGGCGCGCGGCGAAGCGCGACCTGATCGTCCCCGAGCGCGGGGCGAAGGGCCGCCCCAGGACGCTGTCCCGGCACGGCGCCCTCGGCACGGTGGCGGTGCTCGGACTCGTCCTGCTCTCGGCGACCGGCCTCACCTGGTCGCGTTACGCGGGCGAGAACATCGGCGCCGTACAGGACCAGCTCGGCGGCGCGACCCCGGTCGTCTCCGCGGCGCTCGCCGAGGGCGGCGGTGACGGCGGCGGGGAACACGAAGGCCACGAGGGCCACGGCGGCGCGGGTTCCCCCGAGGGCACGGCCGGCACGGACATCGGCATCGACCACGCGCTCGCGGCCGCCCGCCAGGCCGGGATCGGGGGGAAGCTCTCGGTGATCCTGCCGAGCGAGGGCAGCGGTTACGTCGTCAAGGAGACCGACACGCAGTTCCCGGTCCACCTGGACTCGGTCGCCGTCGACCCCGCCGACGGCCTGGTCATCGACGAACTGCGCTTCGCCGACTACCCGCTGCTCGCCCAGCTCACCCGGTTCGGCATCGACGCCCACACCGGTGTCTTCCTCGGCCTGGTCAACCAACTGGCCCTGGCGGCCCTCGCGTCGTCCCTGATCCTGCTCATCGTCTGGGGCTACCGGATGTGGTGGCTGCGCAGGCCGACGAAGGAACGCAGGCTGTCCGGGGGCCGCCCGGTGCCGCGCGGCGCCTGGCGGAAGGCGCCGGTCACGGCACTGCTGCCGCTGGCGGCGCTCACCGTGCTGGCGGGCTGGTTCGTACCGCTGCTGGGCATCAGCCTGCTGGCGTTCCTGGCGGTCGATCTGCTGCTGGGCGCGGTGGCCCGCTTCCGCGCCCGTACGGCCCGTACGGGGACCTGAGGGCCGGGGCTGCCCGTACCCGCTGTCGCGGGGCGGGCAGCCCCACCGCCGTACCCCTTCGGGCTCCTCAGGGCGTGAACTTGTACCCCACCCGCCGCACCGTCTGGATCCTGCCGCGGTGCTCGGCGCCCAGCTTGCGGCGCAGCCGGGCGATGTGGACGTCGACGGTCCTGCCGTCGCCCACATGCCCGTAGCCCCACACCGTGGACACCAACTGGTCGCGCGTGTGCACCCGGTGGGGATGCGCCACCAGGTGGGCGAGCAGTTCGAATTCGAGATACGTGAGATCCAGCGTCCGCCCGTCCACGGCAGCGGTGCGTCGGGCACCGTCGATCCGCACGGGCCCGCGCCCCCGGGCCCCGTCCTCCACCTCTTCCGCGACGGGCGCGAGGGCGGGCTGCTGATCGGCCGGTACGAGCACGAGGTACCCGACCATCGCCGGCCGGCCCGGCAGTGCGGGCAGCGCGTGCTCGGGGGCGGGCAGCCACGTGGCGCCCGGCGGCAGGAAGTCGCCCATGTCGGGAGCCCCGTCGGGAGCCCCGTCGGGAGCCCTGCCGAGCGCCCTGCCGGTACGCGCCCCCTCGTCCCGGTCGACGGCCCGCAGCCGGTGGCGGCCGATGACGGCGGAGGGCTGGGAAGCGGCGGAGAAGGTACGGGTGTTCGCCATGAGAGGTCGGCTTCTTTCGCGCGGAGGAGTCGTCGAGGACGTACTGCGTCGTCACTGCGTCGTACTGCGCGCGGACCGAAGACCGGTGTGAACGGCTTTAGAGGGCCCGCGCGTTCCTCGCGCGGCAACACACCCGGTCGAAGTCGTGATGCTGACGGGAAGGCCAGAACGGTTCCAGGTCGCTGCGACGCGCTGTCGCGGTGTCCTGGTGGCCGGTCATGCGCCCCATTGAAGCAGATGTCCGCCGTCGCCAGCAGCCTCCTTCCCCCGTCTCCGTACGACGGGTTCCCCGCCTCCGTACGACGAGGCGCCTCCGGCACACCCGGCCTGGGCACGCGCAGGGGGCGCCCACCGGATCGGCGGGCGCCCCCTGCGGCAAGAGGCCGGGAGCGGAGAATCAGACCTGGCCGGCCTTCTCCATCGCGGTGCAGCAGGTGTCGACGATCAGGCGCGTCACGACGTACGGGTCGACGTTGGCGTTCGGACGGCGGTCCTCGATGTAGCCCTTGCGGTCCTGGCCGACCTGCCACGGGATACGGACCGAGGCGCCGCGGTCGGAGACGCCGTAGCTGTACTCGTTCCACGGGGCGGTCTCGTGCAGACCGGTGAGGCGGTCGTCGATGCCCGCGCCGTAGTTCTTGACGTGGTCCATCGGCTTCGAGCCCTCGCCCAGCGACTCGCACGCGGTGATGATCGCGTCGTAACCCTCGCGCATCGCCTTCGTCGAGAAGTTGGTGTGCGCGCCCGCGCCGTTCCAGTCGCCCTTGACCGGCTTCGGGTCGAGGGTCGCGGACACGTTGAAGTCCTCGGCGGTGCGGTACAGCAGCCAGCGGGCGACCCACAGCTGGTCGGCGACCTCCAGCGGCGCCAGCGGGCCGACCTGGAACTCCCACTGGCCGGGCATGACCTCGGCGTTGATGCCGGAGATGCCGAGGCCGGCGGCCAGGCAGTGGTCGAGGTGGGTCTCGACGATCTCGCGGCCGAAGATCTCATCGGCGCCGACACCGCAGTAGTAGCCGCCCTGCGCGGCCGGGAAGCCGCCCACCGGGAAACCGAGCGGACGCGCACCGTCGAAGAAGGTGTACTCCTGCTCGATGCCGAAGATCGGCTCCTGGTCGGCGAACCGCTCCGCGACCGGACGCAGCAGCGCACGCGTGTTGGACTCGTGCGGCGTCATGTCGATGTTCAGGACCTCGCACATGACGAGGATGTCGTCACCGCCGCGGATCGGGTCCGGGCAGGAGAACACCGGCTTCAGCACGCGGTCGGACGCGTGACCCACGGCCTGGTTCGTGCTGGATCCGTCGAAACCCCAGACGGGCAGCTCGGTGACGTCCGCGGCGGAGCCCGCCATTATCTTCGTCTTCGAGCGGAGCTTGGCGGTCGGCTCGGTGCCGTCGATCCAGATGTACTCGGCCTTGAAGGTCACGGACGCCATCCTTTGTGGTGCTGCGGTGTGCTGCTGCGGGGCTGCGGCTGATGAGGGCAGCTTCGCAAGCGCTGATTTCCCGTCCGTTGCCCGATTGTGAACCCCGTGTTACTCAGGTTTCCTGCGGATCACACGTGCGTGCCGTTCGTGATCCGGCCCCGCGGGCACACTGGCGGGCATGACCGAATCGTTGAGCAAGCCGCGCGTCGGGCTCCTCGGCACCGGCCCCTGGGCGGCCGGCACCCACGGCCCCGCGCTCGCCGCGCACCCCGGCGTCGTGTTCGCGGGCGTGTGGGGCCGCAGGCCCGAGGCGGCCGCCGCGCTCGCCGCCGCCCACGCCACCACGGCGTACGACGACGTCGACGCCCTCCTCGCCGCGTGCGACGCCGTGGCGATCGCCCTGCCGCCCGACGTCCAGGCCCCGCTGGCGGTACGGGCCGCGGCCGCCGGATGCCACGTGCTGCTGGACAAGCCGGTCGCGACGACGGTGGCGGGGGCGCGGGAGGTCGCCGGGGCGACGGAGAAGGCGGGCGTGTCGTCGGTGGTGTTCTTCACCCTGCGCTTCGCGGCGGGAACGGCGCGGTGGACCGCCGAACAGGCCGCGGCGGGCGGCTGGTTCACCGCACACGCGCGGTGGCTCGGCGCGTTGTTCTCCCCCGGCGCGGACAGCCCGTACGCCGCCTCGCCGTGGCGGGGCGAGAAGGGCGCGCTGTGGGACGTGGGACCGCACGCCCTGTCCGTACTGCTGCCGGTGCTCGGCGACGTCACGTCGGTGACCGCGGCGCCGGGCCCCGGAGACACCGTCCACCTCGTACTGCGCCACACCTCGGGCGCGTCGAGCACGGTGACGCTCAGCCTGAGCGCCCCGGCGGGCGCGGCGGGAGCGGCGGTCGAACTGCGGGGCACGGCGGGCGTGGCCGCACTGCCGGCAGGGGGCAGTGCGGCCGGGGCCTTCCGGGCGGCCGTCGACGCGCTGCTGCACTCCGTACGGACGGGAGAGGCGCATCCGTGCGACGCGGCCTTCGGACTGCGCGTCACGGAGATCCTGGCCGACGCGGAGGCGCGACTGGGACACTGAGGCGGAGCGGTGCCCGGCGCAGCAGGCTGAGCGGCAACTCCCTTGTCAGATGGTTCAGACGTATCAGGCGGGCGGCAGCGCCCGGCACAGCGCGTCCAGCGCCCCCGCGTACAGGTGCTCGGGCGGCGTCGAGTAACCCACGACCAGCCCGTCGCGCCCGCCACCGGCCCCGGCACCGCCCCCAGCGCTGTCCCCGCAACCGCCTCCCGCACCCGCCCCGCATTCGCTCCCGCTCCCCGGATGCCGGTAGCCGGAAAGCCCCTCCACCGCCAGCCCCTGCCACGCCGCCGCCTTCACCACCGCCCGCTCGGTGCCGGGCGGCAGTTCGAGCACGGCGTGCAGCCCCGCCGCGATCCCCGTCACGCGCACGTGCGGCGCACGCTCGGCCAGCACCGCGACCAGCCGGTCGCGCCTGCGCCGGTGACGCTGTCGCATCCTGCGCACATGACGGTCGTACGCGCCCGACGCGACGAAGTCCGCCAGCGTCAGCTGCTCCGTCGCGCTCGACCACTGCTCGCGCTCGCCCTTCGCCGCCGCGACGTCGTCCACGAGCCGTTCCGGCAGCACCATCCAGCCGATCCGCAGGGTGGGGGAGAGGCTCTTGCTGACCGACCCGATCAGCACCACGTGGTCCGGATCGAGCCCCTGCACCGCGCCCACCGGCTGCCGGTCGTAACGGAACTCACCGTCGTAGTCGTCCTCCAGGACCAGCCCGCCCGTCGCCCGCGCCCAGTCCACGACGGCCGCGCGCCGCTCCGGACGCAGCGGCCCGCCCGTCGGGAACTGGTGCGCGGGAGTGAGCAGTACGGCCCCCGGCCCGGCCGGTCCGGCCAGCCCGTCCACCCTGGCCCCGCCGTCGTCGACCCCGACCGGCACGGTACGCACCCCCTCGCCGGCCAGCAGCGCGCGGTGGAACGGCAGCCCGTACTCCTCCACCGCCCATGTCCCGCCCACCACCTGCGCCAGCAGCCGCAGCGCGTGCGCGGCCCCCGAGCACAGCACGATCCGCCCGGTGTCCGCCCGTACCCCGCGCACCCGCGCCAGATACTCCGCCAGCGCCTGCCGCAGCTCCGCTCTGCCCCGTGGATCACCGGGCCCGAAGGCGTCGTGGGGCGCGGCGGTCAGCGCCCGGCGGGCCGAAGCGAGCCAGGCGCTGCGCGGGAACACGGAAGGGTCCGGTCTCCCCTGGACCAGGTCGTACGCCGGGCGGGTGGTCCGCGCCGGAGTGCGGGCCCGCCGCACGGGCGCGGCCGGCTCCGCCCGCTGCGCGACCCGGGTGCCGGACCCCTGCCTGGCCGTCAGCCAGCCCTCCGCCACCAGTTCGGCATAGGCGTCGGCGACGGTATTGCGGGCGAGCCCGAGGTCGGCGGCGAGGGAACGGTACGGCGGCAACCGCGTCCCCGGAACGAGCCGCCCGCTGCGCACCGCTTCACGCAGCGCCCGCATGAGCACGGCACGCCGGCTGCCGGGACCCGCCTTCTCCAGCTCCAGGTGCAGATCACTGCCGAGCCCCTCCGCGGAATTGACCCATGGTCTCGCCACTCGAATGCACCCCTTCTCCGGTCGCCTGCGCTCGTAGATTCGTATCCATGACGACGACAGAGATCAACCGGAACCCCTCCGCCCCTTCCTCCGCCCGCCTCAACTTCGCCAAGGCGGCGCCCAAGGCGTTCAGAGCGGTGATCGGCCTCGACGCCGCCGCCCGCGAGGGCCTCGACCCGACGCTCGTGGAGCTGGTGCAGATCCGCTCCTCGCACCTCAACCACTGCGCGTACTGCCTGCACATGCACACCTCCGACGCGCGCAAGGCGGGCGAGAGCGAGGAGCGGCTGCACATGGTCGCGGTGTGGAAGGAGGCCGCGCACTTCTTCACCGCGAAGGAGCAGGCCGCCCTGGCCCTCACGGACGCGGTGACGCTGATCGCGGACGGCGGGCTGCCGGACGACGTGTACGCACGGGCGTCCGCCCACTTCGACGACAAGGAACTGGCCCAGCTCCTGGCCCTGATCCTCACGATCAACACCTGGAACCGCATCGCACTGGCGACGGCGAAGATCGCGGGCGAGGACGAACGCGTCTCCTGACCCGGCCGGCGGTGAGGTCCCGGTGAGGTCCCGTACCCGTACGCCGGCCCGGGACCTCACCGCCGCGACATGGCGTCCCGTACCGCCTCGTCCGTACGGGCCACCACGGCCGTACCGTCCTCGGCCGTGATGATCGGCCGCTGGATCAGCTTCGGATGCTCCGAGAGCGCCGCGATCCACCGGTCCCGCGAACCGGCGTCCCGCGCCCACTCCCCGAGCCCCAGCTCCTTCGCAGCGGCCTCCTGCGTGCGCGTGATGTCCCACGGCTCCAGCCCGAGCCGCTCCAGCACCGCACGGATCTCGTCCTGCGTCGGTACGTCCTCGAGGTAGCGGCGCACCGTGTACTGCGCCCCCTCCTCGTCCAGCAGCCGCACCGCGCCGCGGCATTTCGAGCAGGCGGGATTGATCCAGATCTCCATGGCCCCCACCGTATCTTCCAGCACTCGCCAAACAAGGTCTGGCCAGGGCCGATTGTCAGTGCCGGACAGTAAAATGGAGGCAGTCAGAGAGGGTTCCCGAGCGCCCCCAGGAGGACGCCCATGGCCGCAGCCGCACTGCTTCCGCTCGCTCCGCAAGCCCTGTCGAAGACCCCACTGCCGGCCGGGCGGCCGCGCGCGTGGTACGAGACCCACAACCGCCGCCTCAAGGCGATGCGCCTCGCCATCGCGCTGCTCGACACGGGTGTGTACCACCCGGCGCAGGCGTCCGACGACGAGATACGCACCATGGCGGAGCTCGTCGGGATCCACCCGCCGTCGGACACGACCTGCCGGATGGTGCGCGCTCTGATCCGCTACGGCCGCTGACCCGGGAACGACCGAGGGCCGTCACCCCCGCGCGACGCGGAGGTGACGGCCCTCAGGGCGTGATCTCGTGATCTCTGGAGGTCGAAGCACAACTCGAAAAACCCTCTGAGCTGCAGGGTTACCCTTCTGACGGGCAGGCGGGCCCCGTACGCCGGGAGATGTCTGAGCACGCTACCGGGCGGCTTTGGCGCACGACGAGTCGCTGCCGGGGGTGACCCTGATGCGGGCGTCCTCCAGACGGATGCCCGCCTTTTGGCTGGCGGCCGGGTCCCGGAACTCGACCCGGTCACCGGACTGCCCGAAGACCACCACCGGACTGTCGTGGGGAGGCGGGGTTCCGTAGTACGGCGCTTCGCGAGAGGTCGGCTCCACGCACGCGTACTCGGCGCTGACGCCGAAGTGCTCCGGGATGCCGCGGCCGACCGCGGTGAGCGCGCGGGTCTCCGCGCCACTGCTCGCCGCCGTGTGGAGGGTGAGCAGGCTGAACGCCATGCCCATGCCCAGGGTCACCGTGGGCGCCCAGGACAGCCACGGCCCCCGGACCCGCAGGGAGGAGGCGAGGAATCGCATCCACCCCGGGTGTGCCGGGCGGCCGTGCGCAGCTGCCGCTGCCGCAGCGGCAAGCTGTTGGCCGCTCGCCCCGACCCGCGCTCCGGGGAGCAGCGCGGCGCTCGTAGTGCTCCGCGACACGGCCTGAACCCGGTGGTCGCCCCCGAGCCGCAGCCGTGATGCGCATCAGATGCAGGGGCTTGCGGTGTGTTTGCCGCTCCATGGCATGATCGGTCCATCCAATTGCCGTTGTCGCTTGCAGATGCGACCGTCGATACGCGAACGGGGAGACCCGCGTGGGGGACCACTTCAGGACCGACATTGATCAGCTCGCCACTTTCACCAAAGACCTCGAGGGAGCCCATGACTCCCTCGAGCAGGTGCGGACCGCCCTCCAGCATGTACGGGCCGACCAGATCGGGACACCGGAGCTGGACGAGGCGTGCGACGCGTTCCAGGAGCGCTGGAAGTACGGCAACGAGCAGATCAAGGAGCGCATCGGCAAGCTCACCGAAGGTCTCCAGAAAAATACGGACAACTACCGCGAAGTAGAGAACTCCCTGGAGGAGAGCTTCAAGCGTGCCGCGGCTGCGGGGAAGTGATCACGATGGCACAGAATCCGTATGTGCACCTCGGGTGGAATCCCGTGCCGGGGCAGCCTGGCGAAGTCGAGAAGCTGCGCACCCAGCTCACCCGTTCGGCCGACGCGCTGCAGACCGCGTATCAGAAGATCGACAAGCTGCTCGGCGAGTCCAGCTTCTGGGAGGGCGACGCCGCCGTGGGCTTCCGCGAGGCCCTCGACGGCGACCTGCCGAAGTACATGAAGGACGCCCACAAGTCCCTGACCCTGGCCGCCGGTCACCTCGGCACCTGGCACGGCGGCCTGACCAGCCGCAGGGAGCTGGCGCACAAGTACGACGTCGAGGCGGCCGACCACAAGGGCGACCTGAAGACCGCCAACTCCCGGCACGAGAAGGCCAAGCAGGACCCGGACCTGAAGCTCGCGGGGCAGACGTTCGCCGAAGGCCCGGAGCTGGAGGCCGCCCAGGCGCGTCTGAACGGGGCCACCGCCCGTCTCAACGACGCCGTCACCGCGGTCAACAACGCGCAGGGCGCCCTGGACGAGTTGATGCGCAAGGCGCGGGAGCTGGAGGGGACGCACGAGGCGGAGGCGCGGGACCTCGCGACGAAGCTCAAGGACTCCACGAAGGATCTGGCGCCCGAGGAGCCGGGGTGGCTGAGCAAGGCGCTCAGCTGGATCGGGGACAACCTCACCAACATTCTCAGTGTTCTGGCCGCGGTGGCGGGGGTGCTCGCACTGCTGTGCACGGGGCCTTTCGGCATTGCGATGCTGCTCGCTGCCGGTGCGTTGAGCCTGGCCACCATGGGGTCCCGGCTTGCCGATCCGAAGGTGCGGGCCTCGCTCAAGGACGGGTTCACGAAGGGCGAGTTCGACGCGGACTTCTGGGAGAACTCCGTGGGGCTCGTCGGTGACGCGCTGGGGGCGGTGCCGGGAGTGGGCGCCGTGAGCCGCGGCCTCAATGGTGCGGTCCAGTCGACGAGGTTCGCGTCCGAAGCCGTGAGCGCCGGGCAGTTCCTCGGCCGGTTCGCCGACGACACCGTCACGGCTGCCGGCCGGATCTCGGCCGCGGGTTCTTACAACCCCGTCGGAGACTTGGTGGCGCAGGCAGCAGGGGGCAGCCAGGCGGTCAGGGTGGGCATGGACTATGTCTCGCCGGTCGCGGGTGTGATGACCTCCGGCTACGGACTGGCCGCCGAGAACATCGACGCCTTGAAGAGCGATGCCGGCAAGAACACCGCCACCGGGGTCGACGCGGCCCGCGCGGGCCTGTTCGACGGCCCCGGTGCCGTCTCGGTCATCGGCAACGTTGCGCGGGCACTGCGATGACACAAGAAGCCCCCGAGAACCCGATCCGCCTGGTCATCGACGACACGGCCAGAGATCCGAGCTCGAAGATCTGGTACGCACTACCTGGCGGATACTTCAACGTCCCCATCGACGCTCTCGACCCCGAACCGGGCTCGGAGCAGGAGACGCACCTTGAGCAGGCGCTGGCGTCGATCCTCGAGCTTGCCCCCGAGGACCAGCGTGACCGGTACACGGGCGCCCTGCGGGACGTTCGGTTCATGGCCGGCCAGATGCGGAGCGAAGGTGTCATCGCCTGCTCGCTCGGTATGCACTACGCGGACGACGGGTCTTCTGCGTCGTCCGTGTTCACGGTGGCGCTCAGAGACATCGACTGGGCCCCGGCCAGGATCACGGCGGTTCGCGCGGTCTCCCTGCGCGAATCCGCTGAGAACGTGGGGTTGTTGACGCTTCCGGGAGGTCGTCCGGCGGCCGTCTCCGACACCATGATCACCATGCCCGCCCTGGAGGAGGTGCCCAGCCAGGACGTCTACCAGTGCAATCTCTACATCCCGGCTCCCTCGGGTACGCAGCTGGGCGTCCTGACGCTGAGCACCACGGCCGTGGGCTCCCGGAAGCATTACCGCGACATGATGCAGGGCATCGCGCACACGGTGTCCTTCCACGATCCCATGCCGGAGATCGAGCGCGCTGCACGTGGTGACAAGGCCGACGGCGCGGGCAGCATCGCGGACGACATCGCCTCCGACTTCGGCTGACCCGGGATGTGCGAGTGACCATGAACGTGAACAAGCAGGGCTTCGACGGCCCGGTGGCGTGGGACACACCGGGTGCCCGACGTGCTTTCCGCCGCTGGACGCTGCGTCACCTGGCCAAGTCGCTCGGTTGGGTGGGGCTGTGGTGGGGGACGGTGTACCTCACGCTCCTGCTGCCCGTGGCGGCCGCGGTTCCCATGGTGCTGGTCCTTTTGGTGATCGGAATCCCGGCACTCCTGGCCGTCGGCCGGCTCAGTACGGGGTGGCGGATGCGGCGCATCCTCGCTGTCTACCCCTGGCGTCAGCAGTCCGGCGCCGTCCGGATCACCCAGGGCAAAAACGCGCTCTTCGTGCTGCCCGACCCCGACAGCCCCGAGAAGACGGTGTCGCTGAAGGTGGCCGCCGGTCTGTTCCGGACCTGGAGCCACGCAGCCTTGAAGGACTACGACGACGAACTCTGGTACGCCGGTGACCCACGCTTCGCCTGCGTGGTCGCCAAGCCCGGCCCGCGGAGCTTGAGCTGTCTCGCCCAGCCCACCGCCTACCACCCCCGCACCTCCCCCCGCCGCAAAGGTCTGAGCCCCGAAGCCCGCCGTCGCGCCCGGGCCATCGGTGCGCGCGTCGCCGACTGACGCGGCCCGACGGCCCCGGCTCAGGCGAAATCCAGCTCCCCGTAAGCCCGTTCGTCTGCGAGCACAACCCATCCCTGGGCTTGATCCGCTTTGGCGGACATCCGGGATCAGGGACCCGGCCCGTTACGGGGAGACGAAGAAGGCTGCCGCCGTACGAAGGAGCCCGGTAAGCCGGCGAGGGCTGCTACCCCGATTACGGGTAGCAGCCCTCGCGGTGGTGACCGACGTCAAGCCGGAGAAGTGGCCGGGCGGTGCGCACCCGGTGCGCAAGGGGGCGGAGAGCAAGCGGTGACAGTGAGAACTACTGAGAAGAGTTTTCGCAGGTCACGTCCTGTTTGCAGGGCTTCCGCCCAGGTCGCCCGACGCTGCCTCTTAGAGGTCGAAGTACAGCTCGAACTCGTGCGGGTGCGGACGGAGCTGGATCGGGGCGATCTCGTTCACGCGCTTGTAGTCGACCCACGTCTCGATCAGGTCGGGGGTGAAGACACCGCCGGCCAGCAGGTAGTCGTGGTCCGCCTCCAGCGCGTCGAGGACGGCCGGGAGCGAGGTCGGGACCTGCTGGACGTTCGCGTGCTCCTCGGGAGCCAGCTCGTACAGGTCCTTGTCGATCGGCTCGGCCGGCTCGATCTTGTTCTTCACGCCGTCCAGGCCCGCCATCAGCAGCGCGGAGAAGGCGAGGTACGGGTTCGAGGACGGGTCCGGGGCGCGGAACTCGACGCGCTTGGCCTTCGGGTTCGAGCCCGTGATCGGGATGCGCATGGCCGCCGAGCGGTTGCGCTGCGAGTAGACCATGTTGACCGGGGCCTCGAAGCCGGGCACCAGGCGGTGGTAGGAGTTCACCGTCGGGTTGGTGAAGGCCAGGAGCGACGGGGCGTGCTTGAGGATGCCGCCGATGTAGTACCGCGCCATGTCCGAGAGGCCCGCGTAACCCTGCTCGTCGTAGAAGAGCGGGTTGCCGCCGGACCACAGCGACTGGTGGACGTGCATGCCCGAGCCGTTGTCGCCGAAGATCGGCTTCGGCATGAAGGTCGCGGTCTTGCCGTTGCGCCAGGCGACGTTCTTCACGATGTACTTGAAGAGCATCAGGTCGTCGGCCGCGGCGAGCAGCGTGTTGAACTTGTAGTTGATCTCGGCCTGGCCGGCCGTGCCGACCTCGTGGTGCTGGCGCTCGACCTGGAGGCCGTTCTTGTCCAGCTCCAGGGAGATCTCGGCGCGCAGGTCGGCGAAGTGGTCGACCGGCGGGGTGGGGAAGTAGCCGCCCTTGTAGCGGACCTTGTAGCCGCGGTTGTTCTCGACCGCACCGGTGTTCCAGGCGCCGGCCTCGGAGTCGATGTGGTAGAAGGACTCGTTCGCGGAGGTCTGGAAGCGGACGTTGTCGAACACGTAGAACTCGGCCTCCGGGCCGAAGTACGCCGTGTCGGCGATGCCGGTGGAGGCCAGGTACGCCTCGGCCTTCTTCGCCACGTTCCGCGGGTCACGGCTGTACTGCTCGCCCGTGATCGGGTCGTGGATGAAGAAGTTGATGTTGACCGTCTTGTCCTTGCGGAACGGGTCCATGCGTGCCGTCGACAGGTCCGCACGGAGCGCCATGTCGGACTCGTGGATGGCCTGGAAACCGCGGATCGACGATCCGTCGAAGGCCAGCTCCTCGGTCGGGTCGAACGCCGCAGCCGGGATCGTGAAGTGCTGCATCACTCCGGGCAGGTCGCAGAACCGGACGTCGACGAACTTGACGTCATTGTCGGCGAGAAACTTCTTCGCTTCGTCGGCGTTCTGGAACATCCAACTCCTCCTACTCCCACCCGGTGGGGATGGGGTTGCAGCTCTCCGTGCGGCCAGTGCGGTGGCACACGCTGGACCCGACCATAGGCAGGCCGGATTTCTCAAGCATGACCCATTTGTTTCGCCCAAGTTAACCGGACCGGCTCCGGACGGCCCCGGCCTCCAGGGTACGAAAGCGGGCGCAGTACCGTGGACGGGTGGACAACAGGCAAGCAATGGGATCGTGGCTCTCCGGGCCGGGCGAAGCCGTCAAGCAGATGGGTGGCGACACCGGGTACCGCGGCGAGCGGCTCGGACTGCCGGAGCACGGGCCGGGCGCCGTCGCCCCGCTCGGCCGGCGCTTCGGCGCCCTCTTCGTCGACTGGGCGCTCTGCATGCTGATCGCATACGGGTTGCTCACCGGGGGTGACGCGCAGGCGTCGGGCAACTGGGCGCTGGGCGTGCTGCTCGTCCTGAGCGTGCTCACCGTCGGCACGATCGGCTCCACCCCCGGCAAGCGCCTCTTCGGTCTGCGCGTCGTCGCCGAGAACGGGGGCCGTCTCGGCTTCGGCCGGACGTTCGTCCGCAGCGCGCTCCTGTGCCTCGCGATCCCGGCCCTGGTCTGGGACCGCGACGGCCGGGGCCTGCACGACCGCCTCGCGCGCGCCGTCCAGGTCCGGCTCTGATGTGCCCGTAGGCCCGTAGGGGCAGACGAGGGAAGGGCGGCCCGGAACCTCTCGGTTCCGGGCCGCCCTTCGGCGTATGTCCGTATGTCCTGATGCTTCTGGCGTGGTACGGGAGCGGGGAAGGCGCTCAGCGCATCTTTCCGCCGCGCGGCATCCGCATCCCCTTGGGCATGGGCCCCTTCGGCAGCGGCATGTTCGACATCAGGTCGCCCATCGCGCGCAGCCGGTCGTTGGCCGTCGTCACCTGGGGGCCGGTCAGGACGCGCGGCAGCTTGAGCATCGTGGTGCGCAGCTTCTTCAGCGGCACCTGACCCTCGTCGTTGCCGACCATGATGTCGTGGACCGGTACGTCCATCACGATCCGCGCCATCTTCTTCTTCTCGGCCGCCAGCAGGCCCTTGAGCCGGTTCGGGTTGCCCTCGGCCACCAGGACGATGCCGGCCTTGCCGACCGCCCGGTGCACGACGTCCTGGTTGCGGTTCATCGCCACCGCCGGAGTCGTCGACCAGCCCCGGCCGACGTTCTGCAGTACGGAGGCCGCAGCGCCCGGCTGCCCCTCCATCTGCCCGAACGCCGCTCGCTCGGCACGGCGTCCGAAGACGATCGCCATCGCGAGGAAAGCCAGCAGGAAGCCAAGAATGCCCAGGTAGACCGGGTGATCGATCAAGAAGCCGATCGCGAGGAAGACACCGAAGGTGACGATGCCCACAGCCGCGACGACAAGACCCACCTTCGAGTCGGCCCGACGGGTCATCTTGTAGGTCAGGGCGATCTGCTTGAGTCGCCCGGGGTTCGCAGTGTCCGCGTTGTCTGCGCGTTCCTTCCTCGCCATGCCCTGAAGTTTACGTTGCCCGGGAAGTACGGGCCGCCCCGGCCTCCAGTACGCGCTCGGCCTCGACCCTGTCCCTGGCCCTGCGCCGGTCCTCGAGCACCGACGTCCAGGCGTTGCGGCGGGCGGTGCGCTGTCCACCGCCCATCAGGAGCGACTCGACGGCGCGCAGGGCGGTGGTGACGGACGGGATGGCGGTGACGTGGGTGACTGGCGTCGTCGCTGCGTGGACGGGCGTCGCGGCCGGCATGGTGGGGATCCCCCTCGGGAGCGGTGACTCGGGAACGGGCGGGATGTGCGGGTGCGCGTGCGGACGCAGGCGCGGGTGCTGGAGTGCAGCTGTGTGTAAGCCTAGGGTCACTGATTGGTGTTACCAGCGCATGGCCGGGCGGTCAAACGCCCGTGAATCCTCGACGCGTACGTCCGGGGCACGGATACGGCCCGTACACTCCCCCGACCTGCGGGGACTGTACGGGCCGCGTCGCCCTGGCCACTACTGGCCGGTAACCGTTTGTGCCTGGATTCACACAGTGGGGGCGGCGGACAGGGCGCCGCGCCGCTCCATCGCCTGGCCGAAGAGCCGGCCCGCGCGGTACGAGGAACGGACCAGCGGCCCGGACATCACACCGGAGTAGCCGATCTCCTCGGCCTCCTCCTTCAGCTCCACGAACTCGTGCGGCTTCACCCAGCGCTCGACCGGGTGGTGGCGCGGGGAGGGGCGCAGGTACTGCGTGATCGTGATGAGCTCGCAGCCCGCGTCGTACAGGTCCTGGAGCGCCTGGCTGACCTCTTCGCGCTCCTCGCCCATGCCCAGGATGAGGTTCGACTTGGTGACCAGGCCCGCCTCGCGGGCGCGCGTGATCACTTCGAGGGAGCGCTCGTAGCGGAAGCCGGGGCGGATGCGCTTGAAGATGCGCGGCACCGTCTCGACGTTGTGCGCGAGCACCTCGGGGCGGGACGAGAAGACCTCGGCCAGCTGCTCGGGGACCGCGTTGAAGTCGGGGATGAGGAGTTCGACCTTGGTGCGGCCCTCCGCGCGCTCCGACGTCATCGCGTGGATCTGGCGCACGGTCTCCGCGTACAGCCAGGCGCCGCCGTCCTCCAGGTCGTCGCGCGCGACGCCGGTGATGGTGGCGTAGTTCAGGTCCATCGTGACGACGGACTCGCCCACGCGGCGCGGCTCGTCCAGGTCGAGCGCGGCGGGCTTGCCCGTGTCGATCTGGCAGAAGTCACAGCGCCGGGTGCACTGATCACCGCCGATGAGGAAGGTGGCCTCGCGGTCCTCCCAGCACTCGTAGATGTTCGGACAGCCGGCCTCCTGGCACACCGTGTGCAGTCCTTCGCCCTTCACCAGGGCCTGCATCTTGGTGTACTCGGGGCCCATCTTCGCCCGGGTCTTGATCCACTCGGGCTTGCGCTCGATGGGGGTCTGGCTGTTCCGGACCTCCAGGCGCAGCATCTTGCGTCCGTCGGGTGCGACTGCGGACACGTCCGGCTCCCTACGACTTCGATTCTTCGGCGCCCACCAGGGTACGCCCGATATTTGTACGGGGATTACGTCCCGCCAACCTGTGGCCGGAGGCACGCATTCCCGGGGCGTCCTAGGCGGAGGCCTTCTCGATGATCCGGGGGGCCGGATCCGCGTTCTCCAGTACGTCCCGCAGGTGCTTCTCGACGACCGGCAGCACCTCGTCGACGGTGACGTCCCGGCCGAGCTCGCCCGCGAGCGAGGCGACGCCCGCGTCGCGGATGCCGCACGGCACGATCCGGTCGAACCAGGTGTTGTCCGGGTTCACGTTCAGCGCGAAACCGTGCATCGTGACGCCCTTGGCGACGCGGATGCCGATGGCGGCGAGCTTGCGGTCCTCGCGGCGCTGGCCGGCGTTGGACGGGGCGTACTCGGGACCGTTCAGCCGCGGGTCGAACTCCTCGTCCTGGAGCCTCGGGTCGAAGTCCAGGGAGAGCCCGCCGGGCGCCGGGCGCTGCTCCACCGGGTCGCCGAGCACCCAGACGCCGCTGCGGCCCTCGACCCGGGACGTCCCGACGCCGAACTCCGCGCACGTACGGATCAGGGCGTCCTCCAGGCGGCGCACGTGCGCCACCACGTCGACCGGACGCGGCAGCTTCATGATCGGGTAGCCGACGAGCTGGCCGGGGCCGTGCCAGGTGATCTTGCCGCCGCGGTCCACGTCCACCACGGGCGTGCCGTCCAGCGGCCGCTCACTGTCCGCCGTACGCCGCCCCGCCGTGTAGACGGGCGGGTGCTCGAGGAGCAGGCACGTGTCCGGGATCTCGTCCGCGAACCGTGCGGCGTGCACCTCGCGCTGCTTCTGCCAGGCCTCCCGGTACTCGACCGCTTCCTCGCCGAACCCCAGTCGGACAAACCGCAGCTCACTCACGGCAACGCCTCCTTAGAACCTTCACCGTGCACGTATCGCGCCCCGGCCACTGTACGGCCGTGACGGTTCCGGCCACCGGGCAGGTCGTTTTCGTCAGCGTTCGTCAGTGTTCCCATAAATCCTCACACGATCGGATGAATGTGGGTGGAAGGTGCCGGAGTGGTCTGCGGGTAAAGCTAAATTCGCGCCGTTCCATGAGGGCTGCTCCCGGAGCCCAGAAGGCAGGAGACCGCACAGCTGATGACGGAACGACCTCCGCAGCGCACCCCCAACCGCCAGCTCGCCGCGCTCATCGCGGAAGCGGGATTCTCCAATGCGGGCCTCGCCCGACGGGTGGACCAGCTCGGTCTGGAGCACGGCCTGGATCTTCGGTACGACAAGACCTCGGTGACCCGCTGGCTGCGCGGTCAGCAGCCGCGCGGCACCACCCCCGCGCTGATCGCCGAGGTCTTCGCCCGGCGCCTCGGACGGCGGCTGACCGCCCAGGACCTCGGGCTGGACGCCTGTGCGCCCGTCTACGCGGGACTGGAGTTCGCGGCCACCCCCGAGGAAGCCGTCGACATCGTCAGCGGGCTGTGGCGCAAGGACTCCGGCAGCCACGCCGAGCTGCGCAAGATCGCGTTCACCCCGGCCGGGCTCGTCGTCCCGAGCCGGGACTGGCTGATCGGGCGGGCGGACGACCGGGTCGCGCGCGCCGATCCGCCGGCGACCGGGGCCGGCGGAGCGACCGGGGCGCACGGGGCACGGGTCTCCGTCCCGGGCCGCCCCGTGATGCCCCGCCAGCGGCAGACGGACCGGGGCCCCGGGCAGCGCGTCTCGACGGGGGACATCGCGGCGCTGCGCTCGGTCGGCGAGCTGTTCCGGACGCTGGACGACGCCTACGGCGGTGGGCACGCCCGGCAGGCCCTGGTGCGCTACCTGGAGCACGAGGCGGAGCCGATGCTGCGCGGTACGTACGGGGAGGCGACGGGGCGGAGGCTGTTCGCGGCCACCGCCGACCTGACCCGGCTGGCCGGCTGGACGTCGTACGACATCGCGGCACACGGCCTCGCCCAGCGGTACTTCGTCCAGGCGCTGCGCCTCTCGCAGGCGGCGGGCGACCGGCCGTACGGCTCGTACGTGCTGGCCACCATGAGCCGGCAGGCCGTCCACCTGGGGCACGGGCGGGAGGCGGTGCAACTGGCGCGGGTGGCGCAGCAGGGCGTGGGCAGCACGGCGCCGGCCGTCGTGCAGGCGCTGCTGCACTCGGTGGAGGCGCGCGGGCACGGGGTGCTGGGGGAGGTCCGGGCGTGCACGGCCTCGCTCGTACGGGCGGAGCGGGCGATGGAGGCGGCGCGGCCGGGGGACGAGCTGCCGCACTGGGCGCGTTTCTTCGACGAGGCGCAGCTGGCGGACGAGTTCGCGCACTGCCACCGGGACCTCCAGCAGCACCGGGCGGCGGCGCAGCACGCGGAGCGGTCGTTGCAGTTGCGGGCGCCCGGCTACGCGCGCAGTCGGCTGTTCTGCCGGGTGGTGCTGGCGTCGGCACGGCTCGGGCTCGGGGAGCTGGACCAGGCGTGCGTGCTGGGGGCGGAGTCGGCACAGCAGGCCACGGAGATGCGGTCGGCCCGGGCGCTGGAGTACGTCCGGGATTTCGAGAAACGGCTCGAGCCGTACCGGGACGCGGCGGCGGTCCGCACCTACCGGGACCGGGTCGCGGCGCTGGGGTGAGGAGCGCGGTTCCCCGCACCAACCGGCGGGTGCTCCGGGGAACAAGCCCCCCGGAGCACCCGCCGGTTGGTGCGGCTTCCTCCTGCCTGAGCCTTCGTCAGCGCGTTCGGCCGGGCAGGGGCGCGCCGCCGACCCGGACTGTTCCGGTACGGAGCCGCCGGACGGACCACCGTGCGGGGGCCGGAGCTGTCCGTCCCCGCCGGCCCTGGTCCTGCCGCGGCTCGGACGTACGGGGGCTCAGGCGGCCTCGCGCAGCTCCCCGGCCGCGTAACCGGGCTGGATGCCGAAGTCGCGGAGGATCTCCCGCGCGGCCCGGCGGCCCGAGTGGAGCGCGCCCTGCACCGTGCTCGTTTCGCGGTGGTCGCCGCAGACGTACAGGCCCGAGAGGAGCCGTACGGGGCGGCGCAGGTCGTGCGGCGCCGGCATGGCCGGGACCGCCTCCTTGTCGTGGTGGACCGCGAGGAGTTCCCAGTCGCCCGTGGGGGCGCCGTAGAGCCTGGCCAGGTGGGCGCGCACCACGCGGTCGGCGTCCGGCGGGGGAGTGCCCAGGACCGTCGAGGAGATCAGCGAGCGGCCGCGCGGCGCGCGCGACGGGTCGACCTCGCTGAGTACGGCGGTGTGCGAGACGGGGCCGCTCCGGTCGGCGTCCAGCAGCAGGGACGGGTCCGCCAGCGGGGTCGTGGGCGCGGCGTGGTGGACGACGGTCACCTGGTGGAAGGGCGGCACCCGCAGGCCGGGCAGCAGGCCGGCGGCGGCGCGGGCGCCGGTGGCCAGCAGGAGGGAGCGGCAGCCGAACGTGCCGTGCTCCTCGGTGGTGACGGAGGTGGTGGAAGCCGAGGTCACCCGTACGCCCGTACGCACGGTTCCCGGCGGCAGTGTGGCGGCCAGCAGCTCGGGCAGCGCGGCGGCCCCGCCCGCCGGTACGCACAGCCTGCCGCGCGCGAAGCCGCGCAGCGCGAGGTCGGCGCACCGGCTGGAGGTGGTGAGGTCCGGGTCGCTGAGCAGCGCCGAGAGCAGCGGGCGCAGGAAACCGTCGACCGTGCGGGACGGCAGTCCGCGCCCGGACAGGGCCTCGGCGGCGGTCCGTTCGGGGCGGGCCGTGAGGCGGTGCACCGGGGTGGCCGCGAACCGCCCGAGCGCCGCGCCGAGGCGGGCCTGGTCGAGTGCGCCGCCGAAGGGGGGCCGCGGGGCGCTTGCCAGGGCGCGCGCGGCGCTGAGCGCGCCCCGCGCGCTGCCTGCCTCTCCGGCGCGGTAGTGGCGGCCTTCGCTGTGCACGAGGACGCCGGGGGAGAAGGTGCGCAGCGCGAGCCCTTCGAGCCCCGGTGTGCGGAGCAGTTCCGGATACGCGGTGCTGAGGACCTGGCCGATGCGGTCGAGCCGGAATCCGTCGACCTCCTCGGTGGCCATCCGCCCGCCGACGTGGGGGGCCGCCTCCAGGACGCCGACTGTCACACCGGCGCTGGTCAGCTGATGGGCGGCGGAGAGACCGGCGACCCCGGCCCCCACAATGACGACGTCCGCGTGGTGTGCGGTGGTGAGCACGTGCCCCTCCCCGAGATCGGCGTGACTGTGGGGGACTCATGCCCTCGCAGGTTCACGGAATGCCCGAATTCGAGTTGCAGCGTAGAAGCGGACGGGGGAGGGCACAGTCGCGCACCGACCGGTGCATCGGAGCACAACCGGAGCACAATGGTCGAACGACGGTCGAATAACGGACAGGAACGATCGGAATCGGTCAGCGTGGCTCGGGTCGGTGCAGCGCCGCCCGCACCGCGTCGTCGATCTCCGGGAACGCGAACGAGAAGCCCGACTCCTCCAGCCGCCGCGGCAGGGCCCGCTGGCTGCCCAGGACGTCCACGGAGAGCTCGCCCAGCGCCAGCCGCAGCGCCGACGCCGGCACGGCGAACGGCGTCGGCCGTCTCAGCACCCGTCCCATCGCCTCCGTGACCTCCCGGTTGGTGACCGGTCGCGGCGCCGTGAGGTTCACGGGACCCGAGAGCGACTCGGTGTCGATCAGATGGCGCAGCGCCGCGATCTGGTCGTGCATCGCGATGAAGCTCCAGTACTGGCGGCCCGACCCCAGCCGCCCGCCGAGTCCCGCCCTGAAGAGCGGGAAGAGCCTTCCCCAGGCGCCGCCCTCGCGTGCGACCACGAGTCCGGTGCGGGCGAAGACCGTCCGTACGCCCGCCTCCTGGGCCGGAGCGGCAGCCTCCTCCCACTCCACGCACACGGACGGCAGGAAACCGTCACCGGGCGGCGCGTCCTCGTCGACCGCGCGTTCCCCGGTGTCCCCGTAGAAGCCGATCGCGGAACCGCTCACCAGAACCTTCGGCGGTACGTCCAGGGAGGCGACGGCTCCGGCGATCGCGGCCGTACCGAGGACCCTGCTGTCGCGGATCTTCTTCTTGTACGCCGCGCTCCAGCGCCGGTCGCCGATGCCCGCCCCGGCGAGATGGACGACCGCCCCGCACCCGGCGAGCCCGTCGGCGTCGACGTACTGCCGCTCCGGGTCCCAGGTCACCTCCTCCGGGCTCCGCGCCGCGCGCCGCACCAGGCGGGCGACCTCGTGTCCGTCCGCGCGCAGGGAGCGCACGAGCGCCGTACCGATGAGACCGGACGAGCCGGTGACCGCAATCCGCATGCCGCCCATCCTGCACCCATCCCGGCCCCATCCCGGCCCCATCCCGGCCCCATCCCGGCCCCATCCCGGCCCCATCCCGGCCCTGTCCGGGCCCGGAGGTGTCCGGACGTGTCCGCGGGGCACAGTGACAGCCATGCCGGAACCCCGTGTCGCACCCACCCGTCCCGCCGTCCCTCCCGCCATCCGTCCCGCCACGCGGGCCGACGACGAGGAGCTGGCCGCGCTCGACCGGGAGACCTGGTCGCCGGTGCACTCCGTGCAGCCGAGGCCGCAGCCGCCGTACGGCCCGTTCTTCGGCGAGGGCGACCGCCCCGAGGACATCCTGGTGGCCGAGGCGGACGGCGTGATCGTCGGATACGTCCGGACGGTCCCGCCCACCCCGCTCGCCTCCCACGCGCACGTCCGGCAGATCCAGGGCCTGGCCGTGGCGGAGCGGGCCCGGGGCCGCGGGACCGGGCGCGCGCTGCTGCGCGCGTCCCTCGACGCGGTGCGGCGCCAGGGCGCCGTGCGGATGACGCTGCGGGTGCTCGGCCACAACGCGCCCGCGCGTGCGCTGTACGAGGCCGAGGGATTCGTCGTCGAGGGCGTGTTGCCGGGCGAGTTCCACCTGCGGGGGGAGTACGTCGACGACGTGTTCATGGGGCGGGCGCTGACGGGCGTGCGGTGACTGCCTGAGCCATAGTGGGAGAGGTATGAAGGAGCTCCGGATGCCGCCCACTCCCCCTCCCACTGCCTCGCCGGCGACCCGCGCGACCGGCCGCGGGCCCTTCCCCCGATGAGTTCGGTACGGGCCAGAGGCGCCGAAGAGACCCCCGGCGGGCTGCGCGGAACGCCGCAGCCGCGCTGGCTCAGGGCCCTGCCCGCGGTGATCCTCGCGCTCCTCACCTTCGCCCAGCTCGTCACCCCCCAGACCCTCCAGCTGGGCTACTTCGTCGTCGCCGTGACACCGGTCGCGGCCCTCGCCTACGGCCCGGTGACCGTCGCGGTGCTCGGCTGCCTCACCCTGGTGGCGCTGAACCTGCCGTACGGCCGCCGGATCTGGGACGTCGAGACCCCGGACCTGCTCGCGCTGGTGGTCGTCGTCGTGCTCAGCGTGGTCATCGCCTGGGTGCGCACCCGCCGCGAACAGCAGCTGGTAACGGTCCGCACGGTGGCCGAGGCCGCCCAGCTCGCCGTACTGCCGCCGCTGCCCGCCGCCGTGGGCCGGGTGCGGTGCGCGGGGCTGTACCGGGCCGCCCAGCGCGGGACGCTGGTGGGCGGCGACCTGTACGACGTACGCGAAGGGGCCCACGGCGTACGGGCCCTGGTGGCCGACGTGCAGGGGCACGGGCTGGAGGCGGTCTCCACGGTCGCCGCGCTGCTGGGCGCCTTCCGCGAAGCCGTACTGGACGAGGAGGACCTCGCGCGCGTGGCGGCGCGGCTGGACAGGCGGCTGGTCGTGGACTCCACCGTCGTGGAACACGCGGAGCTCTTCGCCACCGCGGTGGTGCTGGAGTTCCCCGACGGCGAAGCCGTCGTACGGGTGGTCAGCTGCGGCCACCCGCCGCCGCTGCTGCTGCGGGACGGGGCGGCGCACGAGATCCCGGTGGACCCGGCGCCGCCGCTGGGCCTCGGCCTGGCCGGGACGGTCCCGGCCCCGGTGGTCTGCGTACCGCTGGAGCCCGGGGACCGGATCCTCGCCCACACGGACGGGGTGACGGAGGCGCGCGACACCTCGGGTGCCTTCTTCCCGCTCGCACGGCGGCTGCCCGCGCTGGCCGCCTCCGTACCGGAGGACGACCTGCTGGCCCTCAACGAGGCCGTGCACAGGGACCTGGTGCGCTACGTGGGCAGGACGGAGAACGTGCACGACGACGTGGCCCTGCTCGTGCTGGAGCCCGGGGGCGTCGACGGGCGCCGGCCGGCAGCCGTGTCGCGCCCCGACGGCCGGTAGCCTCCCACCCGCCGGCTTCCCACCCGCCTTTTCACCTGTACCCGCCGAACCGTTCCCACAGCCGGGGGTAGCGGTCGGCCAGGGCCGCGTCGTCCTCGAAGTCGAAGGGGGCGCCCTCCGGCTCGGGTGCCTGCGCCGGGACCCCCAGGTCCGGCGCGACCGCGCCGGTGAGCTGCTCGTACGCCTCGTCCGCCGCGTACCCCAGCTCCTCGCCGTCCCCGTCGACCTCCTCGTCGAACTCGTCGAGGAGGTCCGCCAGGTGGTCCGGATCGTGCAGCGCCCCCTCGAAGACCTCCCGGCCCTGGCCGATCAGCCAGCAGCGGAAGTAGTCGAAGGCGTCGTCGCTCGCACCGCCGAGCAGTACGGCCGCCGCGCCCCACAGGTCCCAGCGGTACGCGCGGTTGTAGCGGGCCTCGAAGTGTCTGGCGAAGTCGAGCACGGAATCGGGGTCCCGCTGGAGCAACTGCTCGACCAGCAGGTCGGCGTGGTCCTCGGGGTCGCCCTCGGCGGCCTCGCGGGTGGCGTCGATGATCTCCCAGAATTCCGTCTCGTCCATCACGGGACAAGCATCGGCCTTGGCCCGGGCCCGTGCACGCCCTGTCCCCCGGATGCGGCTGTGTCGTTACCGGACACACGTCGAGAGGAGTAATCACGACAGAAGGTGTCGGCTTTCGCTGCCAGGGTTGTTCCGCGTACGGACGAAGAGCACGGACAGCGGTACCGAAGGAGCGGACATGAGCGAGCAGGACGCACCACTCACCGGCAGGATCGCGCTGGTGGCCGGGGCGACCCGGGGCGCGGGGCGGGCGATCGCCGTGCAGCTGGGGGCGGCGGGGGCGACGGTGTACGTGACCGGGCGCACCACCCGCGAGAAGGTCAGCGAGGTCGGGCGGCCCGGCGAGACCATCGAGGAGACCGCGGAACTCGTCACCGCGGCGGGCGGCACCGGGATCGCCGTACCCACCGACCATCTGGAGCGCGACCGGGTGCGCGCCCTGGTGGAGCGCATCGACCGGGACCACGGGCGGCTGGACGTCCTGGTCAACGACGTCTGGGGCGGCGAGCACCTGGTGGCGGAGGTCCTCGAGAGCAAGCCCAGGATGTGGGAGTACGACCTCGACAAGGGCATGCGGATGCTCGAACTCGGTGTCCGCAGCCACATCATCACCAGCAGTCTCGCCCTGCCGCTGCTGGTGCGGAACCCCGGCGGCCTGGTCGTCGAGGTCACCGACGGCACCGCGGAGTACAACCGGAGCTACCGCGAGAACTTCTACTACGACCTCACCAAGAACGCCCCGATCCGGATGGCGTTCTGTCTCGCCGAGGACCTGAAGGACTTCGACGGCACGGCGGTCTCCCTCACCCCAGGCTTCCTGCGCTCCGAGCAGATGCTCGACATGCTGGGCGTCACCGAGGACACCTGGCGGGACGCCGTCGAGAAGGTCCCGGAGTTCGCGATCGCCGAGTCCCCGGTCCTGGTGGGGCGCGCGGTGGCGGCGCTGGCCGCCGACCCCGGCAAGCGGCGCTGGAACGGCCGGTCGCTGTCCAGCGGACAGCTCGCCAAGGAGTACGGCTTCACCGACGCGGACGGTTCCCGGCCGGATGCCTGGCTCTACTTCAAGGAGGTCGTCCGGGGTGACAAGGACGCCCCGGTGGACGACTACCGGTAGCGCCTACGCGTAGAGCTCCCGCATTCGCTGCGCCGTCCGCGCGAACCGGTCGCGCAGCTCGCCCGGTTCCAGCACCTCCGCCTCGGGACCGAGGGGCAGGAGCTGGCCGTGCGCCACTTCGGGGGACTCGACGCGCAGGGTCACGGTGATCCGGCCCTGCGCGTCGGGCGGCCCCGCCGCGTCCAGCGCCTCGCGGGCCGCGGCGCGGTCCGTCGCGTACGGCAGCTGTCGCGCCCCCGCCTCCGACAGCCGCACCACCACCTCGGTGCGCAGGATCGAGCGGGCGAAATCGGCCGCCCGCTCCTCCCAGAACTCCGGGAGCACGAAACCCTCGTCCCGTACGAAACGCTCCTCGGACACGACCACCGCGGTGAAGCGGTCGATCCGGTACACCCGGACATCACCGTCCGCGCGGGCGCACAGGTACCAGACGCCGGCCTTGAGCACGAGGCCGTACGGTGCCAGTTCCCGCTCCGCCTCGGAGCCCTGGCGGCGCCGGTAGCGGCAGGTGATCGTCCGGTCGTCCCAGACGGCTTCCGCGATCGCCGGCAGCAACTCGGGCGTCTTCGGCTCCTGGTACCAGCCGGGCGCGTCGAGGTGGAACCGCTGCGCGGCCGTGTCGGAAGCGTCCCGCAGCGAGGGGAGCAGCGCCGCCGACACCTTCAGTCGCGCGGCCGACGCGGCGTCGTCGAGCCCCATCTCCCGCAGCGCGCCCGGCAGTCCGGACAGGAACAGCGCCTCGGCCTCACTGCGGGCGAGCCCGGTCAGCCGGGTGCGGTACCCGCCGATCAGCCGGTAACCGCCGGTCCGGCCCCGGTCGGCGTACACCGGAACGCCCGCCTCCGACAGCGCCTGCGCGTCCCGGGTGACGGTCCGTTCGGAGACCTCCAGCTCACGGGCCAGCTCGGCCGCGGTCATGGAGGGGCGGGACTGGAGCAGGAGCACCATCTTGATCAGGCGGGCAGCGCGCATGACGTCATCATGCACGCTGCCTCCGACGGACCGTCCCTACAGGCCGTACCGCTCGCGGGCCTCGGCCACCGCCTCCGCCTTGACCTCGCCCCGGCGGGCGAGCTGGGCGAGCGCCGCGACCACGATCGACTGGGCGTCGACGCCGAAGTGACGGCGGGCCGCCTCGCGGGTGTCGGAGAGGCCGAAGCCGTCCGTACCGAGCGAGGAGTAGTCCTGCTCGACCCACTGGCTGATCTGGTCGGGGACCTGACGCATCCAGTCGCTCACCGCGAGGACGGGACCGGGCGCGCCTTCGAGCGCGCGGGTGACGTACGGCGTGCGCAGCTCGCCGCGCAGCAGCGCCTCGTCGCACTCCAGCGCGTCGCGCCGCAGCTCGCCCCACGAGGTGGCGGACCAGACGTCGGCCGCGACGCCCCAGTCGGCGGCGAGGAGTTCCTGAGCCTCCAGGGCCCAGTGGATCGCCGTACCGGAACCGAGCAGCTGGATGCGCGGGATCTCGGAGGTGGGGGCGCCTCCCTGCTCGAGCGAAGCCGAGAGCTCGGGGGAGTCCGCCGCCTCCTTGAAGCGGTAGAGGCCCTTGAGGATGCCCTCCTCGACGCCTTCCGGCATCGCGGGCTGCGGCTTGGGCTCGTTGTAGACGGTCAGGTAGTAGAAGACGTTCTCGGCCTCGGGGCCGTACATCCTGCGCAGACCGTCCTTGACGATGACGGCGATCTCGTACGCGAACGCCGGGTCGTAGTTGAGCGACGCCGGGTTGGTGGACGCGATCAGGTGCGAGTGGCCGTCCGCGTGCTGGAGGCCCTCACCCGTCAGGGTCGTACGGCCGGCCGTCGCGCCCACGATGAAGCCGCGGCCGAGCTGGTCGCCGAGCTGCCACATCTGGTCGGCGGTGCGCTGCCAGCCGAACATCGAGTAGAAGATGTAGAACGGGATCATCGGCTCGCCGTGCGTCGCGTACGACGTCGAGGCGGCGATGAAGTCGGCCATGGCGCCGGCCTCGGTGATCCCCTCGTTGAGGATCTGGCCGTCCTTGGCTTCCTTGTAGTACATGAGCTGGTCGCGGTCGACCGGCTCGTACGTCTGGCCCAGCGGCGAGTAGATGCCGGCGGACGGGAACAGCGACTCCATGCCGAACGTGCGGGCCTCGTCGGGGACGATCGGGACCCAGCGCTTGCCGGTCTCCTTGTCCCGCATCAGCTCCTTGGCCAGGCGTACGAAGGCCATGGTGGTGGCCATCTCCTGCTTGCCCGACCCCTTGAGCAGGGCGCTGAACGCGCGCTCGGAGGGCTCGGGCAGGGCCACCGCGTGCACCCGGCGGGCCGGGGCGGGGCCGCCGAGGGCGGCGCGGCGCTCCTGGAGGTAGCGGACCTCGGGGGAGTCGGCGCCGGGGTGCCCGTACGGTACGAGCTCCTCGTCCAGCTTCGCGTCCGGGATCGGCAGGTCCAGCAGGTCCCGCATGGCGCGGAACTCCTTGCCGGACAGCTTCTTCATCTGGTGGTTGGAGTTCTTGGACTCGAAGCCCGGACCGAGCGTGTAGCCCTTCACCGTCTGCGCGAGGATCACGGTCGGCGCGCCCTTGAACTCCACGGCCGCCTTGTACGCCGCGTACACCTTGCGGGCCTCGTGGCCGCCGCGCGAGGTGAAGAAGCACTCGGCGATCTTCGCGTCGGTCAGCAGCTTCCCGAGTTCGGCCAGCGCCGGCTCGGCGCCGAAGAAGTGCTCGCGGATGTAGGCGACGTCACGGGTCGCGTACGTCTGGAACTGGGCGTCCGGCACCTCGCGCAGCCGGCGCAGCAGCGCGCCCTGGGTGTCGAGCTGGAACAGTTCGTCCCAGGCGGAGCCCCACAGCGTCTTGACGACGTTCCAGCCGGCGCCGCGGAACTGGGCCTCCAGCTCCTGCACCACACGGAAGTTGGCGCGGACCGGCCCGTCGAGGCGCTGGAGGTTGCAGTTGATGACGAAGGTCAGGTTGTCGAGCTGCTCGCGGGCGGCGAGGGTGATCGCGGTGGTCGACTCGGGCTCGTCCATCTCGCCGTCACCGAGGAACGCCCAGACGTGGGAGTGGGACGTGTCCTTGATGTTGCGGTTCTGCAGGTAGCGGTTGAAGCGCGCCTGGTAGATCGCGGAGAGCGGACCGAGGCCCATCGACACGGTCGGGAACTCCCACAGCCAGGGCAGGCGCCGCGGGTGCGGGTACGACGGCAGGCCGTCGCCGCCGGCCTCCTGGCGGAAGCGGTCGAGCTGGTCCTCGCTCAGACGGCCGTCGAGGAAGGCGCGGGCGTAGATGCCGGGGGAGGCGTGGCCCTGGATGTAGAGCTGGTCGCCGGAGCCGTCCCCCTCCTTGCCGCGGAAGAAGTGGTTGAAGCCGGTCTCGTACAGCCAGGCGGCGGAGGCGAAGGTGGCGATGTGGCCGCCGACGCCGAAGCGCGAGCCGCGGGTCACCATGGCGGCCGCGTTCCAGCGGTTCCAGGCGGTGATGCGGGACTCCATCGCCTCGTCGCCGTCGAAGGCGGGCTCGGCGGAGGTCGGGATGGTGTTGACGTAGTCCGTCTCCAGCAGCTTCGGCAGCGCGATGCCGGCGCCTTCGGCGTGCTGGAGCGTGCGGCGCATCAGATACGCGGCCCGATGGGGGCCTGCGGCCTTGGTGACGGCGTCGAGAGAGGCCGCCCATTCGGCGGTCTCTTCGGTGTCACGGTCCGGGAGCTGGTCGAGCTCGCTCGGAGAAATGCCTACGGGGTCGGTCACGATGGCCGCCTTCCGGACAGGAGGGGGGTGGAGAAAAAGGGGGGCCTTGTCTGGCAGGACAGGGCGGTGGGGCACGGGTCGGGTGGACCCGTCGTCGACTGTAAGTCTCTGATCGATGATCGATCAAAGCCTGGGACGAAAAAACTTCTCCGTACAACGAAATTGGCATTCCGTGCCGTGAAATGGGGCACGCGGTGCCGAGACGTATGCAACATTTCGGGCACGGGTCGGGGGCGGCAGGCGATACCCGTCTTACGCGCGCGGGGCGCAGCCCAGGACGTGGGCCTTGACCAGGGTGCCGATGGCGGGGTCGCGGCGGCGGAAGGCCTGCACCAGGGCCTCGTGCTCCTCCGCGTACGACTTCTGGACCGTCCCCAGCCAGCGGATGGACAGCGCGGTGAAGACCTCGATGCCCAGGCCCTCCCAGGTGTGCAGCAGGACGCTGTTGTGCGCCGCGCGCACCAGCTCCCGGTGGAAGGCGACGGTGTGACGCACCTGCGCCGTCCCGTCCGCCGTGCGGTCCGCCTCGTACAGGGCCGCCACGTGCGGTTCCAGCGCCGAGCAGTCCTCCGCCAGGGCGGACGCCGCCAGCTCGGCCGCGATCTGCTCCAGACCGGCCCGTACGGGGTAGCTCTCCTCCAGGTCGGCCGCCGTCAGGTTCCGTACGCGTACGCCCTTGTTGGGCGCCGACTCGATGAGGCGCAGGGACTCCAGCTCGCGCAGCGCCTCCCGTACCGGCGTCTGGCTGACCTCCAGCTCGGTGGCGATCCGGCGCTCCACGATGCGCTCGCCCGGCTTCCAGCGTCCGCTGACGATCCCCTCCACGATGTGCTCGCGGATCTGCTCGCGCAGCGAGTGGACGACGGGCGGGGTCATGAAGCGCTCCTTCAAGCCGTGTTCGGTCTCTAGACCATACGGCGGCGCCCCCGTCCGGATGACTCCGGACGGGGGCGCAGGCGCTGGTGAGACGAGTGTTACAGGCCGAGCTCGACCTCGAACTCGCCGGCCTCCAGGATCGCCTTGACGGCCGTCAGGTAACGGGCCGCGTCGGCGCCGTCCACCAGGCGGTGGTCGTAGGAGAGGGCCAGGTAGGTCATGTCACGGATCGCGATGGTCTCGCCGAGGTCCGGGTGGTTGATGACCACCGGGCGCTTGACGGTGGCGCCGATGCCCAGGATGGCGACCTGGTTCGGCGGCACGATGACCGTGTCGAACAGCGCACCGCGCGAACCGGTGTTGCTGATGGTGAAGGTCGCGCCGGACATCTCGTCCGGGCTGATCTTGCCGGAGCGGGCCTTGCCGGCCAGCTCGGCGGTCTTCTTGGAGATGCCGGCGAGGTTGAGGTCGCCCGCTCCCTTGATGACCGGGGTCATCAGACCCTTCTCGGCGTCCACCGCGATACCGATGTTCTCGGTGTCGAAGTAGGTGATCGTGCCCTCGTCCTCGTTGATCCGGGCGTTGACGACCGGGTAGGCCTTCAGCGCCTGGGCCGCGGCTTTGACGAAGAACGGCATCGGGGACAGCTTGACGCCCTCGCGGGCGGCGAACGCGTCCTTCGCCTTGTTGCGCAGCTTCATCAGCTTCGTGATGTCGACCTCGACGACCGAGGTCAGCTGGGCCTGCGAGTGCAGCGCCTTCATCATGTTGTCGCCGATGACCTTGCGCATGCGGGTCATCTTGACCGTCTGGCCGCGCAGCGGGGACGGCTCGAGCGAAACACTGCCCGGAGCCTTGGAAGCGGCCGCCGGAGCGGCGGCGGCCGGAGCCGGGGCAGCGGCAGCGGCCTTGGCGGCCTCCGCGGCGGCCACGACGTCCTGCTTGCGGATGCGGCCACCGACGCCGGTGCCCTTGACCGAGCCCAGGTCGACGCTGTTCTCGGCGGCGAGCTTGCGGACCAGCGGGGTCACGTACGCGCCGTCCGCGTCGCCCGAGGCAGGGGCGGCGGGGGCGGGAGCGGCCGGGGCAGCGGCGGCCGGAGCCGGGGCCGGGGCGGCGGGAGCCGGGGCCGGGGCGGCGGGCGCGGGCTGGGCCGGGGCCTCGACAGCGGCCTCGGCGGGAGCCGGCGCCGGTGCCTGCGCGGGGGCCGGTGCGGCGGCGGCCGGCTCGGGAGCCGGCGCGGCGGCGGGGGCCGGGGCCGGGGCCTCCTGCGCCGGGGCGGCGGCCGGGGCCGCGCCCTTGTCACCGATGACGGCGAGCTTCGCGCCGACCTCGGCGGTCTCGTCCTCGCCGACCAGGATCTCCAGCAGCGTGCCCGCGGCCGGGGAGGGGATCTCGGTGTCGACCTTGTCGGTCGAGACCTCGAGCAGCGGCTCGTCCTCCGCGACCTCCTCGCCGACCTCCTTCAGCCAGCGGGTGACGGTGCCCTCGGTGACCGACTCGCCCAGCGCGGGCAGCACTACATCGGTTCCGCCGCCGGCCGGTGCGGCAGCCGGGGCCTCGGCGGCGGGCGCCGGAGCGGCCTCGGGCTGCGCGGCGGCCGGGGCCGGAGCCTCGGCGGGGGCCTCGGCAGCGGCGGGGGCCTCGGCAGCGGCCGGGGCGGGGGCCTCGGCGGGCGCATCCGTGCCGTCGTCGATGACGGCCAGCTCTGCGCCGACCTCCACCGTCTCGTCCTCGGCGACCTTGATGGACGCGAGGATGCCGGCGGCGGGGGCCGGGATCTCGGTGTCGACCTTGTCGGTCGAGACCTCGAGCAACGGCTCGTCGGCCTCGACGCGCTCGCCCTCGGCCTTCAGCCAACGGGTGACAGTGCCCTCGGTGACGCTCTCGCCGAGCGCCGGAAGGGTTACGGAAACCGACATGGTTTCTGTTGCTCCTTACAAAATTGCGGAAGTGGTCGTCGCGCCCGGACTGGATCAGTCGTGGGAGTGCAGGGGCTTGCCGGCCAGGGCCAGGTGGGCCTCGCCCATCGCCTCGTTCTGCGTCGGGTGGGCGTGGATGAGCTGCGCGACCTCGGCCGGCAGGGCTTCCCAGTTGTAGATCAGCTGAGCCTCGCCGACCTGCTCGCCCATACGGTCACCGACCATGTGGACGCCGACCACGGCACCGTCCTTGACCTGGACGAGCTTGATCTCGCCCGCGGTCTTCAAGATCTTGCTCCTGCCGTTGCCCGCGAGGTTGTACTTCAGAGCGACGACCTTGTCCGCGCCGTAGACCTCCTTGGCCCTGGCCTCGGTGATGCCGACGGAAGCGACCTCGGGGTGGCAGTACGTCACGCGCGGCACACCGTCGTAGTCGATCGGAACGGTCTTGAGGCCGGCCAGCCGCTCCGCGACCAGCATGCCCTCGGCGAAGCCGACGTGCGCGAGCTGGAGGGTCGGAACGAGGTCACCGACGGCCGAGATCGTCGGGACGTTGGTCTGCATGTACTCGTCGACGAGGACGTAGCCGCGGTCCATCGCGAGGCCCTGCTCCTCGTAGCCGAGCCCCTGCGACACGGGGCCGCGGCCGATCGCGACGAGCAGCAGCTCGGCCTCGAACTCCTTGCCGTTGGCGAGGGTGACCTTGACGCCGTCGTTCGTGTACTCGGCCTTCTCGAAGAAGGCGCCGAGCGAGAAGCTGATGCCGCGCTTGCGGAACGCGCGCTCCAGCAGCTTCGAGCTGTTCTCGTCCTCGACCGGCACGAGGTGCTTGAGGCCCTCGACGATGGTGACGTCGGTGCCGAAGGACTTCCACGCGGAGGCGAACTCGACGCCGATGACGCCGCCGCCGAGCACGATCGCGGACTTCGGGACCCGGTCCAGCGTCAGCGCGTGGTCCGAGGAGATGATGCGGTCGCCGTCGATCTCCAGGCCCGGCAGCGACTTCGGCACGGAGCCGGTCGCCAGCAGGACGTGGCGGCCCTGGATGCGCTGGCCGTTGACGTCGACGGACGTCGGGGAGGACAGCCGGCCCTCGCCCTCGATGTACGTCACCTTGCGCGAGGCGACCAGGCCCTGGAGGCCCTTGTACAGGCCCGAGATCACGTCGTCCTTGTACTTGTGGACGCCCGCCATGTCGATGCCGTCGAAGGTCGCCTTGATGCCGAACTGCTCGGACTCGCGCGCCTGGTCGGCGATCTCGCCCGCGTGCAGCAGGGCCTTCGTGGGGATGCAGCCGTTGTGCAGGCAGGTGCCGCCGAGCTTGTTCTTCTCGATCAGGGCGACGTCCAGGCCCAGCTGCGCTCCGCGCAGGGCCGCGGCGTAACCGCCGCTACCACCGCCGAGGATCACTAGGTCGAAAACGGTGCTGGCGTCGTTCGCCACGTCACGTCCTCCATGCATGTGCGCCGGGCGCGGTCTTCGATGACCGGGCGGCGGCTGGTGTTCGGCCGCTTTTTATTCGGCCCTGTGGTGGGGGCCCTGTCCTGCCGAGAACCCATCTTCGCACTTGTTGACGGACGGCGGGACGCGGGGCCGGAGTGCGAGACGGTCGTGGACCGCTCGCCGGGTGTTACGGGGGCGTACAGAGGTGCGGATTTCGTCGAAGGCGAAACCGGCCGTACGCGTCCGTCGTGGGGGCGGCCCCGGACGCCTGCCCGGGGCCGTACCCACGACGGTTCCGCGGGGGATCAGCCGAGGTCGCCCGCGGCGGTGCGCTCGGCGAGCGCCACCAGGGTGCGGATCGCGGAGCCGGTGCCGCCCTTGGGGGTGTAGCCGAACGGGCCGCCCTCGTTGAAGGCGGGACCCGCGATGTCCAGGTGCGCCCAGGCGATGTCCTCGCCGACGAACTCCTGGAGGAACAGGCCGGCGACCAGGCCGCCGCCCATCCGCTCGCCCATGTTGGCGATGTCGGCGGTGGCGGACTCCATGCCCTTGCGCAGCTCCGCCGGCATCGGCATCGGCCAGGACTGCTCGCCGGCCTCCTCCGCGATCTCGTGGATCGCGGTACGGAACGACTCGTCGTTGCCCATGATCGCGAACGTGCGGTTGCCGAGCGCCAGCACCATTGCGCCGGTCAGCGTCGCCACGTCGACGATCGCGTCCGGCCGCTCCTCGGAGGCGCGGGTCAGCGCGTCGCCCAGGACGAGACGGCCCTCGGCGTCGGTGTTGAGCACCTCGACGGTCTTGCCGCTGTACATGCGCAGCACGTCGCCGGGGCGGACGGCGCTGCCGGACGGCATGTTCTCGGCGAGCGCCAGCCAGCCGGTGACGTTGACCTTCAGGCCGAGGCGGGCGGCCGTGACGACGGCGGCGAACACGGCGGCGGCGCCGGCCATGTCGCACTTCATCGTCTCGTTGTGGCCGGCCGGCTTGAGCGAGATGCCGCCCGAGTCGTAGGTGATGCCCTTGCCGACGTACGCCAGGGTCTTCTCCGCCTTGGGGTGCGTGTAGGCGAGCTTCACCAGGCGCGGACCGTGCTCCGAGCCCTGGCCGACGCCGAGGATGCCGCCGAAGCCGCCCTTGACGAGCGACTTCTCGTCGAACACCTGCACCTTGAGACCGTGCTCCTTGCCCGCGGTGGCGGCCACGGCGGCGAAGGACTCGGGGTACAGGTCGTTCGGCGGGGTGTTGACCAGGTCGCGGGCGCGGTTGATCTCCTCGGTCAGCGCGAGGGCGCGCTCCACGGCGGCCTTGAACGCCTTGTCGCGCGGCTTGCCGCCGAGCACGGTGATCTCGGCGAGCGGCTGCTTCGCGCCGTCGCCCCCGGACTTCTCGCCCTTCCCGGACTTCTCGCCACCCTGGTACGCGGTGAAGGCGTACGCACCGAGCAGCGCGCCCTCGGCGACGGCGGCGGCGTCCTCGACGGCCTCGACGGGCAGCGCGAAGCCTGCCTTCTTGGAGCCGCTGAGCGCGCGGGCGGCGACACCGGCCGCACGGCGCAGCGCCTCGGCGCTGTACGCGTCGTCCTTCTCCGGGGGCGCGCCGAGGCCCACGGCCAGCACGACCGGGGACTTGAGGCCCGACGGCGCGGGCAGCTTGGTCACCTCGCCCTCGCCGCCCGTGGCGCCGAGGGTCTCCAGGACGGAGGCGAGCTTTCCGTCGAACGCCTTGTCCACGGCCTCGGCGCCCGGTGCGACGACCAGGGTTCCCGACGTGGATCCGGTGCCCTTCGCCACACCGACGACGATGGCGTCGGCGCGCAGCGCCGCCGCGCCGGAAGTGCTGAGAGTGAGAGCAGTCACGGTGGTGAAATCTCGCTTCCGTTGAGTTGTTCGGCCGATGGGGTGGGGCCGGCCGTGCCCGGCGCATCCGCCGTGATCCCGGTGGCCCGGCGGCCCGGCCGGATGAGCGCCGGTGATGAGCCTACGCGCGCTTGCCCGGTTCGATCACAGCAGCGAGCAGTTCACTCGTCAGAGGTGTCCTCTTTGCGTTTACGGCGCCGGGAGTGAGGGCTGCGTCACACTCGGTGCCATCCAGCAAGTGGCCATGGCCGTGCTTTGCATGATTTCCACAGGTCGCCCGTGGTTTCTCCGCTGGAAGATCTTCGAAGGGGAGGGTGCGCGGTGGCGTACAGGACGCGTATGGGCACAGCCGGAGCGGCTCTGCTGGCGGCGGGGCTGCTGGCGGTGGGGGCTCCGCCGACGGGTGCGGGGGCGGCCGTCGCGCCGCGTATCGACCTGCGGGTGCTGGTCGTCGACGACGGCGGCGACGCCGTGGAGGCGGTCGAGTCGGAGCTGCGCGGCACCGGTGTCCCGTACACCGTGGTGCGGCTCGGCGAGCCCGGCCGGCCGGTGATCGACGCGGGTTTCCTCGCCGACACGGTGGACGGGCGGCCGCGCGCCAGGTACCAGGGCGTCGTCCTGCCGAACGCGGACCCGTTCGGCGCCGGCTCCGCCGAGTCGGCCGCCCTCGCCGCGTACGAGAAGACCTTCGGCGTCCGGCAGGTCGACGCGTACACCTGGGCCCACCCGGATGTCGGGCTCGACCACACGGGTGACGGCGGGTACGCCGGGACGCTCGACGGCGTGGACGCGGCCGTGACGCCGGCGGGGAGGGCCGGTCCCTTCGGCTACCTCGACGGCGCCGTCGAGTTCGAGGACAACGCGCCGTCCGTCGGCGAGAGCTACGGGTACGCGGGCCGGCCCCGCGAGGGCTACACCAGCTACCTGGACATGCCGGTCCCCGGCGACGCCGGGGGACGGGCCAGCCTCCTCGGCGAGTACGTCCACGACGGGCGCCGCGAGCTGGTCGTCACCTTCGCGTACAACCAGCACCAGCGGCAGTTCCGGCTGCTCGCCCGCGGCATCGTCGAATGGCTCACCCAGGGCGTCCACCTCGGGCAGAGCCGCAACTACTTCTCCGTGCACGTCGACGACGTCTTCGCGCCCGACAGCCGCTGGCACACCGAACTCAACTGCACGCCCGGCGACTTCGACTGCGGGGACGGGGAGGGGGAGGGCACCGTGCCGGTCCGGATGACGGCGCAGGACGCCCAGTACGCCGCCCAATGGCAGCAGAGCGCCGGCTTCACGCTCGACATGGTCTACAACGCGGGCGCCGGCGAGGCGTGGAAGGCGGCGAACGGCGGCAGCGACCCGCTCACCGCGCAGCTGCTGGCCGACCGGGCGCGGTACCGCTGGGTGAACCACACGTACACCCACCCCTTCCTGGGCTGCGTCCAGGACACCTCGACCGTGCCGTGGCAGTGCGCGAAGGACGCGGCGGGCAACACGCGCTGGATGAGCCGCGCCGAGATCTCCGCCCAGATCAGGAACAACCACGACTGGGCGGTGCGCAAGGGCATCGCCCTCGACAGGACCGAACTGGTCACCGGTGAGCACTCGGGGCTGAAGGCGCTCCCGCAGCAGCCGGTGGACAACCCCGGCCTGGCGGGCGCGCTCGCCGACAACGGCGTGCAGTGGATCGCCAGCGACAACTCGCGCGAGCCGCGCCAGCGGGCCCTCGGCTCCGCGCTCACCGTGCCGCGCCACCCCATGAACGTGTACTACAACGTCGGCACCGCCGCCGAGATGACCGACGAGTACAACTGGGTCTACACCAGCAAGGCCGACGGGGGCAGCGGCGCGTGCGAGACCAGCCCCGGCTCGACCTGCCTCGACGAACCGCTCGACGCGGCCACCGGTTACGCGAGGCACATCGTGCCGCAGGAGGCGCGCACCGCGCTCGGCCACGTCATCGCCAACGACCCGCGACCGCACTACGTCCACCAGTCCAACCTGGCCGAGGAGCGGATCCTCTACCCTGTCCTGGACAAGGTCCTGGGCGACTACCGTTCCCTCTTCGCCGACAACACGCCGGTCGTCAACCCGCGCCACCGGGACGCCGGTTCCGAGCTCGCCCGCCGCGCCGCCTGGGACAAGGCGCTCGCCGACGGCAAGGTCACGGCGTACCGCGTCGGCACGACCGTCACCGTCCAGTCACCCTCGGGGACCGCCGCGCCCGTCACCGTGCCCGAGGGAACCCGCAGGCAACTGCTCGCGGGAACAACCGCGTTCGGGACGGCGTACGCCGGACAGCGCTCGGCCTGGGCCTCGCCCGAACCGCTCCAGCGGACGGTCACGCTGCGGCTTCCGGCCTGACCGCGGCGGCACCTGACCACAGCAGCACCTGGCCACTCGTCACGGGGGACACGAACATGAGCCGCGGGCTCCACGTCAGCATGCTCACCGAAGGCACCTACCCGCACGTCCAGGGCGGCGTCAGCACCTGGTGCGACCAGCTCGTCCGCGGAATGCCCGACATCGGTTTCCACGTCGTCTCGCTCACCGGCACCGGCCGCGAGCCCGTGACCTGGGAGCTGCCGGGCAACGTCCACCACCACACGACGGTCCCGCTGTGGGGAGCGGAGACGGCAGGGGGCAAGGGGCCGCGGCGCGGCCCGCGCCCCTTCGCCGGCCGGGAGCGCCGCCGTTTCCTCGCCACGTACGAACGCTTCCTGCTGGCCGTACTCGACCCGGAGGCCGGCTGCGACTTCGGCCACGAGCTGTACGCCCTGGCCGCCCTCGCCCGGCAGGGGCGGCTCACCACCGCCCTGCGCACCGAGGCGGCCCTGCGGACCCTGACCGGGATCTGGACCATGCGGCACCTGCCGACGGCCCGCGCCGACCCCACCCTCCACGACGCGCTCACCGGCACCGACCTGCTGGAACACCTGCTGCGCCCACTGGCCGCCCGCATACCCGCGGGCAGCGTCGCGCACGCCGTCAGCAGCGGGCTCGCCACCCTGCCCGCGCTCGCCGCCAAGCACTTCGACGGGGCCCCCTTCCTCCTCACCGAGCACGGCATCTACCTGCGTGAGCGCTACCTCGGCTACCGCACGGCCGCCCAGCGCTGGCCGGTCAAGGCCCTGCTGCTCGGCTTCTACCGGGCGCTCAACTCGCTCGGCTACCGGGAGGCCGACCTGATCACGCCCTGCAACCAGTACAACCGCCGCTGGGAGGAGCGGGGCGGCGCCCCCGCCGACCGCATCCGCACCGTCTACAACGGCGTCGACCCCCACCTCTTCCCGCACGCCGGTCCCGAACCGGAGGTCCCCACCCTCACCTGGGCCGGCCGCATCGACCCGATCAAGGACCTGGAGACGCTCCTACGGGCCTACGCGCTGGCCCGCGCCCGCCTGCCCGAGCTGCGGCTGCGACTCTTCGGCGGAGTGCCGGACGGCGGCGAGGAGTACCGGACGAAACTGGAGAAACTCGCGGCCGAGCTCGGCGTCAGTGACGGCATCACCTTCGAGGGGCGCATCTCCGACGTGGCGCGCGCCTACGGGGCGGGGCACGTCGTGATGCTCTCCAGCATCAGCGAAGGCTTTCCCTTCAGCATCCTCGAAGCGATGTCGTGCGGGCGCACGACGGTGTCGACGGACGTCGGCGGCGTACGGGAAGCCGTCGGTGACACGGGGATCGTGGTGCCCCCGCGCGAACCCGGGGCGATGGCGCGGGCGGTGCTCGGCCTCATGGCGGACGACGCCCGGCGGACCGGGCTGGGGCGGCTCGCGCGCCGCCGGGTGATCGACCTGTTCACGCTGCGGCGCTCGGTCGAGGGCTTCCGCGAGATCTACCACGAACTGGCCGGCGTGACGCAGGCGCGAGGGCCGCTCGCCGCCGGGCCCGTGGCCGACTGGACGACCGAACTCAGGGACCCCTGGTGGGGCGGCCTGACGACGCACGGGGCGGCCTGATGAGCGGGCCCCTGTGGACGGACCCCGCCGTACGGCGCGACACGCTGCCGCGCGTACCGCGCCCGCGCCCGCGCTGGGCGGCCGACCCCTTCGACGAACTCGCCGACCGGCTGCGCGGGCCGGCGGGGGCCGCCGTACATCCCGACGAGATCGCCGCGATCCTCGAGTCCGACGGCATGACGGACGATCACATCCGGCTGACGTACGGCCGTGAGGACTCCTTCGCGCTGGCCGAGGACCTGTTCGCGCGGGTGCCCCGCGCCTACCCCGAACCGGACGCGCCGTCCGGCGGCTCCTGGCGCACGGGCCTCGTCGGCTGCCTGCTGCGCGGGCTGGTGTTCGCGCTGCCGGGGCTCGCGTACGTCCTGGGGGCGCCGTTCCTGGCCGGTGCGGCGGGGGACGGGCGCGGCCTGCCCGCCGGGACGGACGTCCTCCTGGCCGGCGCGCTCACCGGCTGGGCGTGGAACCAGGCGCTGGCCCACCGCGCGTACGCCTGGCTCGGGCTCGGCGACCGGCCGGCCGCCGCCCGCGCCCTGCTCACCGGCGCCCCGGCGGGCGCCCTGCTGGGCACGGCGGCCGCCGTCGCCGCGGCGGGGCCCGGGGAGGGCTGGGCGGCCGGGTTCGCCACCGCCCAGGCGCTGTACCAGGGCGCGGCGACGGCGCTGCTGGTGCTGGGCCGCGAGCGCCTGCTGCTGTACGCCCTGGCCCCGATGGCGCTGGGCGCCCTGCTGACTCTGGTGCACGAGGTCCCGGGCGCGGGGAGGGCGGCGCTGCTGCTGGGGCCGGGGGCGGCGGTCCTGGCCCTGGCGGCCCGCGTGGTACTGCGGGCCCGCAGGTCCTCCGCTCCCCGCCCCGCCCGTTCCCGCCGCGACGTCCTGCGGCTCGGCCGCGTGGCACCCCCGAACCGCCGGGGCACTTCCGCCCCTTCGGCGTCCGGGGAGCGGGGTCCGGGGCAGAGCCCCCGTTCGGGAAGGGGCCGGGCGGGGAAAAGCTCCGCCGGACAAGTCCCGGACGGCTCCCCGGCCTCCGGCGCGGTCTCCGGGCCGTCGCTGTGGCGGTCCGTGCCGTACGGGATCTTCGGACTCGCGACCGGCGTGCTCGTGCTGCACGCCGTGCTCCAGAACCTGCTCGCCGGAGGCGTCTCCGGGATCGTCGCCGCCCCCGGCGCCGTCGCGCTCACGCTCAGCATGGGGCCCGCCGAGTGGCTCCTGTACCGGTTCCGGCGCCGGTGCGACGCCGGGCTGCGGGCAAGCACCACGCCCCGCGCCTTCCGGCGCGCCGCCACCGTCACCCTCGCCCAGTGCCTCGGCGGTTACCTCGCCGTGCTGCTCGCCCTCCTCGCCGCGACGACCCTGCTGTGGCTCGGCGCGCCCGTACCCGACGCGTCCCGCGCGAGTGGCCTGCTGCTCACCGGTGCCATGCTGTGGACGGGGCTGCTGCTCCAGTCGTCCGGCGCGCAGACCGTCGCCGCGACCGTCTGCGGCGCGGCCGCGCTCCTCCAGACGGCGGCGCTCTTCGCGGACCCCGCCGTCACCGGCGCCGCCGCGCTCGCCGTCCCCGTCGTCGCGTCCGCCGCCCTGACCGCCCTGGTCTGCGGACGGCTCGGTCGCGCGACGGCCCACCGCCATTGAGGATGTCCACGTGAAGAACCTGCTCGTGCCCTTCTACGAGCACCCCGCCGAACGCCCGGACGCCTGGGACACCCTGATCCGCGCCGCCCCCCGCCTGTACGGCGTCGTACTCAACCCCGACAGCGGCTCCGGCGCCGCGCCCGACCCGGCCTTCGCCGCCGTGTCGTCGCGGCTGCGCGCGGCGGGCGTACGCGTCTTCGGGTACGCCGACACGGACTACGCCCGGCGCCCGCACGCCGCGGTGGTCCAGGACCTGCTGCGCCACCGCGACTGGTACGGCGCGGACGGCGCCTTCCTGGACCAGGTGGCGTCGGAGCCGGACGCGCTGCCCCACTACCGGCGTCTCGCGGTCGCCGCGCGGGCGGCCGGCGCGGCCGCCCTCGTGCTCAACCACGGCGTCCACCCCGACCCCGGCTACCTCGAACTCGCCGACGTCCTCGTCACGTTCGAGGGCACCTGGGACACGTACCGGAGCGCCCCGGACGCCCCGCCCTGGACGGCGGCGCACGCGCCCGGCCGGTTCTGCCACCTCGTGTACGCCGCGCCGCCCGCCGCCGCGTTCACCGCCGGGACCGGCTGCGCCGTACCGGGCGAAGGACCGCACCCGTGGGGGACCCTGCCGCACGCCCTGGAGGCGGCCCGGTGAGGTCCAGAAGCGCGCTGCTCCTCCTGCTTGTGCTGCTGCTCCTCGCCGGCTGCGCGGACGGCGACGCCCCCGCACCGGACGACCGCGGGCCGAAGTCCGCGCGCTGGCAGCCGGAGCCCGGTCTCACCTGGCAGTGGCAGCTCAGCGGCACGCTCGACCCGGCCGTCGACGCGGCGGTGTACGACATCGACGGCTTCGACCACCCCGCCTCCGCCGTCGCCGACCTGCACCGCCGGGGCCGCAAGGTCATCTGCTACCTCTCGACCGGCGCGTGGGAGGACTTCAGGCCGGACGCCGGTGAGTTCCCCAGGTCCGTACGGGGCCGGGGCAACGGCTGGAAGGGCGAGCGCTGGCTCGACATCCGCCGTACCGACGTCCTGGAGCCCCTGATGGCCCGCCGCATGGACCTGTGCCGGGAGAAGGGCTTCGACGCGGTCGAGCCCGACAACATGGACGGCTACCGCAACCGCACCGGCTTCCCCCTGACCGCCGCCGACCAGCTGCGCTACAACCGCCTGATCGCCCGCCTCGCCCACGACCGGGGCCTCGCCGTCGGCCTCAAGAACGACCTCGACCAGATCCCGGAACTGGTGGACGACTTCGACTTCGCGGTCAACGAGCAGTGCGCCCAGTACGAGGAGTGCGCGAAGCTCACGCCGTTCATCACGGCCGGCAAGGCGGTCTTCCACGTGGAGTACGAGCTGGCGACGCGCGACTTCTGCCCCGGGGCGCGCGAGCTGCGGCTCAGCTCGATGCTGAAGAAGTACGACCTGGGGGTGTGGCGCGAGCCCTGCGCGTGACCGCGCCGCCTACTCGTCCTGCGGACAGCCGTACGCCCTGCCGCCCTGCCGCCACTCCTTCCCCGCGTCGATGTTCTTCCCGGAGTCCCCGCACATCAGCACCGGCGCCGAGCCGTCCTTCCCGTGGTGCAGGACGGTCAGCAGCTTGTTGAGCGGGCGCTGCAGCGAGCCCGCAGCGAACCGCAGACGGCCGCTGGCCCCCTCCAGGTCGAACGAACCGCTGTTGACGATCTGCTGGACGTTGGGGCGCGTCAGCTCCACGCCCGCCGCGTTCGCCTGACTCGTGGCCTGGGCGAGCACCTGCACCGCGTCGTGGGCGAGCGCGGCGTGCCCGTCGTTCAGCCACAGGTCGGATTCCGTGAATTCCTCGGTGTACGCGTCGTTGAACGCCTTCGCCGTCGCGCTGCGGTCCGGATGGCCGGCGGGCAGCATATGGGCCGTGTGGTAGAGGTGCAGCCACGACTTCCCCACGAATCCGCCGGAGAGCGCCGCATTGGTGAGCTCGTTTCCGCCCATCACTGTGAGGTCCTTGTTGGCGCACTTGCTCAGGCTCTGGTACGTCTCCAGGAAATTGTCGAATTCCCTCACCCGCGAGGTCCAGTAGACCAGCGTCTTCTTCTTTCCCGCGACCCTGCTGCACACCGCCTCCGCCACCTCGGACATGCTGAACTTCATGTCGAGGTCGGGCTCGTTCGGTACGACGACTCCGCTGTTCCCGCCGGGTATGTAGCCGATGCGGCTCTCCGTGGAGCGGAAGTCCTTGGCGAACTCCTTGCCCAGCTCGTCGCTGTACACATCGGTCGGGTCGGTCACTACGGCGACGCTTTCCGCGGGCGCGCAGGAATCCTCTCCCGTACGTACCGTGTTGGCCCTCCTCGCGAACTCCGCCACGACCCGCGCCTCCCGCTTGTTGTTGGGCGCGGCGCCGTGGTAATAACGCCCGACCTCCATGGCTTTCGCCGTGGCCGTGGAGCTCACGATGGGAATCCGGGCCGAATTCAGCACGCGCAGCGCCTCGACCGTCTCCGTCCGGCTCTCGGTGAATCCGGTGACGCCGATGAGGTGCTGGTCCTTCTCCGCCTCGCGGACGATCTCCGCCGCCACCTTGCGGGCGTTCTTGAACTGCACCCCGGCGTCGTACGTCTTGATCCGCACCCAGATCCCGTTGTCGTTGGCGGGCGCCAGCCGGTGCAGCGCCTGCTGGGCCAGGGCCAGCCCGCGCAGTTCGGGGATGGCCGCGCCGGACCGCCGCTCGGCCGCGTTCGGCGCCATCGAGGCGCGCACATGGGCGATGGTCACGGTCCGCTCCGGCTCGCCCTCGGTCCGCGCGACCCTGTTCTGCTCCGCGATCATCCGGAGGGCGCCGGCGTACTGGGCGGGGAGCGCGGGCCCGGCCGCCCTGGACTGCCGCACGTAGTCCGTTCCGGTGAGGCACTGCGTGTAGGTGCGGGTGAAGGGGCTGTCGAAGTACGGGAGGAAGGCGAGCTGTCCGGTGAGCCAGAGCGTGACGGCGAGCGCCCCCGCTTCGAGGGCCAGTTCCCTGCCGGGCCGCAGCCGCACCCACGGCGTCCACACCGGCGCCACCGTGACGCCGCGGCTGCCCGGTTCCGGGCGGGCGAGCCGCACGTCGTAGGGCGTGGGGACCGTCCCCTTCGCGGGGTCGAGCCGGCGCGCGGCCTCCTCCAGCGTGCCGCCGCCCGGCGCCGCGTCGTGCGTGTCCGGCAGCGCGGCCACCACCACCGTGGCGGCGTTGGGACTCGGCCGCTGCTGGGCGCCGTACAGCCGGATGAAGCCCGCCACGGCCGCGCTGCCCCCGACCCCGCCGGCTCCGGTCCGCGCGCCGTTGAGCAGCAGCGCGTGGCGCGGGCGGCGGCGTCTGCGGCCGGGGTGGAGCAGGCCCTGGCGGGCGTGGCCGTACAGGTCGGTCATCAGGGCGGCGAGGAGCAGCCCGTCCCACCGGTCGACGTCCTGGGGGTCGCTGCCGTCCCGGGCGGCCGCCTCCCAGATCCGGAGGAACTCGTCGAGCGCGGCGGCGTACGTGCGCTGGCCGTGGTAGTGCTCCGGCCACAGCAGGCGGTAGCGCCTGCGCCGCGTCAGACGCCACTCCCAGCGGCGTTCCCAGAGCTTGAGGCGGAGGCGCTCCATCACCGACCAGACGGAGCGGAGCGGTACGGTGAAGATCCCCGCAGTGATCGCCGGGCCGGGCTCGCCCTGGGCCGGCGGTACGGCGCTCACGCGTCCCCGGTGCCGGGCGAACACCCGGTCCGCCAGCTGTGCGTCGGTCCCCGCCCGGTGGTCGGCGACGCACTGGAGCAGGTCGTACGCGGGCAGCCGCACTCTGCCGGCCTCGTCGGGAGCGTTCTTCTTCAGCTCCTCGGCGATCCTGGCGATCAGCTCGGTCCTGGAGCCGCCGCGCCAGTCGACATGGGCGTACGGCGTGCACGGTACGGTGCCCCGCGCCCTCGACGAGCGCTGGAGGCCCAGCTCCAGGGCCTCCAGGGCCTGCTGGGCCTCCTCCGCGCCGGTGCGCAGCACGATGGGAGGGTGCCTGGGGCCGCGCTTCGACAGCCGCGACCGGCTGCGCACCGCCTTGCGGTAGGCCTCAGTGAATTCGGCGCTGTGGTCCCAGCCAGGAAACTCGGGCATCTTCTGTCTCCCCCGACAGCCGTGGGGAAAGAGCGTGCACCTTGCGGCGACGGCCCGTCAACTGCCTTGTGCATCCGAGGTGTTCCTCTGTCACTCCAGCACCAGGACCATCAGCGCGGCCGTCGCCGCGGTCTCCGCGACGCCGCCGAAGACGTCGCCCGTGACCCCGCCGAAGCGGCGCACGCAGTGGCGCAGCAGCAGGTGCGCGGCGGCGAGCGCGAGCAGGACGGCGACCGCGTGGTGCAGGGCGGCGTACGGCCCGAGGAGCGCGCCCGCGGCACCCGCGCAGGCGGCGGACACCAGGAGCGCGGCGGCCGTCGCGGTACGTACCGAAACCGTCCCCGCGACCGCCGCGCCCAGCCCTTCGGGGCGGGCCGGCGGGACGCCCGTGCGGGAGGCGAGGGTCAGGGCGAGGCGGCCGGCGACGGCCGATACGGCGGCCCCGGCCGCGCCGTGCGCCCACCCGGCGGCGTACAGCTCGAAGAGTGCCGCGACCTGGGCCAGCAGCACGAACAGCAGCGTGATGACACCGAAGGGGCCGATGTCCGACTGCTTCATGACGCGCAGCGCCCCGTCGGCGGGCCTGCCGCTGCCCAGGCCGTCGGCGGTGTCGGCGAGACCGTCGAGGTGCAGGCCCCGGGTGAGGACGGCGGGCACGGCCGTACTCGCCACGGCGGCGAGCAGCGGCCCCGAGCCGAGCAGCAGGAGCACGCCGCCGGCCGCCGCGGCGCACAGGCCCACGACGAGCCCCGCGAGGGGAGCGCACAGCATCCCGGCGCGGGCCGCGTCGCGGTCCCACCGGGTCACGCGTACGGGAAGCACGGTGAGCGTGCCGAAGGCGAAACGTATGCCGTCGCTGAGGAGGGAGGTCACGGCGTGCACGCTAGTCGCCGGGGGAGGCCGGTAAGTTACGCATAAGGCGCAAAATCACCCAGAGGGGGGCCGAGTGGCATGGGTCACTGGTGGTACCGGAACATCCTCGAACCGGGAAAGCTCCCGCTGCTGCTGGCCCTGCTCTCCTTCGTCCTCACGTTCGCGGTCACCCGCACCGTCACCCGGATGATCCGGGCGGGCCGCGGCCCCTTCCGGAACGTCTCACCCGGCGGTCTGCACATCCACCACGTGGTCCCCGGCGTGATCCTGATGACGATCGGCGGCTTCGGGGCGGTGGCCACCGGCGCGCACGGCGTCAGTTCGGCGATCTGCGCGGTGATCTTCGGAGTGGGCGCGGGGCTGGTCCTCGACGAGTTCGCGCTCGTCCTCCATCTCGACGACGTGTACTGGAGCGAACAGGGCCGGCGGAGCGTGGAGGTCGTGGTCGTGACCGCCGCCGTGGTGGGACTGGTCCTCAGCGGATCCGTGCCCTTCGGGGTGGACGGACTGTCGCCGGACGAGCGGGAGAGCCGCACCACACTCATCCTGAACGTGCTCTTCAACTTCTCCCTGGCGCTGATCGCGCTCAGCAAGGGCAAGGTCCTCACCGCGCTCTTCGGCACGGTCGTGCCCGTCGTCGCGCTCGTCGGCGCGATCCGGCTGGCCAAACCCGGCTCCCCGTGGGCCAGGCGCCTCTACCGCCGGCGCCCCAGGGCCCGCGCCGGAGCGGCGCTGCGCCTGTGGCGCCACGACCGCCGCTGGGCGGGGCTCGGCCGGAAGATCCAGGACCTCATCGGCGGGACCCCGGACCGGACGCCCACGCGCGACGAGAAGTGAGCGAGCGCGCACAGGACCGGCGCCACGGTGATCGCCGCCGGATGTTCCTTGCCCGCGAGGTTGCTCCTGACGCTGTCAGCAGGCAGGGGGTGAAGCAGTCCTCGATGTTGTGGCGCGCGGGTCCTGGCCGAGGGAGACCCGGACGGCGCTCAGAAAGGTGATGAAAGGGACGACGCGCGATACCGGACGGCGAATGCCGCGCTCCGGTGCGACCGGGGGGTGCGCCGGTCCTTTCCTTCGGCGGCCAAGCGGACTTCCGCCATGAAACGCGATGATATCGGGCACCGCGGTGCGGGGTGGGCGGCATGTGCGGCCGACGGCCGCACATGCCGCCCACCCGGTCAGCCCGTCGCGCCGCCGGCCTCGCCGACCGCCACGCCGGTCGTCGCCTCGTCGTCCGTGGCCCTGTCGTCCGGCACCTCGTCGTCCGGCGTCCGCTCGGGCAGCTCCGCCGCGAGAGCGGCAGCGGCCTGTACGAGGGGAAGCGCGAGCAGCGCCCCGGTTCCCTCCCCCACGGTGACGCCATGATCGAGCAGCGGATTGAGCGCCATCCGGTCCAGCGCCTTCGCCTGGCCCGGCTCACCGCTCACCTGGCCCGCGAGCCACCAGTCCGGCGCCCGGAAAGCGGCGCGCTGGCCGACCAGGGCACAGGCCGCGGACACCACGCCGTCGAGGATCACCGGTGTACGCCGCACGGCGCACTGGAGCAGGAAACCGGTCGCCGCGGCGAGGTCGGCGCCGCCCACGGTCGCCAGCAGCTCCAGCTGGTCGCCGAGAACCGGCCGTGCCCGGCGCAGCGCGTCCCGGACGGCCGCGCACTTGCGCATCCACGCCAGGTCGTCGATGTGGACGCCGCCGCGCCCGGTGACCACGGAGGCGTCCGTGCCGCACAGGGCGGCGATCAGAGTGGCGGCCGCGGTCGTGCCGCCGACGCTCAGATCGCCGAGTACGACCAGATCGGTCCCGGAGTCGGCCTCCTCGTCGGCGATCGCCATGCCCAGGCGTACGGCCTGCTCGGCCTCCTCCACGGTGAGCGCGTCCTCGACGTCGATGCGCCCGCTGCCGCGCCGCACCCGGTGGCGTACGACGTCTTCGGGGAGCAGCTCCGGATCGCAGTCGAGTCCGGCGTCGACGATCCGCACCGACGCGCCCATGCGGCGGGCCAGTACGGCGACGGGGCTCCCGCCGTCCAGCACGGCGCGCACGAGCCGGTGGGCGCTCCCGGCGGGACGGGCCGACACGCCCAGTTGCGCCACGCCGTGGTCGCCGGCGAAGAGGACCACGCGGGCCCGCTCCACGGGCCTGACCCGTACGGACGACTGCGCGGCCGACAGCCACTCACCCAGCTCGTCGAGCCGGCCGAGGGCGCCGGGCGGCACGGTCAGCCGCTCCCGGCGCTCTTCGGCGTCGCGCCGCACGCCACCGTCCGGGCGCTCGATCAGGTCGGAAAAGTCGTCGAGGTTAAGCGAGCTCATTCGCCGAACAGTACCGGCACCTTCGCTGACGACCCGTCAGCGGTTCGGGTGCCCCGCGGGGCCGCCCGTGTCCCCGGGCGCCGGACCGGCCCGACGCGGCTGAGCCGGATGCGCCACCGGGCAACTCCAGCCCCTTCGGCACTTGAGGAGCGGGGCCGGGGCGGGACCGGAGCGGGACCGGAGCCCGGAAGGCGCCACCCCGCAAGGCTCCGCCCAGCCGCTCACCCGCGCACCACCACCACCTGCCCCGCCACCACCAGCAGGACCTGCTCGCACTCCCCGGCGAACGCCGCGTTCAGCCGACCCAGTTCGTCCCGGAACCGGCGCCCGCTCACCGTGGCCGGCACCACGCCCGATCCCACCTCGTTGCTCACCGCCACCACCGTCCGCCGCGTGGCCCGCACCGCCCCCACCAGCTCCACCACCCGCTCCCGCAGCGCCCGCTGCCCGTCCGCCGCCCACTTCGCGTCGTCCCACGCCCCGACCCGGTCCATCGCGTCGGTCAGCCACAGCGCCAGGCAGTCGATCAGCAGCGGCGGCCCGTCCGCCGCCAGCAGCGGCGTCAGCTCGCACGTCTCCTCCGTACGCCACGCCCCCGGCCTGCGCTCCCGGTGCAGCCCCACGCGCTCCGCCCACTCCCCGTCCCCCTCCCGGGTGCCGCTCGTGGCGACGTACACCACCTCGGGAAAGGTCTCCAGGCGTCGCTCGGCCTCCACCGACTTGCCCGACCGCGCCCCGCCCAGCACCAGCGTCCGGCGCGGCACGTCCGGCACCGCGTGGTACTCGCCGACGACCACGGTCGTCCCGTCCGGCACGGCCCGCGCACCCGCCGCCGCGAGCCGCCGCTCCAGCTCGGGACCCGGCGGCACGTCGTGGTCGAGGTGGACGGCGACGACGTCCGTGGCCGCGCCGACGGCTCCGGCCGCCCGCAGCCGTGCCAGCGCGTCCGGCCGGCCCGTGACGTCGGCGACGACCATGTCGTACGTACGGCCGCCCGCTCCCACCCCGGCGGGAGCGCCGCCCGGCGGCAGGTACAGCAGCACCTCGCCGTCCGGCGAGGTCACCTCGTACCCCGTGCCGGGCGCGTCCATCGGGACGGCCCGCACCCGGTGCCCGCTGATCAGCGTCAGTTCCTGCCCGTCCGGCACCCGCCCGGCCGCCGGCAGCCCGGCCGGCAGCTCCACCGGCGGCCCGTCGTGCGGATGCGTCAGCAGCACCTGCCGTACGCCGGTGAGCGAGTGCCCGGCGCGGGCGGCGGCCAGCGCCGCCCCCGGCGTCAGGTCGAGCAGCAGCGCGTCGTCCACGAGCAGCGCGGTCGCCGCCCGCGCCAGGCCGCCGCGGGCGGTGGCGCACGAGGCGCAGGGGCAGTGGGGGCGGGGCAGGCCGGCCGGGGCCCCGGTGCCGAGGAGAGTCAGTTCCACGAGGACGATCCTCCCGCGTCCTCGCCGGTGACGCGCGCCCGGATACCCCGGCTACTCTGCGGGGCAGGCTGTGCTGGACAAAAGCACGGGCGGGACCCGGGAGGCGAACATGGCGTGGACGTGGCGGTTCGAGAAGGCCGACGGTACGGAGGTCCAGCCGGCGGTGGTGCCGGAGGAGTTCACCACGCAGGGCGACGCGGAGTCGTGGATCGGCGAGGTCTGGAAGGACCTGGTCGAGGGCGGCGCCGACCAGGTGGTGCTCTTCGACGACGGCACGAAGATCTACGGCCCGATGAGTCTGCACGCCGAAGAGGCCTGACGGCCTGACGGCCCGGCGGCGTGCGGACGTGACGGTCCGGCCACGTGTCACCGGCCGCCGGGCGGGCTCGCACCGAGCCCGCCCGGCGGCCGGTGCCCGGCGGCCGGGCGCCGAGGCACGCCGGACGCGCCCTAGATCTCGCCGAGGGTGACGTCCGCCGTGCGCTTCTCGCCGCCGCGCAGATAACTCACCCGCACCCGGTCGCCCGGCTTGTGCGGGGCCAGCGCCTCCGCCAGCGAGGTGACCGTGGCGATCGTGGTGGAGTCGACCGCGGTGATGACGTCCCCGGCCTTCAGGCCCGCCTGCGCCGCCGCGCCGTCCGGCTCGGTCGAGACGACGGCGATGCCGGCCGGTTCGAAGGCGCTGTTCACGACCGTACGGGCCGTGATGTCCAGGGCCGCCCGCCCCGAGTCGGTGACTCTGCCGTCCCTGATGATCTGGTCGGCGACCGTCTTCACCATCGAGGACGGGATCGCGAACCCGATCCCCGGCGCCGCGCCGCCGCCCAGTTCGGGGTCGGTCGCCGCGAGCGTCGGGATGCCGATGACCGCGCTGTCGAGGTCGACCAGCGCGCCCCCGCTGTTGCCCGGATTGATCGCGGCCGAGGTCTGCACCATGTTCGCGATGGTCGCGCCCGTACCGCCGCCCGAACGCCCCTCGCTCACGGTCCTGCCGACCGCGGAGACGATGCCCTGCGTGACGCTGCTGGAAAGCCCCAGCGGACTGCCCATCGCCAGCACGATCTGCCCGGCCTCGACCCCGGAGGAGTCCGCGAACCTCGCGGCCCTCAGCCCGTCGGGAAGACGGTCGAGCTTGATGACGGCGAGGTCCTGCTCGGGGTAGGCGGCGACCAGCCTCGCGCCGAGCGGGGTGCCGCCGGTGGCCGCCGTGACCTTGAAGCTCTTCTCCCGGCCGACCACGTGGGCATTGGTGACCACGTGCCCCTTGTCGTCGTAGACGACGCCCGACCCCAGGCTGTCGGACGCGTCGATCTGGACGACCGAGGGCAGTACCTCCCTGATCACCTCTTGGTAGTCGCTCTGCAGATCCTCCCGCGCCCCGGGCGCCACCGGCGCGCCCGCGTCCGCGGTGGAGGCCGGCGCGGACGCCGCGTCCGGGTCGGAACAGCCGCTCAGGCCCAGCAGCGCGACCGCACAGGCTCCGGCGGTCAGGGGCAGCGGGAGCCGGCGGCGCGTACGGCTGGGATTACGTGATCCATCCATGCCTGGAGTGTCCCTTTTATGGAAATTCCAGGCCCGTGGAGCGGGGCCATCAGAGGGCCACGGCGCTTTTCAGCCGCGTACGCCGCACAGGTGCAGCAGCGCCGCGACCTGCCGGTAGGGATCGGTGCGCCCGGCCCGGACTGTTTCTTGACGCGTCCCTTGCACCGTTCGGCGCCGGGGCGCTGCGGCGGACTCCGTCCGCAGGGGGGTGTGGCCGCGGCGTTTCTCAGCCGCGTACGCCGCACAGGTGCAGCAGCGCCGCGACCTGCCGGTAGGGATCGGTGCGCCCGGCCCGGTCCTCCAGGGCCAGCACCCGCTCCAGCTCCTCCGCGGAGAGCTCCGCCTCGTCGTCCTCGACGTGGTCGGTGAAGATCCGCACGCCGTACCAGGCGTGCAGCGGGGCGGCGATCCCGGCGAGGGTCGCCTTCAGCGCGCCGAGCCGGTCGGCGCGGACCGGCAGGCCGAGCCGGTTGGTGTACGTGTCCGAGTCGAACGCGGCGAGCGCCCCCGCCCAGTCCCCGGCGAGGCCGGGCCGCATCGCGAGCGCGTCGGCGTTCCGTACGAGCAGCGACAGCAGTCCGCCGGGAGCCAGCATCCTCGCCAGGCCCGCGATCATGGCGTCGGGCTCCTGGACGTGCATCAGCACGCCGTGGCACAGCACCACGTCGAAGCTGCCGGGCAGGAAGTGCACCCCGGTCTCGGTGCCGTCGCCCTCGATCATGCGTACCCGCTCGCGGATGCCCTCGGGCTCACCGGCGAGCGCCTCGCGCGCCGCCGCCAGCATGTCCCGGTCGGACTCCAGACCGGTCACCTTGTGGCCGGCCCGGGCCAGGCGCAGGGCCTGCGCGCCCCGGCCCATGCCGACGTCGAGCACGGCGAGCCGCCGGCCCACGGGGAAGCGGGCCGATATCTGCTCGTCGAGCCGGCGGGCGACCAGTTCCTGGCTGACGGTGTCGCGCAAGGTGCCGACGCCCTTCGGCGAGCCGGCCGCCGCGCCTTCGGGCCGGGGCGTGCCCGTGATGTCAGGGGCGTCCGCGCTCAGGGCCGTTCCCCGCGCTTGACCTGGGGCTTGGGCAGACGCAGGCGGCGCATCTGGAGCGTACGCATCAGGCCGTAGGCCACGGCGCCGCGCTTCGGCTCGTTCGGGAAGCGCTCGTTGAGCTGCTTCTTGAGCCGGATGACCAGACCGATGGAGTCGATGACGATCATCACGATCACGCCGAGCCACAGCAGCAGCGCGATGTTCTGGATGTTGCTGGTGCGGATCATGCTGAGGACGAGGATCACCACCGCGAGCGGCAGGAAGAACTCGGCCACACAGAAGCGGGAGTCGACGAAGTCGCGCACGAAACGGCGGACGGGGCCCTTGTCGCGGGCCGGCAGGTAGCGCTCGTCGCCGCTCGCCAGTGCCTCCCGCTGCCTTGCCAGGTCCGCACGGCGGGCTTCGCGCTGACGCTTCATCGCCTCCTTGCGGTTCGCCGGGGTCGCCGCCACGCTGCGGCGCTGCGACTGTGCGACAGCGCGCTTCGGAGTGGGGCGGCCCTTCGGGGCCTGCGGGTCACGGGACGCTTTGGAGAGGTCCACCTGCACCTTGTCGGTGGGGGCCTTCTCTTCCTTGGAGGAACGGCTACGGAACACAAAGCCCAAGGGTACGGGGTGCCGGGCATGGACCACAGCCTCGAGGGGAACGATCCCGCAACGGTCGGTTTCCCCGGCCGTCACCTACTCCCTGAGCTGGAGCCCGGCGAACCGTAGTCGTCCTGGAGGAGGAGCGCATCGGCCCGCGAACAGTGCGGTAATGGATGCAGGGCCCGTAGTGTGGGTTCAAGTGCTGGAGCCGGAGTCCGTAGTCCGTCAGAAGGGGGCGCGCGAAGCCCATGAGCGGTGTCATGAAGCGTATGGGGATGATCTTCCGCGCGAAGGCAAACAAGGCCCTCGACCGGGCCGAGGATCCGCGCGAGACCCTCGATTACTCGTACCAGAAACAGCTGGAGCTGCTCCAGAAGGTACGCCGCGGTGTCGCCGACGTGGCGACGTCGCGCAAGCGCCTCGAACTGCAGCTGAACCAGTTGCAGGGCCAGTCCTCCAAGCTGGAGGACCAGGGCCGCAAGGCGCTCGCGCTCGGCCGGGAGGACCTCGCCCGCGAGGCGCTGTCCCGCCGCGCCGCGCTGCAGCAGCAGGTCACCGACCTGGAGACGCAGCACCGGACGCTCCAGGGCGAGGAGGAGAAGCTGACGCTCGCCGCGCAGCGCCTCCAGGCCAAGGTCGACGCCTTCCGCACGAAGAAGGAGACCATCAAGGCCACCTACACCGCCGCGCAGGCGCAGACCCGGATCGGCGAGGCGTTCTCCGGCATCTCCGAGGAGATGGGCGACGTCGGCCTGGCGATCCAGCGGGCCGAGGACAAGACCGCGCAGCTCCAGGCACGGGCCGGCGCGATCGACGAGCTGCTGGCCTCCGGCGCCCTGGACGACCCGTCCGGGATGGCGAAGGACGACATCGCCGCCGAGCTGGACCGTATCTCCGGTGGTACGGATGTGGAGCTGGAACTGCAGCGCATGAAGGCCGAGCTGGCGGGCGGTCCGACGGCGCAGCAGCAGGCGCTCGAAGGCGGCGCGCAGGACGGGACGCAGCAGTCGCAGCCCCGGCACAACTTCGACAAGCAGTAGGCCGTCCTCACTCCACCAAGGGAGAACGTCGTGATCGTACGGATCATGGGGGAGGGCCAGGTGAAGCTGGCCGACAGCCACCTCACCGAGCTGAACAAGCTGGACGACGAGCTGCTCGCCGAAATGGAGAGCGGGGACGAGTCCGGCTTCCGGCGCACGCTCGGCGCGCTCCTCGAAGCGGTACGCCGCCTCGGGGAGCCGTTGCCGGACGAGTCCCTGGAACCTTCGGAACTGATCCTCCCGTCGCAGGACGCGACGCTGGACGAGGTCCGCGAGATGCTGACCGACGACGGCCTGATCCCCGGCTGACCCCCTCGGGCCCGCTCCGGCCATCTCCGGCCCGCCCCCCGGCCACTCAAGTCCGCCCAAGCCCCCTCAAGCCCGTCCGGCGATGGAGGACAGAGGGGGGCCCGGGGGCCTGCCTCCAGCTTCGGGAAGGGGCGGGCGGGGGAACGACTCCGCGCAGCGGCCCGCACCTGCCCCGGCACCCGTCCCCGCACCGCTGCCCCCGCCCGCCCCCACCCCGTACCGTTGCGCCATGACTGCCCTCGGTACGGGCTGCGCCCGGTCCCGGTGCTGGCTCCGCGCACACCCCCTCGCCCTCGACGCCGCCCTGGCGCTCGCCGTGCTGGTGGTGATCGTGGCCGGGTCCTTCGCCGACCCGCACGGCAGCCCCAACGGACCGACCTTCGGCACCCGGGTCCCCGGAGCCCGCAGCGTCGTCCTGATGGTGCTCGGCTCCGCCGCCCTCGTCCTGCGGCGCCGCAGGCCCATGGGCGTACTCGCCTTCACGGGTGTGGTCACACTCGTCGAGCTCGTCGCGGGCGACCCGCCGGCGCCCGTCGCGATGAGCGCTGTCATCGCGCTCTACACCGTCGCGTCCCGCACGGACCGCCCCACCACCTGGCGCGTGGGCCTGCTGACGATGACCGGTCTGACGGCCGCCGCGATGTGCTTCGGCTCCGGCCCCTGGTACTCCCAGGAGAACCTGGGGATCTTCGCCTGGACCGGCATCGGGGCGACCGCCGGAGACGCCGTGCGCAGCCGCCGCGCCTTCGTCGACGCCATCCGTGAACGTGCCGAACGCGCCGAGCGCACCCGGGAGGAGGAGGCCCGCCGCCGGGTCGCGGAGGAGCGCCTGCGCATCGCCCGCGACCTGCACGACGTCGTCGCCCACCACATCGCTCTCGTCAACGTCCAGGCGGGCGTCGCGGCCCACGTCATGGACAAGCGCCCCGACCAGGCCAAGGAAGCCCTCGCGCACGTACGGGAGGCCAGCCGTTCCGCACTGAACGAGCTGCGCGCCACCGTCGGCCTGCTCCGCCAGTCCGGCGACCCCGAGGCCCCGACCGAGCCCGCCCCCGGTCTCGCCGTGCTCGACCAGCTCCTGGACACCTTCCGCCACGCGGGCCTCCCGGTGGAGGTGGCCAGGCCGGACAGCGGAGTGGCCGCACCCCTCCCCGCCGCCGTCGACCTCGCGGCGTACCGGATCATCCAGGAGTCCCTGACCAACGTCCAGAAGCACGCGGGCCCGCAGGCCAAGGCCGAGGTGAGCGTGGTCCGCGTCGGTTCGTCCGCCGAAGTCACGGTGATCGACAACGGTGCGGGGACGGCCGGGGGGACAGCAGGGGAGACCGCCGGGGCGGAGGGCCCCGAAGCCGGCGGCGGCCACGGCCTCACCGGGATGCGCGAGCGGGTCACCGCCCTCGGCGGGACCCTGACCGCGGGTCCCCGCTACGGCGGCGGGTTCCGCGTCCATGCGATCCTGCCGTTCACGGCGCGTACCGGTACGGGGGAAGACACATGACGACGGCCACGACCATCCGCGTCCTGCTCGCCGACGACCAGGCGCTCCTGCGCAGCGCCTTCCGGGTCCTGGTGGACTCCGAGCCCGACATGGAGGTCGTCGGAGAGGCCGTGGACGGCGCCCGGGCCGTCGAACTCGCCCGCGCCCTGCGCGCCGACGTCGTCCTGATGGACATCCGCATGCCCGGTACGGACGGCCTCGCCGCCACCCGCATGATCAGCGAGGACCCGGAGCTGTCCGCGGTGCGCGTCGTCATGCTGACGACCTTCGAGGTCGACGAATACGTCGTGCAGTCCCTGCGCGCCGGTGCCTCCGGCTTCCTCGGCAAGGGGGCGGAGCCGGACGAACTGCTCAGTGCCATCCGTATCGCTGCGGCCGGTGAGGCCCTGCTCTCGCCCGTCGCCACGAAGGGACTGATCGCCAAGTTCCTCGCCCAGGGCGGCACATCGGAGGACGACGAGGCCGCCGCGGCCCGTGCCGAGCGGCTCTCGGCGCTGACCGTGCGCGAGCGCGAGGTCCTCGTCCAGGTCGCGGGCGGCCACTCCAACGACGAGATCGCCGAGCGGCTGGTCGTCAGCCCGCTCACGGTCAAGACCCATGTGAACAGGGCGATGGCGAAGCTCGGCGCCCGCGATCGAGCCCAATTGGTGGTAATCGCGTACGAATCGGGTCTCGTGCGGCCGAGGGTGGAGTGAAGGTGTAGCGGCGCGTACTCCAGCTGCGGTATGCGCGGCACAAGAAAGGCACTTGGGAGCGAGGGATCACCCTCTTCGCATGGCTGATCGTATAAGCGGACCACCGTGTCCGCCTGCCTCGCACGCCACAGAAGAGAGACCCACCCATGTCCTGGCTGTCCAGATTCAGCCTCGCTCAGCGGGCGCTGATCGGTCTGATGTCGATCATCGCGATCGTCTTCGGCGCCATCGCGATACCGCAGCTCAAGCAGCAACTGCTGCCCACCATCGAGTTTCCGATGGTCTCCGTGCTGGCGCCCTACCAGGGTGCGTCCCCCGACGTGGTCGAGAAGCAGGTCGTCGAACCGCTCGAGAACACCATCAAGGCAGTCGACGGCATCACCGGCGTCACCTCCACGGCGAGTGAGGGCAACGCCGTGATCATGGCCCAGTTCGACTACGGCAACGACACCAAGCAGCTCGTCGCCGACGTTCAGCAGGCCGTGAACCGCTCCCGCGCCCAGCTGCCCGCCGACGTCGACCCGCAGGTCGTGGCCGGTTCGACGGACGACATACCGACCGTCCTGCTCGCCGTCACCTCGGCCCAGGACCAGCAGGCGCTCGCCGACCGGCTGGAGAACACCGTCGTCCCCCGCCTGGAGGACATCGACGGCGTGAGCCAGGTCGCCGTCGACGGCGCACGGGACCTCCAGGTCGCCGTCACCCCCGACGACAAGAAGCTCGCGGCGGCCGGCCTCGACGTCTCCGCGCTCAGCCAGGCCCTCCAGGCGGGCGGCGCCACCGTCCCGGGCGGTTCCTTCGCCGAGGACGGCAAGAGCCGTACGGTCCAGGTCGGCGGCGGTTACACGTCGCTGAAGCAGATCGAGGACCTGCGCGTCACCGCCGCCGCCACCGGCGCGCCCGCCGGCCAGGGCGGCAAGCCGCCGAAACCGGTACGCCTCGGTGACGTCGCCACCGTCGAGGAGCAGCCCGCCACCGCGGTCTCCATCACCCGTACCAACGGCAAGCCCAGCCTGTCCCTGGCCATCACCATGGACCAGGACGGCAGCGCCGTCGCCATCTCCGACGCGGTCACGGACCTCCTGCCCGACCTGCGCGCGAGCATCGGCGCGGACAGCGAGATCGCGGTCGTCTTCGACCAGGGCCCGGCCGTCTCCAAGTCGATCTCCGGTCTGACCACCGAGGGCGCCCTCGGCCTGGTCTTCGCCGTGATCGTCATCCTGGTCTTCCTGGCGTCGGTCCGCTCGACGCTCGTCACGGCCATCTCCATCCCGCTGTCGGTCGTCCTCGCGCTGATCGTGCTGTGGACCCGCGACCTGTCGCTCAACGTCCTCACGCTCGGCGCGCTGACCATCGCGATCGGCCGCGTCGTCGACGACTCGATCGTGGTCCTGGAGAACATCAAGCGTCACCTGGCGTACGGCGAGGAGCGCCACTCGGCGATCACCACCGCGGTCAAGGAGGTGGCCGGCGCGGTCACCGCCTCCACGCTGACCACCGTCGCCGTCTTCCTGCCGATCGGCCTGGTCGGCGGCATGGTGGGCCAGCTGTTCGGCTCGTTCTCCCTGACCGTCACGGCGGCCCTGCTCGCCTCGCTGTTGGTGTCCCTCACCGTGGTGCCGGTCTTCTCGTACTGGTTCCTGCGTCCCCCGAAGGGCTCCGAGGGCGTCGACCCGGCGGAGCTGCGCCGCAGGGCGGAGGAGAAGGAGGAGCGCAGCCGTCTCCAGCGGGCGTACGTCCCGGTCCTGCGCTTCGCGACCCGCCGCCGCCTCTCCAGCCTGGCCATCGCGATCGTCGTCCTTCTCGGTACGTTCGCCATGGCGCCGCTGCTGAAGACCAACTTCCTCGACCAGGGCGAGCAGGACACCCTGTCCGTCACCCAGGAGCTGGAGCCGGGCACCAGCCTGGCCGCCGCCGACCGGGCCGCGCTGAAGGTCGAGAAGGCGCTCGACTCCATCGACACGATCAAGGACTACCAGGTCACGGTCGGCTCCTCGGGCTTCGCGGCCGCCTTCGGCGGAGGCACGGGCGCCAACCAGGCGACGTACCAGCTGACCCTTGAGGACGCCTCCGACTTCGAGGCCACCCAGGACCGGATCGACGAGGAGCTGGGCAAGCTCGACGGCATCGGCGAGACCACGATCGGCGCGGGCGGCGGCTTCGGCAGCCAGGACCTGAGCGTCGTGGTGAAGGCCGGTGACGGTGACGTCCTGAAGAAGGCGTCCGAGCAGGTACGGAACGCGGTCGCCGAGCTCGACGACGTCACCGACGTCCAGAGCGACCTGGCCCAGAGCGTGCCCCGGATCTCCGTCAAGGCCAACGACAAGGCGGCCGCCGCGGGCTTCAACCAGGCCACGCTCGGCGCCGCCGTCACCCAGGCGGTGCGCGGCACCACCTCGGGCAAGGCGATCCTCGACGACACCGAGCGCGACGTCGTCGTGAAGTCGGCCAGGCCGGCCACCACGATGGACGAGCTGAAGAAGCTGAACCTCGGGCGGGTGGAGCTCGGTGACATCGCCGACGTGAAGCTGGTCGCGGGACCGGTCTCCCAGACCCGGATCGACGGCGCCCGCGCCGCGACGATCACGGCCAAGCCGACCGCCGACAACACGGGCGCGGTGACCGCCGCGCTCCAGACGGAGATCACCGAGCTGAAGAAGGAGCTGCCGGAGGGCGCGAGCGTCGAGATCGGCGGCGTCTCCTCCGACCAGGACGAGGCGTTCGCCCAGCTCGGCCTGGCCATGCTGGCGGCCGTCGCAATCGTCTTCATGCTGCTGGTGGCGACGTTCCGCTCGCTCGTCCAGCCGCTGATCCTGCTGGTGTCCATCCCGTTCGCGGCGACCGGCGCCCTCGGCCTGCTGCTCCTCACCGGTACGCCGATGGGCGTCCCGGCGATGATCGGCATGCTGATGCTGATCGGCATCGTGGTCACCAACGCGATCGTGCTGATCGACCTGATCAACCAGTACCGGGCCCAGGGCCTGGGCGTCGTCGAGGCGGTCCTGGAGGGCGGGCGTCACCGCCTGCGCCCGATCCTGATGACGGCACTCGCGACGATCTTCGCGCTGCTGCCGATGGCACTGGGCATCACCGGCGAGGGCGGTTTCATCTCGAAGCCGCTGGCGATCGTGGTGATCGGCGGTCTGATCACGTCGACGCTGCTGACGCTGCTCCTGGTGCCGACGCTGTACGCGATGGTGGAGCTCCGCAAGGAGCGCCGGGCCGAGAAGAAGGCGGCCGGGCGCGCGGCGAAGGCGGACACCCCGGCTCCGTCCGATCCCGGCTCCGGCACCGAGTCGCAGGAGCCGGAGCCGGCGAAGACCTGACCGGCGTACGGCCCAGCACAGCGGTGAGCCCCGGCCCCCTTCTCGGGGGACCGGGGCTCACCCCGTTCCGGGTCCGGCCAGGTCCGCCCAGGGGTCAGGGCTCCGGCACCTCGGGCGGCCCCTGGGGGATGGCGTGCACCTCGACCGGATCGCTCCCGGGCTTGCCGCCGGGGCCTGGACAGGCCGAGGCCCGCGCGGCGATCTCCAGGGCCCGCTCCTCGTTCTTGACGTCGACCACCCAGTAGCCGGCCAGGATGCGCCCGGGCTCCGCGGGTCCGTCGGTCACCTTCGCCCGGCCGTCGTCCGTCGCCCGTACCGTCTTGACCATCGCGGGCCCGCCGAGACCACGGGCCTCCACCAGTTCGCCCGCCGCGCCGATCTCCTGGTTGAGCGCGTCCATGTGCGCGAACATCGCCAGCATGTCGTCCTTGGAGAACGACGACATCATGCCGTCCCACTCGTCGGCGGACACGTTCATCTGGATCATGTACTCCATAGTCCTCACCCTTCCTCGCTTCCACGGTGGCAGGTGGGCGCAACCACCGCACCCCCTGACGCGAGGCGTGAGGGGGCGCGGTGCGAGACGCACGGGAAGCCGTACGGGAGGGACCTACGGCAGCGCCAGCATCCGCTCCAGCGCGAGCTTCGCGAACTGCTCGGTCTCACGCTCGACCTCGATGCGGTTGACGAGGTTGCCCTCGGCCAGCGACTCGAGCGCCCACACCAGGTGCGGCAGGTCGATGCGGTTCATGGTCGAGCAGAAGCAGACCGTCTTGTCGAGGAAGACGACTTCCTTGCCCTCCGGGGCGAACCGGTTGGCGAGCCGCTGCACCAGGTTCAGCTCGGTGCCGATGGCCCACTTGGAGCCGGCCGGAGCCGCCTCCAGCATCTTGATGATGTACTCCGTCGAGCCGACGTGGTCGGCGGCCGCCACGACCTCGTGCTTGCACTCGGGGTGCACGAGGACGTTGACGCCCGGGATGCGCGCGCGCACGTCGTTGACGGACTCGACCGAGAAGCGCCCGTGCACCGAGCAGTGCCCGCGCCACAGGATCATCTTCGCGTTCCGCAGCTCCTCGACCGTCAGGCCGCCGTTCGGCTTGTGCGGGTTGTAGAGCACGCAGTCGTCCAGCGACATGCCCATGTCCCGCACCGCGGTGTTGCGCCCGAGGTGCTGGTCGGGCAGGAAGAGGACCTTCTCGCCCTGCTCGAAGGCCCAGTCCAGCGCCCGCTTGGCGTTCGACGACGTACAGATCGTCCCGCCGTGCTTGCCGGTGAACGCCTTGATGTCCGCGGAGGAGTTCATGTACGACACGGGCACGACCTGCTCGGCCACACCGGCCTCGGTCAGCACGTCCCAGCACTCGGCGACCTGCTCGGCGGTGGCCATGTCGGCCATCGAGCAGCCCGCCGCCAGGTCGGGGAGTACGACCTTCTGGTCGTCGGAGGTCAGGATGTCCGCGGACTCGGCCATGAAGTGCACGCCGCAGAAGACGATGTACTCGGCCTCCGGCCTGGCGGCCGCGTCCTTGGCCAGCTTGAAGGAGTCCCCGGTGACGTCGGCGAACTGGATGACCTCGTCACGCTGGTAGTGGTGGCCGAGGACGAAGACCTTGTCCCCGAGCTTTTCCTTGGCGGCGCGGGCGCGCTCCACCAGGTCCGGGTCGGAGGGCGAGGGCAGGTCGCCGGGGCAGTCCACACCGCGCTCGCTCCTGGCGTCGGCCTCGCGGCCGAGCAGCAGGAGAGCGAGCGGCGTCGGCTGGACGTCCAGTGGCTGGGCGGTGGTCACCACACGCACCCTTTCTTGTCTGCGAACACGCTTTTCGTCGATTTGACGTTATCTATCATAACCGCTTCATGTCACTTTGACGATGCCGATGTCGTCGATGTGACGAATTGCCGTCGGCTCCGGCCCCGTGTCCCTGCGGAACGGGGTGTGCGAGCATGAATGGAGAAGGCAAGAGCTCAGGCCCGGAATGAATCCGCGGCCGCGCCGGTTGCAACCGTCGGCAAGCAGTCCGTACAACCCGGGAGAGATGTAGATGTCCGTTCAGGACGACAAGACCACCGTGAGCGACGGCATTCTCCTGTCCGACGCCGCCGCGGCCAAGGTCAAGGCCCTGCTGGACCAGGAAGGCCGGGACGACCTGGCGCTGCGCGTCGCCGTGCAGCCCGGTGGCTGCTCCGGCCTGCGGTACCAGCTCTTCTTCGACGAGCGCTCGCTCGACGGTGACGTCATCAAGGACTTCGACGGCGTCAAGGTCGTCACCGACCGCATGAGCGCCCCGTACCTGGGCGGCGCCTCCATCGACTTCGTCGACACCATCGAGAAGCAGGGCTTCACGATCGACAACCCGAACGCCACGGGTTCCTGCGCCTGCGGTGACTCGTTCAGCTAAACCTGAACCGCGATCCGAACCGCGCGTGAGAGAAGTGGGAGAAGGCGGCCGCCCCCGGACCGGGACGGCCGCCTTCTCCGTGCTCTGTGGCTTCTCGGTGCTCCGTGGCGTACGGGCCTAAGCGTGCGGCACCGTCTCACCGCTCCGCGCGTCCACGACCTTCCGGCCGTCCAGCGGCTTGTCGAGCGCCACGGTCTCCGTCAGCTCCTTGGCGATCATGATGCAGGCCCGCCCCGGGTCCGGGTTGGTCTCGGTGATCCTCACCTTCACCACTCCGTCCTCCTCCTCGGCCTTCGCGCCGTAGTCGCTGCACACCCCGCCCCAGAAGTGCAGGGTCAGCTCGCGCCCGTCGGCGCTGTACGACTCGATGTGCCGCGCCGGCGCCGAGGGCTCGCCGCGCTCCGGCGGAGCCGACGGAGCGCTCTCACGCGGCGACGGCGGCGCGGACGGTTCGGCCAGGTAGTCCGGATCGACCGCGGGGTGGGTGATGGTGAAGGGCTGCGCGCCGCCTCCCGGCCTCACCTCGAAGAGCCACGAGGGTACGAGCGCCTGCCGCCCGTCGACGTACTGCGCCGACAGCCCGAAGACCGCCTTGCCCACGGTCACGGGCTCCGGCGCGGCCGGCGTCTGCCCGCCGTCCGTCTCGCACGGCGCCGCGGCCCCGGCGCCGGCCGCGCGGTCCTCGGCCCCGCCCCCGTGGGGCACGGGCGTGGCACAGCCGCCGATGCCGGTCTTGCCGGCGCCCTCGCCGGCCCTGTTCAGCTGCTCCAGCGCCTCACCCGCGCTGATCACCGGGTACTCGGCGCCCTTCGTCAGGCTCTTCAACTGCCCGCTGCCCCCCACCGGGCGGCCGTCGGGGCCGATCTGGACTCCGGTCGCCCAGCCGTACGTCGGCAGTCCGCCCACCTTCGGGTCGGCGTTCACCACCCGCACCGCGCCCATCAGCTGGCGTGCGTTCAGCTCGGCGTCGCCCTGGCCCACCGCCTTCAGCACGGGCGCCGCCGCCTCCTTCGCGGCTTTCTCGCTCACCGCCGACCCCTGGCCACCGGGCGCGTAGGAGGTGCCGGAACACTTCTCGCGCTTGGTGCAGTTGTCGCTGCCGCCCCGGCCGTACTGCGCGAAGGTCCAGGTGCCCGGCGCCTGCCTGTTGACCTGGAGCACCGGCCCCGAGCCGTCCTTGGTGACGCCGGCCTTCCAGGCCGGACCCTCCACGCGCGGTTTGCCCGGTACGCCGAGCGCCTCGGCCAGCCGTGCCACCTCGGCCTCGGTGACCGTGCCCGACGCCCGGTACACCGGGGCGGAACCGGGCCCCTCCGGCAGCTTCCCCGCCGCGCGGTAGGTCGCCCCGCCGTTCGGATCGGGCTCGCCGGGTGCGATGCCCGGAGCGCCGCCGCCCGTACGGCCGTCGAGGTTCAGCGGCGGCGGAGTGCCGCCGTCCGCCGCCACGCCGCTCCCGGTGCCGCCGCCCGAGGCGGTCGACGCCCAGTACGCCGCACCGCCCCCGGCCAGCAGCACCGCCGCGGCCACTGAGGCGGCCACCAGCGGGGAGCGCCGCCTGTGGACGCCGTCCGCGTCCTCTTCCGGTCGCTCGGTGCTCACCGCATCGCTCCTTCGGCTGCTGGGCCGTCCTGTGCCGTATGTCGTATCCCTGTTTACGGGGGACACCGGTGGGACGGAACGCAAGGGCGCACGGTTCCCCCGTATGCCGCAGGAGCAGGACTCAGCCGCCGTACTCGGACATCCCGCCCACCAGTCGCGCCGAGGCGGGCGGCACGGTGATCCCGTGGATCAGGGAGGCCGGCACGGGGGCCGGCACGGGAGCCGCGGGCACCGCCCAGTGCGGGACCATCCGCGCGCAGTCTCCGCGCAGCTCCTCCAGGCCGCCGTCCTGCTCGGCCCGGCCGGACACCATGACGCTGTGCTTGTGCATGCGGGATACTCCCGTAGCTCTCGGGGCCGCACGTCCACGGACCCTGACATGGGCACCGTAAGCACCTCGGGCAACGGAAAAAAGCCCTACTATTGGGTAGTTTTGCCGCTTAGTGCGAAAGGGCTACGACCGGGTAGCGTGAGCTGTCCTCACCCCTCGCCCGCAGGAGCGTCCTCGCCGTGCGTATCGCAGTCACCGGTTCCATCGCCACCGACCACCTCATGACCTTCCCCGGCCGCTTCGCCGACCAGTTGGTCGCGGACCAGCTGCACACGGTCTCGCTCTCCTTCCTCGTCGACAACCTCGACGTACGCCGGGGCGGAGTCGGCCCGAACATCTGCTTCGGCATGGGCCAGCTCGGCGGCAACCCGATCCTGGTCGGCGCCGCCGGCTCGGACTTCGACGAGTACCGCGCCTGGCTCGACCGGCACGGCGTGGACACCGGCTCGGTGCGCATCTCCGAGGTCCTGCACACGGCCCGCTTCGTGTGCACCACCGACGCCGACCACAACCAGATCGGCTCCTTCTACACGGGCGCGATGAGCGAGGCCCGCCAGATCGAGCTCCAGGCGGTCGCCGAGCGCGTCGGCGGCCTCGACCTGGTGCTGATCGGCGCGGACGACCCCGAGGCGATGCTCCGCCACACGGAGGAGTGCAAGACCCGCTCCATCCCGTTCGCCGCGGACTTCTCCCAGCAGATCGCCCGCATGTCCGGCGACGACATCCGCACGCTGCTCGACGGCGCGACGTATCTCTTCTCCAACGAGTACGAGAAGGGGCTCATCGAGTCCAAGACCGGCTGGACCGACGCCGAGATCCTCGGCAGGGTCGGCCACCGCGTCACCACGCTCGGCTCCCGCGGCGTCCGCGTCGAGCGGGTCGGCGAGGAGCCGGTGCTCGTCGGCTGCCCGGAGGAGGTGGCCAAGGTCGACCCGACCGGCGTCGGCGACGCCTTCCGCGCCGGATTCCTGTCCGGCCTCGCCTGGGGCGTCGGCCTCGAACGCGCCGCCCAGGTCGGCTGCATGCTGGCGACCCTGGTCATCGAGACCCTCGGCACCCAGGAGTACACGCTGCGCCGCGCCAACTTCATGGACCGCTTCACGAAGGCGTACGGCGACGAGGCGGCGGAAGAGGTCCGGGTGTACCTGTCCTGACCCCGAGGCGCCCCCGGGCGTGCCCCTCGGACGCCGGACGGACCGGAGGACCCGGTCCGGAGGATCCGGTCCCGCCCGCTCCTCCGACGTCCGAGGAGCGGGCCCGCGCCGGAGCGTGCCGCGGGCCCGCCCCCTCCCGCACCGTCAGGCGAGCCGCCGCACCACGTACGCCACGCCCCGCTCCGCCGCCCGCTCGCCCACGTACTCCTGTCCCCGCATCCCGCACCACGCCGGAATGTCCAGCCGCGCCGCCTCGTCGTCCGACAGCACCGTCACCGTCCCTCCGACCGGCACGTCGCCGATCACCTTGGCCAGCTCGATCACCGGGACCGGACACCGCTTGCCGAGCGAGTCCACGACGAGCGACGGCGCGTCCGGCTGTTCGGCGGCGGACGGTGCGACCGGCGCCCCCAGCCGCTCCCGTACCCCCGCCACCGCACCCGGCAGCACCTCCAGGAAGCGGTCCACGTCCTGCGCCTGCGTCCCCGGCGGGAGCGAGACCCGGACGTTGCCTTCCGTCAGCACCCCCATCGCCCGCAGCACATGGCTGGGCGTGAGCGTGCTGCTCGTACAGGACGAACCGGACGATACGGAGAAACCTGCCCGGTCCAGCTCGTGCAGCAGCGTCTCCCCGTCGACGTACAGGCACGAGAAGGTGACCAGATGCGGCAGCCGCCGCACCGGATCGCCGACCACCTCCACGTCCGGTACGAGCTCGGGCACCCGGGCCCGGATCCGCTCCACCAGTGTCCGCAGCCTCGCAGCCTCGCCGGCCGCCTCCGCCCGTACGGCCCGCAGCGAGGCGGCCGCCGCCACGACGGCCGGCAGATTCTCGAAACCGGCCGCCCGCCCGGACTCCCGCTCGTCGGCGGGCCCTTGGGGCGCGAACCGCACCCCCTTGCGTACGGCCAGCAGCCCGACCCCGGCGGGGCCGCCCCACTTGTGGGCGCTCGCGGTCAGCAGCGACCAGTCCCCTTCCACCGGACCCCACCCCAGCGACTGCGCCGCGTCCACCAGCAGCGGCACACCCACCGCCCGGCACTCCTGTGCGATTTCGGCCACCGGCTGCTCGGTGCCGACCTCGTGGTTGGCGGACTGCAGGCACGCCAGCGCGGTGTCCTCGCGCAGCGCCCGCGCGTACGCCCCGGGGGCCACCCGGCCCGCCCGGTCCACCGGGACCTCCGTCGTCGTGCCGCCCCGGCCCTCGTGCTCGGCGGCCGAATGGAGCACGGAGGAGTGCTCGACGGCGGAGACGACCAGGTGGCGGCCGACACGCCGACGCCCGGCGAGCGCGCCGGAGATCCCGGAGTGCACCGCGCGGGTGCCGGAAGAGGTGAACACGAGCTCGTCCGGGCGGCACCCCACGGCCTCCGCCGCCGCCTCGCGGGCCGCGTCCAGCAGCAGCCTGGCGCGCCGCCCCTCGCGGTAGAGACGGGCGGGATCGGCCCACCCCTCGTCGAGCGAGGCCAGCAGGGCCTGCCGGGCGACGGGGTGCAGGGGGGCGGAGGACGCGGTGTCGAAGTAGGGCACGCAACCACGCTAATCGCCGTTCTGGCGGGCCGGTGCCCCGCCACCAGGGAAATGGCCGTCAGGAGACGGGCGGAGGCCGTGGTTCCACCGAGAAGCCATCCCTTCGGGGAGGGGTACGGCGCGTTGGGCACCCTCCCCGCGCGACCCCAAATAGCGTCCAGTAGGGTTTGGTCCGCATAAACATCCAAACCCCTGCCCGCGTCAGGGCCGGCGACCGACCAGCGAGACGGCCGCGACCCACCGCGCGGGCGAGACTCTCGGGAAGGCGCTACGTGAGTCCCAACGGCTCCGACCGCTCGTCGCGGCGCCCGATGCGGCGGAAGCTGCTCCAGGTGCTGACCGCGGGCGTGGTCCTGGCGACCGCCTCTGGTTGCTCGTACACATGGGAGGACTTCCCCCGCCTCGGGATGCCTACCCCGGTCACCGAAGAGGCTCCCAGGATTCTCTCCCTCTGGCAGGGCTCGTGGGCGGCAGCGCTCATCACGGGCGTCCTGGTGTGGGGACTGATCCTGTGGAGCGTCTTCTTCCACCGGCGTAGCCGCACCAAGGTCGAAGTACCTCCGCAGACCCGGTACAACATGCCCATCGAGGCGCTGTACACCGTGGTCCCGCTCATCATCGTCTCGGTCCTCTTCTACTTCACCGCGCGCGACGAGTCGAAGCTCCTCGCGCTCGAGGACAAGCCGGCCCACACCATCAACGTGGTCGGCTTCCAGTGGAGCTGGGGCTTCAACTACGTCGAGAACGTGGACGGCGACGCCAAGACGGGAGCCAAGCCCCCCAAGGAGCTCGGTTCCATCCCTGACCGCTACGCCAAGCAGTTCCCCGCCGGGGCCGAAGGTGTCCACGCGGTCGGCACGCCGGGCGAGCGGAACCCCCAGAACGGCAATCCGGGCCCGACGCTGTGGCTGCCCAAGGGGGAGAAGGTCCGGTTCGTCCTGACCTCCCGCGACGTCATCCACTCCTTCTGGGTGGTGCCGTTCCTGATGAAGCAGGACGTCATCCCCGGCTACACCAACGTCTTCGAGGTGACCCCCACGCGTGAGGGCACCTTCATGGGCAAGTGCGCCGAGCTGTGCGGCGTCGATCACTCCCGGATGCTCTTCAACGTCAAGGTGGTCTCCCCGGAGCGCTACCAGCAGCACCTCAAGGAGCTGGCGGAGAAGGGGCAGACCGGCTACATCCCGTCCGGTATCGCGCAGCTCGACACGGCCAGGAACGCGGGAGCGAGCAAACTGTGACCATCCTCAACGAACCTCACGGTGGCGCAGCAGCCGACGAGGCGTCCTACCAGAACGAGCTGCCGGTGCGGCGCAAGCAGCCGGGGAACGTGGTGGTGAAGTGGCTGACCACCACTGACCACAAGACCATCGGTTCGCTCTACCTGATCACGTCGTTCGTGTTCTTCTGCGTCGGCGGAGTCATGGCGCTCTTCATGCGCGCCGAACTGGCCCGTCCCGGCACGCAGATCATGTCGAACGAGCAGTTCAACCAGGCGTTCACGATGCACGGCACGATCATGCTGCTGATGTTCGCGACGCCGCTGTTCGCCGGATTCGCGAACTGGATCATGCCGCTGCAGATCGGCGCGCCCGACGTGGCGTTCCCGCGGCTGAACATGTTCGCGTACTGGCTGTACCTCTTCGGCTCGATCATCGCCGTGGCCGGCTTCCTCACCCCGCAGGGCGCCGCCGACTTCGGCTGGTTCGCCTACGCCCCGCTGTCGGACGCGGTCCGCTCGCCGGGCATCGGCGCCGACATGTGGATCATGGGCCTGGCCTTCTCCGGCTTCGGCACGATCCTCGGTTCGGTCAACTTCATCACCACGATCATCTGCATGCGCGCACCCGGCATGACGATGTTCCGTATGCCGATCTTCACCTGGAACGTGCTGCTGACCGGTGTCCTGGTCCTGCTCGCTTTCCCGGTGCTGGCCGCCGCGCTCTTCGCGCTGGAGGCGGACCGTAAATTCGGTGCGCACATCTTCGACGCCGCGAATGGCGGGTCGCTCCTGTGGCAGCACCTCTTCTGGTTCTTCGGTCACCCAGAGGTCTACATCATCGCGCTGCCGTTCTTCGGAATCATTTCCGAAGTGATTCCGGTCTTCAGCCGCAAGCCGATGTTCGGTTACATCGGTCTTATCGGCGCGACGATCGCGATCGCCGGCCTCTCGGTCACGGTGTGGGCCCACCACATGTACGTCACGGGCGGCGTGCTGTTGCCGTTCTTCTCGTTCATGACCTTCCTGATCGCGGTACCGACCGGTGTGAAGTTCTTCAACTGGATCGGCACCATGTGGAAGGGCTCGCTGTCCTTCGAGACCCCGATGCTCTGGGCCGTCGGCTTCCTGATCACCTTCACCTTCGGTGGTCTGACCGGCGTCATCCTGGCCTCGCCCCCGATGGACTTCCACGTCTCCGACTCGTACTTCGTCGTCGCGCACTTCCACTACGTCATCTTCGGCACCGTGGTCTTCGCGATGTTCTCCGGATTCCACTTCTGGTGGCCGAAGTTCACGGGCAAGATGCTGGACGAGCGCCTGGGCAAGATCACCTTCTGGACGCTGTTCGTGGGCTTCCACGGCACGTTCCTGGTGCAGCACTGGCTCGGTGCCGAGGGCATGCCGCGCCGTTACGCGGACTATCTCGCCGCCGACGGCTTCACCCTGCTGAACACGATCTCGACGATCGCCTCGTTCCTGCTGGGCCTGTCCATGCTTCCGTTCTTCTACAACGTCTGGAAGACCGCGAAGTACGGCAAGAAGGTCGAGGTCGACGACCCCTGGGGCTACGGCCGTTCGCTGGAGTGGGCGACGTCCTGCCCGCCCCCGCGGCACAACTTCCTCACGCTGCCGAGGATCCGTTCCGAATCCCCGGCGTTCGACCTGCACCACCCTGAGATCGCCGCTCTCGAGCAGCTCGAGAACCACGGACAGAAGGACACCGCGCTGTTCGGCGGCAAGGAGGTCGGCAAGTGAAGATCCAGGGCAAGATGTTCATCTGGCTGAGCGTCTTCATCCTCGCCATGGCGATCGTCTATGGCTTGTGGTCGAAGGAGCCCGCCGGAACCACGGCGCTCTTCCTGGCCTTCGGCCTGAGCATCATGATCGGCTACTACCTGGCCTTCACGGCCAAGCGTGTCGACGCCATGGCTCAGGACAACAAAGAGGCCGACGTGGCGGACGAGGCCGGTGAGGTGGGGTTCTTCGCCCCGCACAGCTGGCAGCCGCTCTCGCTGGCCATCGGTGGCGCCTTCGCCTTCCTGGCCGTCGCCATCGGCTGGTGGCTGCTGTACTTCTCGCTGCCGCTGCTCCTGATCGGCCTCTTCGGCTGGGTCTTCGAGTACTACCGCGGTGAGAACCAGAACCAGTAGTCCGCGGCAGGCCCGGCATTCGCAGTAGTCCGTGGCATTTGCAGCATCCCCCGAGGGGCCCGCTCACCTGCAGTTCAGGTGGCCGGGCCCCTCGTTTGCGCCGTTGGGCTCGCTGAATGTGATGAATGTTCTTAATGTGTGATCATGAGCCAAGCACCCCGATTCCGGATGGTCCTGAGCTGCTCTCTGCTGATCGCGTCCCTCGCGGCGGCCGGGACGGCGTGCGACGGGTCCGGCGACGGCCATCCGCTCTCCGCCGCACCGTACGACGCTGCGGACCAGGTCTCCTTCAACGCCGGGACGGGCACGGCGAAGGCCGATCCCGAGAAGCCCCTGGAGATCACCGCCAGGGACGGGGACGGCCGGATCACGGATGTCACGGCTTCCGACGCCACAGGGCGCTATCTGGCGGGCGAACTCTCCGCCGACGGGGCGCGCTGGCACAGCACCGCCCCCCTGGCCGCGGGGGCGCGCTACACGGTCAGGGTCAGCACCGAGGACTCGGACGGCGCCCCCGGCCTGCGTACGCTCTCCTTCGAGACCGCGCAGGCCCCGGCCAAGAAGCGGCTGACCGTCACCTTCGGCCCCGAGCCGGGCACGTACGGCGTCGGCCAGCCGGTCACCGCCGAACTCAGCGCCCCCGTCAAGGGCGAGGCGGCCAGGGCGGTCGTCGAGCGCGCGCTGAAGGTCGGCTCGACACCCGCGGTGGAGGGCGCCTGGCACTGGGTGGACAGCGAGAACCTGCACTACCGCCCGAAGGAGTACTGGCCGGCCAACGCCACCGTCAGGGTGCGCAGCACCCTGGAGGGCCTCAAGGTCGCCGACAGGCTCTATGGCGGCCCCTCCAAGCAGGTGCAGTTCACCACCGGCGACCGGCTCGAAGCCATCACGGACGCAGGCTCGTACCAGATGACGGTGAGGCGCAACGGCAGAGTGATCAACACCATTCCGGTGACCACGGGCAAGCCCGGCTTCTCCACCCGCAACGGGGTCAAGGTCGTGCTGGGCAAGGAGTACTTCGTACGGATGCGCGGTACGACCGTCGGCATCCCGGAGGGCACGGCCGACTCCTACGACCTGCCCGTCTACTACGCCACGCGGGTCACCTGGAGCGGCGAGTACGTCCATGCCGCGCCCTGGTCTGTCGGCTCGCAGGGGTCCGCCAACGTCAGTCACGGCTGCACCGGCATGAGCACCGACAACGCCGAGTGGTTCTACAAGACCGTCCGCCAGGGCGACATCGTCAAGGTCGTCAACAGCTCCGGCGACATGATGGACCCCTTCGGCAACGGCTTCGGCGACTGGAACCTGTCCTGGGACAAGTGGCGCGAGGGCAGCGCCCTGCTGCCCGGCGCCCTGGACGGCGGGAACCCCGTCGACGCGGCCAGACTGCGGCCGGAGGTCTGACGGGGCCCGCGGGGTGTCACGCCTCGACCGAGCGCCTGCCGCGCAGCAGGGCGGCCAGGGCGCCCGAGAACTCCACGGGGTCGACCGGAAGCGTCACCGCGCTCTCCGCGCGGCTCCAGGTGGCCAGCCAGGAGTCCTGGGGGCGGCCGATCAGCAGCAGCACGGGCGGGCAGTTGAAGATCTCGTCCTTGATCTGCCGGCACACACCCATGCCGCCCGCGGGCGTGGCCTCGCCGTCCAGCACGCAGACGTCGACACCGCCCCGGTCCAGTGCCGTGAGGACGGCCGGCAGCGTGGCGCACTCCAGGAACTCGACCGGCGGCACGTCCGGGGCAGGCCTGCGACCCGCTGCCAGCCGCACCTGTTCGCGGGTGTTCGCGTCGTCGCTGTAGACCAGGACCGTGGCGGTCATTGTTCCTCCATGCATCTGAAAGCCCTCGAAGGCTCGGTGTTGGATCAGGAACCGATGCGCGGATGCTACTCCGTCCGACACCTTGTCAGCAGGGGTTCGGACACCCCTTCGATGGGCCGTTCGGGTCAGGCCGCAGAGCCTTCCGGGAGCATGGACACACCGAATGGCACCCCCGGGAGTGAGGGCGGGATAAGCGACCGACATAATGTCGGTCGTGGCGACAGCAACGACAGTAGATACCGGGCACGCGCACCCGTCGGTCAATCGACCGAACCTCACCAGCGTCGGAACCATCATCTGGCTGAGTTCCGAGCTGATGTTCTTCGCGGCCCTCTTCGCGATGTACTTCACCCTGCGATCGGTGACGGGTCCCGAGCACTGGAAGGAAATGGCGTCCGCGCTGAACTTCCCGTTCTCGGCGACGAACACCACCATCCTGGTGCTCTCCTCCCTCACCTGTCAGCTCGGCGTCTTCGCCGCGGAGCGGGGCGACGTGAAGAAGCTCCGGGCGTGGTTCATTCTCACGTTCGTGATGGGTGCGATCTTCATCGGAGGCCAGGTCTTCGAGTACACCGAGCTGGTCAAGCACGAGGGCCTCTCGCTCTCGTCCGACCCGTACGGCTCGGTGTTCTACCTGACCACCGGCTTCCACGGACTGCATGTGACGGGCGGACTCATCGCCTTCCTGCTGGTCCTCGGCCGTACCTACGCGGCCAAGAGATTCACCCACGAGCAGGCAACCGCCGCCATCGTCGTGTCCTACTACTGGCACTTCGTCGATGTCGTCTGGATCGGCCTCTTCGCCACGATCTACATGATCAAGTAGGTCGGGTCCGTACCCGCCTCATATCCAGCACCATCGACGCAGAAGATCCTGACACCGGGGTAATCCGTGAAAAAGCTCTCCGCACGACGACGCCATCCGCTGGCGGCGGTCGTCGTCCTACTCCTCGCGCTGGCGGCCACCGGGGGGCTGTACGCCGCGTTCGCACCCGCGAGCAAGGCACAGGCCGATGAAACCGCCCAGTCCCTCGCCATCGACGAGGGCAAGAAGCTGTACGCCGTCGGCTGCTCCAGCTGCCACGGCACCGGCGGTCAGGGCACTTCCGACGGCCCGTCCCTCGTGGGCGTCGGCTCGGCCGCAGTGGACTTCCAGGTCGGCACCGGCCGTATGCCGGCGCAGCAGCCCGGCCCCCAGGTGCCGGAGAAGAGGAAGGTCTACTCGCAGGCCGAGATCGACCAGCTCGCGGCGTACGTCGCTTCCCTCGGCGCCGGCCCGATCACGCCGACCGAGAAGCAGTACAGCCCTGAGGGCGCGGACATCGCCAAGGGTGGCGAGCTGTTCCGCACCAACTGCGCCCAGTGCCACAACTTCACGGGCGCGGGCGGTGCCCTCACGAACGGCAAGTACGCCCCGCCTCTTACAGACGTGGAGCCGAAGTACATCTACGAGGCCATGCAGCACGGCCCGCAGAACATGCCCTCCTTCCCCGACACGACGATGCCGGAGCAGGAGAAGAAGGACATCATCGCGTACGTCCGGACGGTGAACGGCGAGAGGACTGCGACCCCCGGCGGCTTCGGGCTGGGCGGCATCGGCCCCGTCACCGAGGGACTGTTCGGATGGATCTTCGGTCTGGGTTCGCTGATCGCCATCGCCGTCTGGGTCGCGGCCCACACCGCTAAGGCCAAGAAGTCATGAGTAACCAAGAGATTCCAGAGAAGAACCTGCCGAGTGGGCAGGACACCGCGCACGGCGCGGTGGCCGTGGCGGACGACCCGTTCGCGGACCCGGGGCTGCCGCCCCACAAGCCGCGCATCCAGGACATCGACGAGCGGGCCGCCAAGCGCTCCGAGCGTACGGTCGCCCTCCTGTTCACGCTGTCGATGCTGGCCACGATCGGCTTCATCGCCTCCTTCGTGGCGTTCCCCGTCGACCAGCTCGTGTACGTCTGGCCGCTGGGTCACGTCAGCGCGACGAACCTGTCGCTCGGTCTGACGCTGGGCATCGCGCTCTTCTGCATCGGCGCGGGCGCGGTCCACTGGGCCCGCACCCTGATGTCCGACCACGAGGTCGCCGACGACCGGCACGCGATCGAGGCCACGCCCGAGGTCAAGGCCAAGGTCATGGCCGACTTCGCGGACGGCGCGCGGGAGTCCGTGATCGGCCGGCGCCCGCTGATCCGCAACACGATGTTCGGCGCGCTGGCCATGGTGCCGCTCTCCGGCGTGGTGCTGCTGCGCGAGCTGGGCCCGCTGCCCGAGAAGAAGCTGTTCCACACGTCGTGGGACAAGGGCAAGCAGCTCATCAACATGAACACGAACGAGCCGCTGCGTCCCGAGGACGTCGTCGTCGGCTCGCTCACCTTCGCCAAGCCCGAGGGCCTGGAGGAGGACGACCACGAGTTCAACAACAAGATCGCCAAGGATGCCTTGATGATCGTCCGGATCGAGCCGGAGGACATCAAGGACAAGCGCGAGCTGGAGTGGTCGCACGAGGGCATCGTGGCCTTCTCCAAGATCTGCACCCACGTGGGCTGCCCGATCTCCCTGTACGAGCAGCAGACCCACCACGTCCTCTGCCCGTGCCACCAGTCCACCTTCGACCTCTCCGACGGCGCCCGCGTCATCTTCGGCCCGGCCGGTCACGCCCTTCCGCAGCTGCGGATCGGCGTGAATGACGAGGGCTTCCTCGAGGCACGCGGCGACTTCGCCGAGCCCGTCGGCCCTGCATTCTGGGAGCGCGGATGAGCACCACGACCGCAACACAGTCACCGGGCGCCGACGCGCCGGGCAACCGGAAGGCCCCCGCGGGCGAGCGGGTCGCCGACTGGGCCGACGGCCGGCTGGGGATCTACTCGCTGGCCAAGGCCAACATGCGGAAGATCTTCCCGGACCACTGGTCCTTCATGCTGGGCGAGATCTGCCTCTACAGCTTCATCATCATCATCCTCACGGGTGTGTACCTGACGCTGTTCTTCCACCCGAGCATGAACGAGATCGTGTACCACGGCTCGTACGCGCCGATGCACGGCATCCGGATGACCGAGGCGTACGCCTCGACCCTGGAGATCAGCTTCGACGTCCGCGGTGGTCTGCTCATCCGGCAGATCCACCACTGGGCCGCCGTCATCTTCATCGCCGGCATGTTCGTGCACATGATGCGCGTCTTCTTCACCGGCGCGTTCCGCAAGCCGCGTGAGATCAACTGGCTGTTCGGCTTCCTGCTGTTCGTCCTGGGCATGTTCACCGGTTTCACCGGTTACTCGCTCCCGGACGACCTGCTGTCCGGCACCGGTGTCCGCTTCACGCAGGGCGCGATCCTGGCGACGCCCGTCGTCGGCACGTACATCTCGATGTTCCTGTTCGGCGGCGAGTTCCCCGGCCACGACATGGTGGCCCGGTTCTACTCGATCCACATCCTGCTGCTGCCGGGCATCATGCTCGGCCTCGTGGTGGCGCACCTGATCCTGGTCTTCTACCACAAGCACACGCAGTTCCCCGGCCCCGGCCGGACGAACAAGAACGTCGTCGGCATGCCGCTGCTGCCGGTCTACATGGCCAAGGCCGGAGGCTTCTTCTTCCTGGTCTTCGGTGTCATCGCGGCCATCGCCGGCATGTTCACCATCAACCCGATCTGGACCATGGGCCCCTACCGCCCGGACCAGGTGTCCACCGGCGCCCAGCCCGACTGGTACATGGGCTTCGCCGAGGGCCTCATCCGTGTGATGCCGGGCTGGGAGATCAACCTGTGGGGCCACACGCTGGTCCTGGGTGTGTTCATCCCGCTGGTGTTCTTCGGCCTGATGCTCGTCGCGATCGCGGTCTACCCGTTCATCGAGTCGTGGATCACCGGCGACAAGCGGGAACACCACCTCCTGGACCGGCCGCGCAACGCGCCGACCCGGACCGCTCTCGGCGTCGCCTGGGTCACCGGCTACATGATCATGCTGCTGGGTGGTGGCAACGACATCTTCGCCACCCACTTCCACATGTCGCTCAACGCGATCACCTGGTTCGTCCGGATCGCCTTCTTCGTCGGCCCGGTCGTCGCGTTCATCGTCACCAAGCGGATCTGCATGGGTCTGCAGCGGCGCGACGCGGACAAGGTGCTGCACGGACGTGAGTCCGGCATCATCAAGCGGCTGCCGCACGGCGAGTTCGTCGAGATCCACGAGCCGCTCAGCCAGGACCAGCTCTACAGCCTCACGGCGCACGAGCAGTACACGCCGGCCAAGATCGGCCCGTCGGTCGACGAGAACGGTGTCGAGCGCAAGGTGGGCCGCGGCCAGAAGCTCCGGGCCAAGCTGAGCAAGGGCTACTACGGCGAGGGCAACCAGGTCCCCAAGCCGACCGCCGAGGAGTACGAGGAGATCACCAGCGGCCACGGCCACCACTGATCCCTCCGGTCTCCGACCGGACCGACCTGACACAGGTCGCCACAGCAGGAGCCCCGTCCATGCGTCGGACGGGGCTCTTCGCTGTCCCCGTGGCTGGATAGGGTAGGAAGCACCCTTACTGGCTGTGGACCCTGGAGCGGACCATGAACGTTGTGACCCCGGCCGGCGGCGACAGCGTGGCGGCCGGCTCCTGGCCTGGCGTGCTGAACCCCCTGCTGCGCGGCGAGAACCTGTCCGCGGACGACACCGCCTGGGCCATGGACCGCATCATGAGCGGCGAGGCGACCGACGCCCAGATCGCCGGTTTCGCGGTGGCGCTGCGGGCCAAGGGCGAGACGGTCGACGAGGTCACCGGTCTGGTACGGGCCATGTACGCGCACGCCAACACCATCGAGGTGCCCGGTCGTACGGTCGACATCGTCGGTACGGGCGGCGACCTGGCCAAGACGGTCAACATCTCCACGATGTCGGCGATCGTCGTCGCGGGCACCGGGGCCAAGGTCGTCAAGCACGGCAACCGGGCCTCCTCGTCCGCGAGCGGGGCCTCGGACGTGCTGGAGAAGCTCGGCGTCAACCTGGAGCTGACGCCCAAGCGTGTCGCCGAGGTCGCGGAGGAAGCGGGCATCACCTTCTGCTTCGCGGTGAAGTTCCACCCGGCCCTGCGGTACGTCGCGAAGGCGCGCAAGGAGCTGGGCGCGCCGACGACGTTCAACATCCTCGGCCCGCTGACGAACCCGGCGCGGGTGAAGGCGCAGGCGGTCGGTGTCGCCGACGCCCGGATGGCCCCCATCGTGGCGGGCGTTCTCGCCGGGCGGGGGAATTCCGCGCTGGTCTTCCGGGGCGACGACGGTCTCGACGAACTGACCACCACCGCGACCTCGCGCGTGTGGGTCGTACGGGACGGGGCGGTCCGGGAGCAGGCCTTCGACCCGCGCGACGTGGGCCTGGAGATCGTGCCCGTGGAGGCGCTGCGCGGCGCGGACGCGTCGTACAACGCGGATGTCGCGAGGCGGCTGCTGGCCGGGGAGACCGGCCCCGTGCGGGAGGCGGTGCTGCTCAACACGGCGGCGGCGCTGGTCGCCCTCGACCCGGGCGGCGCGTCCCTCGAGGAGCAGATCGCGGCGGGGATCGCCAAGGCGGCGGAGTCGATCGACTCGGGAGCGGCCCGTGCGGCGCTGGAGCGCTGGGTGGCTGCCAGCAACAGCTGAGTGCGCAGGGTGTGTGACACGAGGTGCAGTCCAGACTCTGGACTGCGCCTTGCGTCTTCTTGATCGTGTGGCAGGATGCTTGGCAGGTCATGAGTGACAGCGTTTTGGCCCCGGCTTGCTGTCCGGCAACCCTCCGTCCGTGGCGGGGTGCCCCGGGTGAAGACCAGGCCGTAGACAGAAAGGTCTACGGCAAGCGCGGACCCCTCGAAGACTTGGGGTCCTGGTTCTCAGGGAGCCTCTTGTGAGCAAGCGAATGCGATAGGGCCTTCCGCCCCTTCTTCGCACACCCCTTTTTCCCTCTCCAGCGCTGCTGCGTATCCGCCGGCGCGGGGAATTCGCCTGCCTGTTTCGGGAGTTCGCCATGTCTGTCTCCACTGCTGCCACCGGCCAGACCGTTTGTACGCCTCTGCCCGTCCTCGGGCGAGATGTCCTCGTGCCGCTCGTGACGGGAGGTGAGGTCACCTACGCCGCCCTCGACTACGCGGCGAGCGCCCCGGCCCTCCAGCGCGTGTGGGACGACGTGGCGGCGTACGCCCCGTACTACGGCAGTGTGCACCGCGGCGCCGGCTACCTCTCGCAGCTGTCGACGGACCTCTTCGAGAGCAGTCGCGCCACCGTCGCCGAGTTCCTCGGCTGCCGCGAGGGCGACCAGGTCGTCTTCACCCGCTCCACGACCGACTCGCTCAACCTGCTCGCCGCGGCCCTCCCGGCCGACTGCCAGGTCTTCGTCTTCGAGACCGAGCACCACGCCTCGCTGCTGCCCTGGCGCGACGCCAAGGTCGACTACCTGAACGCGCCCCGCACTCCGGCCCAGGCCGTCGAGACCCTGGAGCGCGCACTGGCCGCCCGTGACCCCTACGGTCCCGCCCTGGTGTGCGTCACGGGCGCGTCGAACGTCACCGGTGAGCTGTGGCCGGTGAAGGAGCTCGCCGCCGCCGCCCACGCCCACGGCGCGCGGATCGTGCTCGACGCGGCCCAGCTCGCCCCGCACCACCCGCTGGACATCGCCGAGCTGGACGTCGACTGGGTCGCGTTCTCCGGGCACAAGCTGTACGCGCCGTTCGGCTCCGGCGTACTCGCGGGCCGCGCCGACTGGCTCCGGAGCGCCGAGCCGTACCTCGCGGGCGGCGGCGCCTCGCGCAAGGTCGCCCGCCGCGCCGACGGCGGCGTGGACGTCGAGTGGCACACCACGGCCGCCCGCCACGAGGCCGGTTCGCCCAACGTCATCGGCGTGTACTCCATCGCCTCCGCCTGCAAGGCGCTCACCGAGGCCGGCTTCGACTCCCTCGTCGAGCGCGAGCAGGCGCTGGTGACGAAGGTCCTGGAGGGACTGGCCGGAGTCGGCGCGGTCAGGGTGCTCTCCCTCTTCGGGGACGACTCCCCGCGCGTCGGCGTCATCTCCTTCGTCGTCGAGGGCTGGAACAGCTCGCACTTCGCGGCCGCGCTCTCCGCCGAGTACGGGATCGGCGTACGCGACGGCCTGTTCTGCGCCCACCCGCTGGTCCGGACCCTGCTCGGCAGTGACCCGCAGGGCCCGGGCGAGTGCGGCGCGCCGGAGGCCGAGCCGGGCGAGCCCCAGTCTCGAACGGACTCGACCGGGGGGACCCCCATGCTGAACGCGATCCGCGTGAGCTTCGGTGCCGGTACGCCCGACGAGCACGTGGAGCGGTTCCTGCGCGCCGTCAGGGAACTCGTCGAGAACGGTGCGAAGTGGAACTACCGCACCGAGGAAGGCCGCTGCGTCCCGGCGGTCTGAACGGCCCGGGCTCCCATCAGGACCATCCGCAGCGCCCGTTCGGTCGCGTCGGTGAGGAACTCGCCGCCGCGCCCGAGCGCTTCGGTCAGTGACACCGGCGCGGGCAGGATCGAGCTGTACGCGTCGATGCCCGCCGCCCGCACCTCGTGCGCGCCCTCCCCGATCGTGCCCGCCAGCGCGAGCACCGGACGGCCCGACAGCTTGGCGCGGCGGGCCACTTCGGCCGGGATCTTGCCGCACGGCGTCTGCTGGTCCAGGGCGCCCTCGGCGGTGACGACCAGGTCGGCGCGGGCGAGGCGGGCGTCCAGGTCGATGTGGTCCAGCAGAACGTCGAAGCGGGGAAGCAGCCGGGCGCCGAGCGCGGCGAGCCCGGCGCCCAGGCCGCCGGACGCGCCGGTGCCCGCGCCGAAGCGCAGGTCGGTGCCGGTGGGGGCGAGGGTGTGTTCCAGGACGTACGCCCACTGGTCGAGGGCGGCCGCGAGCTCCTCCACCTGGGGCGGGGTCGCGCCCTTCTGCGGGCCGAAGACGCGGGCCACGCCGCGGGGACCGCACAGGATGTTGCAGGGGTTGCAGGCGACCAGGATCTCGGTGTCCCCCAGGCGCGGGTCGAGGCCGGTCGCGTCGATGTCGTGGAGCCGGTTCAGCTCCCTTCCGCCGCGCGCCAGTTCGCGGCCGTCCGTGTCCAGCAGGCGGGCGCCGAGGGCCTGGAGCGCGCCGGCGCCCCCGTCCGACGTACCGGAGTCGCCGCAGCCGACGAGGATGCGGCGGACGCCCAGGCCGAGAGCGGCGCGGATCAGTTCGCCGACACCGTACGTCGTCGTCGCGCCGGGGTCGCGCCGGGAGCGCGGGACCAGGGACAGGCCGGCCACGGCCGCCATCTCGACGACCGCGCTCCCGTCACCGAGCAGCGCGAAGTGGGTGCCGACGGGCCGGCCGACGGGCCCGGTGGCGGGCAGCGCCACGAGGCGGCCGCCGGTGGCCGCGGCGAGCGCGCGGGCGGTGCCCTCGCCGCCGTCGACCAGGGGGATCAGATCGATGTCGGCGTGCGGAACGACACGGCGTACCCCGGCGGCGATGGCCTCGGCGGCCGCCTGCGCGGACAGCGACTCCTTGAAGCCGCTGGGCGCCACGGCGAAACGGGTGAGGGCGAGAGGCATGGCTTCAACTTCCTTCGGTGAGGACGGGAACGCCGAACAGCGGCCAGACGACGAGGGCGAACGCCAGCACCACGACCGCCGTCAGCGGGGCGAGCACCGCCGAGAGCCGCAGCAGGTCGCGCGGGGTGTACGTCGGGGTGCCCGGGAGGTCGCAGAAGAGCGTCACGGGCTTCGCGGACGCGGGCAGGGTGTGGCAGAAGCCGGCCGCCGCGGTCGAGGCGAGGGCGGCCGCGACCGGGTTGACGCCGGAGCCGGCCGCGGCCGCGACCACCAGCGGCACCAGCACGCTGGAGCGGGCCGAACGGGACTGGAGGACCAGGTGGGCGGCGGTACTGACCGTGATCACGGCGGCCAGGAAGAGCCAGGGCGGAACGCTCACCGGCAGCCCCGACACCAGCCAGCGGGCCGCCCCCGATTCGGCGAGGGCGACCCCCATCGCCATCGTGGCCGCCATGAAGAGCAGCAGTGACCACGGCACGGTCGTGAGGGCGTCCTTGAGGCGTACGGTGCCCAGCGCGGGGGACGACGCGACGACCGCGCCGATGAGGGCGACGACGGCGGGCGGCACCTGGTGCAGCGGCTCGCTGCACCACAGCACCACCACCGTGGCGAGCAGCGCCGCGCACCGGGTCTCGGCGGGGCCGAGCGTGCCGGTGACCGGTTTCTCGCTGTGCTCCTGGATCTGCTCGGCGGTGATGCGGACCGGGCCGGAGCGGTCCGTGCGGCGCGTGGTCGTCAACAGCACCGCCTCCGCCGCCAGATGGGACGACACGGCGGCGAGCGGCAGCCCGAGCAGCAGCCACTGGGTGAAGCCGATGCGCTCGCCGGTCGCCTCCCAGAGCACGGAGACGGTGATCAGGTGGGCGCCGGCGCCGATGAGGGTGGCGACCGCGGACAGCAGGATCACCGTGGGGAAGAGCAGGGCGAGCATGACGACCAGGCGGCGGCGGTCCGCGAGGACCTTGGCGAGGGCGAGGAAGACGGGCAGGGCGAGGGCCGCGCGGCCGGAGGTGGCGGGTACGGCGAACGCGGTGACGACCAGGGCCGCGGTGGTGAGGTGCGTGAGCCGGCGTACGGTACGGGCGCCGCTCACCAGGAACGCCGCGGCCCGGCCCGCGAGACCGGTCCGTGCCACGGCCGCCGCCAGTACGAACGCGCAGATCAGCAGCCAGACGGTCTCGTCGCCCAGGGTCCCGAAGAGGGTCTCGCTGCTGATCACACCGGTCGCGGTGAGGGCGAGTCCGGCGCCGAGGGCGATGTAGGTGTCGTCCACGGGGGTGGCGATCCAGGCGCAGGTCGCCAGGGCGAAGACGACGAGGGTGAGGCGGGCGTCACCGGACAGGCCGGGGGACACACCGGGGACGGTGAGCAGTGCGCACAGGGTCAGCGCGGTGCACAGCGTCGCGTACTGCCACGGCTTCAGCGGGGTCGGGGTCACACCGGGAAGTCTCGGAGGCCCGGATGAGCCTCCCGTGAGCCGTACATGAAGGGAACTTCACCCGGTACGGCGGGCTCCGTTCGCGGGAACCGCCGCCTAGCCCGGGGGAAGGCGGTAGCCCATGCCGCGTACCGTCTCGACGCGCTCCGCGCCCAGCTTCTTGCGCAGAGCCCGGACGTACACGTCCACGATGTTCGAGCCGGGGTCGAAGTCGTAGCCCCACACGTGGGAGAGGATCTGCTCGCGCGACAGGACCTGGTCCGGGTGGCGGAGGAACAGTTCCAGCAGCACGAACTCGCGCGCTGTCAGGTCCACCGTCCGCTCGCCCGACCGCGCCCTGCGCGTCCGCAGGTCCAGTGACAGCCCGCCACTGCGCAACACCGTGACTTCCGGCGCCCGCGCCGCCGTGCGCAGCCGCAGCCGGACCCGGGCGAGCAGCTCCTCGAAGCGGAAGGGCTTGGTCATCCAGTCGTCCGCGCCGCCTTCGAGGCCGGCCACCGTGTCCCGTACGGAATCGCGCGCCGTCAGGACGATCACCGGCACGCTCACCCGGGCCTCGCGCAACTCGCGCAGCACCGTGAAGCCGTCCTTGCCGGGCAGCCCGATGTCGAGGACGACCAGGTCGAAGCCGCCGGTGCAGGCGTAGTCGTACGCCGTCTCGCCGTCGGAGGCGACCGTCGTCGTGAAGCCGTTGGAGCGCAGGCCCTTCTCCACGAAGGAGGCGATGCGCTCCTCGTCCTCGACGATGAGAATCCTGCTCACTGGTCCCCCAGTCCGACGACGAGTACGAAAGTGGCTCCGCCACCCTCGGTGGGGCGCAGCTCGACACGGCCCCGGTGTCCCTCGGCGATCGCCTTGACGATGGACAGGCCGAGCCCCGCGCCGGTCCCGCGTGCCCCGCGCCGCGCCGTCCCGCGCCGGAACCGTTCGAAGATCACTTCGGTGTCCTGCTCCTGTACGCCCGGCCCGCTGTCGGCCACGTACAGCTCGGCCCGTCCCTCGCAGGCCCGCGAGCCGATGCGGACCCGCTGCCCCGGCACGGTGTGCTGCACGGCGTTCTGCGCGAGCTGCACCATCGCCTGCGTGATGCGCTGCGGATCGAGGTGCGCCTGCCGGTCGGCGACCGTGTCCAGCACCCACGCGCGGTCGCCCAGGGTGCGCGCCTTCACGTAGACGTCCGCCGTCAGCTCGGCCAGCTGCACCGGTTCCGGCGTCACGAAGTCGGGGCGCTCCGCCTTGGCGAGCAGCAGCAGGTCCTCGACGATGCGGCTCATCCGGTCGAGCTCGTCGGTGACCAGACGTACGGTCTCCTCGCGTTCGGCCGGATCGTCGCCCATCAGCTCCAGGTGGCCGCGCACGATCGTGATGGGCGTGCGCAGCTCGTGGCCGGCGTCGTCGACGAACTCCCGCTGCGCGGCGAACGCCCGCTCCAGCCGGTCGAGCATGGCGTTGAAGGTCTCGGCGAGCGCCGCGATGTCGTCCCGCCCCTGGACGGGGATGCGCCGGGTGAGGTCCTGCTCGGTGAGTTGCGCCGCTGTCGTACGCACGACCCGTACGGGGGCGAGGATGCGGCCCGCGACCGCCCAGCCGATGCCGGTGGTCATCAGCAGCGCCACCCCCGAGATGGCCAGCAGCGTACGGAACGCCTCCTCCGCGATGGCCCGCTCGTTCTCCGCGTGGAAGGCGACGACGAAGGCGGCGGGCGGCGCGGCGCCGGCCGGGGCGATGCCGACCTTGGCCCAGCGGACCTCGCCCTGCGGCCTGCGCAGGGTGCCCGAGGACGCGTCGGAGGCGAAGACCTCGGCGAGCGAGGCCCGGTCCCGGTGCAGGGGGGTGCCGACCGGGATGTCACGGGGCTGGCGCAGCACGTCCGGCACGGGGCCCGGCGACCGGGTGAGGCCGAGCAGTTCCTCGTCCGGGTCGGAGTACTGGCGCTGCAGGAAGACCTCCAGCAGCCGGCGCGGTTCGCCGAAGCGGCCGCCGGTGGCCGGGTCGACCCCCTGGTCCACGAAGTTCGCGAACTCACGGGTCTCCTGGGTGAGCAGCCGGCCGATCCGGTGGTCCAGGTCCCGCAGCAGGATCGAGCGGGTGGTGGTGGCCACGGCGCCCAGCGCCACCGCCATCACCGCCAGCAGCCACAGCAGGATGCGGACCCGCGCGGAGATCCTGCGCGATTCAGTCCTTCTCACCGAGATCGTCGTCGTCGGAGTGCGTGTCGTCGTCGGGGCCGTCGGCATCGTCGTTCGTGGCCGTGGGGCCCGGGACGACCGCGTCGCTCGGAGTGGTGCTGGGAGCAGCGGTGCCGGGCGTGGGGCCCGGAGTCGTACGGGGCGAGGACAGCGGGGTGTCCGGAGCGGTGCTCTCCAGCTCGACCTTGGACGGCACCTTCGGCGGCTCGGGGCGGTCGGTCAGGGCGTAGCTGGTCGCGGCGATGCCGAGCGGGATCGCGACGACGGCCGCGAGCGTCGCCAACCGGTGGGAGAAAGCCATGGACACCACCGTGGGGCAGGCGCGTGGAGCCCGGATGAGGCCGGGATGAAGAATCCTTCATGTGCGCGCCCGGAGGCCGGAGGCGTTACGCGTCGAGACCGATCGCGAAGGCCGCTTCCAGGTCGTGCTGCGAGTACGTACGGAACGCGACGTGCGTGTCGGTGCCCTCGACGCCGGGGATCTTGCTGATCCGGCCGGGGATGACGTCCGCCAGGTCGTCGTGTTTGGCGACGCGGACCATGGCGATCAGGTCGTACGTACCGGTCACGGAGAAGACCTCGCTGACGCTGTCCAGCGCGGCGATCGACTCCGCGATCTCGGGGATCCGGTCCACGCTGGTCTTGATGAGCACGATCGCGGTGATCACGGTTGGCTTTCTCCCTGGGTGGCCGACGCTGGGGCCTTCACTCTATCCGTACGCCGGTAACGCCCCCAGGCGTAGAGGAAGCCCGCGCAGAACCCCGCCACATGTGCCAGGTACGCCACCCCGGGACCCGGGCCCGCGCTCCGCGCCGCCAGCCACTGCAGGACGAACCAGAAGATCAGGACGATCCACGCGGGGAAGCGCAGCGGCAGGAAGAGGAGGAAGGGGAACAGGCTGGTGACGCGGGCGCTGGGGAAGAGGAAGAGGAACGCGCCGAGCACCGCCGAGATCGCTCCCGAAGCCCCCACCAGCGTCTCGTCGGAACCGGCGTGGGCGGCGGCGTACGTGAGCAGGGCGAGGTAGCCGCCGCCCACGGAGAACAGGGCGAACTGGACGCGGCCCATCCGTTCCTCGGCCATCACCCCGAAGACGTACAGGAAGAGCATGTTGCCCAGCAGGTGGAGCCAGTTGCCGTGCACGAACAGAGCGGTGAGCGGAGTGACCAGCGCGGACGGGGTGCCGCTGAGCAGCTCGCTGGGGATCACCCCCCAGCGTTCGAAGTACGCGCTCTGTGCGGCGAGGAGCATGTCGCCGGTGCCGTGGGCCGGATTGAGTCCCGAGAGGGGGCCGAGGGCGAAGACCAGGCAGCAGAGGCCGATGGCGCCGTACGTCACCACGGGTCCCCGGGCCGCTTTCCGCCGATTGATCATGCCCGGATCATCCCGTAACGGGACCGGGCGGGGCGGACCGCCTCGCCGGGCCCCGTCCCGCACGGTGGACCGTCCGCCGCACGGGGCACCCGTGAGGCCGTAGGGTTACGGGCAGTAGACACGACGAAAGAGGACGTGGACGCACGATGACGACAGTTCCCCTGCCGACTGCCGGGACCCGGTGGCGCTGCGCCCTGTGCGGCAACCTCACGCGTTTCGACGTGACCCGCTCGTCCAAGGTGGTCGAGTACGTCCACCTCGACCTGGCCGGAGAGCCGAAGGTCGAGGAACGCGAGGTGGTCAGTGAGACCATCGAGTCCGTGCGCTGCCGCTGGTGCAACGCGGTGGACCAGATCGAACTGGTGGACAGGCCGGGTGCCGGCTCCTGAGAGGACCGGTCGAGAAGTAGTGGGGTGACGGATCGTGGAGCATGCAAGCGGCGCTGAACCGGCCGATTCGGCCGGAGGCGCCGCAGAGGTGCTCGACCGCCCGCTGCCGGAAGGTGTACGGCACAAGGTCGTCGCGCTGGTCTCGGACGCCTTCGGCGGGCTCACCGTCGCCGAACTCCCGCCCCAGCTGAGGCAGTACGCCCGCTTCACCCCGACCAGGCGCGCCAAGTTCGCGGGCAACGCGATGGCAGCGGCCCTGGAGGGTGATCCGCTGTTCCGCCGGCGCATCGGCGAGCGGCTGCGCGAGGCGCAGCCCGAGCTCGCCCGCGCGCTGGAGTCCGGTGCCCCTCCGGCCGCCGCCGACCCCGCCGACGTGGCGGCCGCGGCGTACGTGCTGCGCCCCGTCGGCTGGGTCAAGCTGGTGGCGGCCGCGGGCGAGGAGGCCCTGCGGGCGGACGCCGAGCGCGCCGACGAGGCCGCCCAGCGCGAGCTGGAGCGCCTGCGCGAGGAGCTGGCGCAGGCGCGCGAGCACACGAAGAGCGAGACCGAGCGGCTCCGCACGGAGCTGGAGACCGCCCGCAAGGAAGCCGACGTACTCCACCGCAAACTGCGCAGCGCGCTGAGCGACGTGAAGCGCGGCGAGGCCGCCCTGCGCCGTACGAACGCCGAGACCGAGGCGCTCAAGTCCGAGACCGCCGCCCAGATCGCCGCCGCCGAGAGCGAGGCGCGGCGGCTCAGGGCCCGGCTCGGCGAGGCGGAGGCGGCCGTCGAGTCGAGCCGCAGGGCGGTGCGCGAGGGCCGGAGCATAGAGGACATGCGGGTGCGGCTGCTGCTCGACACGGTGCTGGACGCCGCCCAGGGGCTGCGCCGCGAACTGGCCCTGCCGCCGGCGTCCGTGCACCCCGCCGACACGGTGGAGGCCGTCGAACCGGGCCGTATGACCCCCAAGGACATCGCGGCCAGGGCGCTCTCCGAGACCGACCCCGCCCTGCTCGACCAGCTGCTGGAGCTGCCGCAGTGCCATCTGGTCGTGGACGGCTACAACGTCACCAAGACCGGCTATCCGCAGATGCCGCTGGACAAGCAGCGGTTGCGGCTCCTGGGCGGTCTGTCGATGCTCGCGGCGCAGACGGGCGCCGAGGTGACGTGCGTCTTCGACGGGGCGGAACTGGTGGCGCCGGTGCTGCTCGCGCCGCCGCGCGGCGTCCGCGTGCTGTTCAGCAAGCCGGGAGTGACCGCCGACGAGCTCATCAGGCAGCTCGTACGGGCGGAGCCGCCGGGACGGCCCGTGGTGGTGGCCTCCACCGACCGCGAAGTGGCCGACGGGGTCGCGAAGGCGGGTGCGAGGCCGGTCGCGTCCGCCTTGCTGCTGAAGCGGCTTTCGCGCGTCTGATAACTTCTCGGCGTAATGCCCGAATTGAGGAAACGTAACGTCAAGTGGTCATTACTGCGCGTGTGATGCAAGTAAATAATGTGACCAGTGGGTGAGTTTTTAGCTCTTGGGATTTGATCTGATCACAAGAAGGTCACTAAGGTCTGCCCTCGAACCTTCGCACGGTTGATCGCCCACCCGGGGCGGCAGCGAAGGCACCGCCGAGTCCATGCAATTCGGTCCAAGTTCCGCGGGGGAACCGAATCGTGGAGCCGGGGACGACGTCCCCCGCCCCGGTAGGCGGCTCGAGGAAGAAGGAGCTCGCCTTCGTGGCGTCCCACCGTCGTCCCAAGCAGCCGAGCCGCACTCGTGTGACTGTGCTCACAGCGACCGCAGCCGCAGCCGTCGCTCTCACGTCCCAGACCGCCCAGGCCGACCCCAAGCCGTCCAAGAGCGAGGTCAAGGCCAAGGTCGACAAGCTGTACCACGAGGCCGAGGTGGCCACGGAGAAGTACAACCAGTCCAAGGAGCGGCAGGACAAGCTCAAGGACGAGGTCGACAACCTCCAGGACAAGGTCGCCCGCGGCCAGGACGACCTCAACGACCTGCGCAGCCAGCTCGGTTCGGTGGCCAGCGCGCAGTACCGCTCGGGCGGCATCGACCCCTCCGTGCAGCTCTTCCTCTCCGCCGACCCGGACAGCTACCTCGACAAGGCCGGCGCGATCGACCAGTTGAGCGCCAAGCAGGCCGAGTCGCTGGAGAAGATCCAGGCGAAGCAGCGCACCCTCGCGCAGCAGCGCGCCGAGGCGACCGACAAGCTCGCCGACCTCGAGGACGTACGCAAGGAACTCGGCGACAAGAAGAAGAAGTTCCAGGGCAAGCTCGCCGAGGCCCAGCGCCTTCTCAACACGCTCACCGCCGAGGAGCGGGAAGAGATGCGGGAGAAGGAGCGGGAGAAGGAGCAGCGCGCCAGCCGCGCGGTCAGCGACCGGGTGGAGCTGGGCAAGGAGCAGGCCGCTTCCGGGCGCGGCGCCGCGGCACTGGCCGCCGCCGCCACCCAGATCGGCAAGCCGTACGTCTCCGGCGGGTCCGGCCCCAGCTCGTACGACTGCTCCGGGCTGACCCAGTGGGCGTACGCCCAGGCCGGTGTCTCCATCACCCGGACCACGTACACGCAGCACAACGACGGCACCAAGATCGGCCGCGGTGAGCTCAAGCCCGGCGACCTGGTGTTCTTCAGCAACCTCTCCCACGTGGGGCTCTACGCCGGCAACGGGCAGGTGCTGCACGCCCCTTACCCGGGCACCTCGGTCCGCTACGAGGCGATGGAGTACCTGGGCACCTTCCAGTTCGGCGTGCGCATCTGACAGCGCACACCCGACGAACACTGAAGGCCGTCGCCACACCGCCCGTTCGAGGGAATTCCGGTGACGTCCGCTGACTGTCCGCCCCGCCGGTGACCTGGTTCTCCGGCGGGGCGTCACTGTGTGTGCCCGGCGCGGTCCTTGGTCGCCGCGTGATCGCACCGCTACTGTCTGCACGCGCAGCTCCCCGGTCCATCGGTCCGCCCGCCCGGGCGGCAGGGGGCTGCACGCAGCGGAAGGGAGTGCGGCTTCCTGTGGCGACCCATCGGCGTCCCTCACAGTCCGGCCTCACACAGAGCGCCCGGGTCACAGTTCTGTCCGCTGCCGCGGCCACGGCGGCGGCAGCGTTCGGCGCCCCGACGGCGAGCGCCGACCCACACGACACCTCCTCGGCCACCACCACGGCCACCCAGGCGCGGGTCGACCGGCTCTTCGAGCAGGCCGAGCAGGCCACCGAGAGGTTCAACGAGGCCGACGAGCGCGCGGACCGGCTGCGCGAACAGGTCGACCGGGCCCGGGACGAGGCCGCGCGCGGCCAGGAGCGCATCAACCGCATGCGGAGCGCGCTCGGTGCGATCGCGGGCGCCCAGTACCGGGAGGGCGGCATGGACCCGGCCCTCGCCCTGCTGCTGACCGAGAACCCCGACAGCTACCTCTCCAAGGCCGCGGCGCTCGGCCGCATCAGTGCCCGCCAGGCCGCCGCCCTGACCGAACTGCGGTCCGCCCAGCGCGAGCTGAGCCAGGAACGCGCGGAGACCTCCGCCGCCCTCGGTGAACTGGAGCGCAGCCGGGCCGCCGTAGCCCGCCACAAGCGCACCGTGGAGCGCAAGCTCGCCGAGGCGCGGCGGCTGCTCAACTCGCTGTCGTCCGCCGAGCGCGAGGAGTTCGACGACCGGGCGTCCCGTTCCGGCCGCAGCGGGACGCCGCCCACGGCCGTGCCGGCCGCGGCGGCGGGGGAGGCAGGGGCGCCCGCCTCGTCGCGCGCCTCGGCGGCCGTGTCGGCCGCGCGGCAGGCCGTGGGAAAGCCGTACATCTGGGGCGCCAACGGCCCGTCCGGCTTCGACTGCTCGGGCCTCACCCAGTGGTCGTACGCGCAGGCGGGCGTCTCCCTGCCGCGCACCTCGCAGGCGCAGCGGTACGCCGGACGGCAGGTCCCCCTCGACCAGGCGCAGCCCGGCGACCTCGTGGCGTACCGCGACGACGCGAGCCACATCGGGATGTACATGGGCAACGGCCAGGTGGTGCACGCGCCCTACCCCGGCGCCCCGGTGCGCTACGACCCGGTCGGCATGATGCCCGTCTCGTCGGTGACCCGGGTCTGACCCGGGCCCGGCCCGGCCGCGCGCCGGGGCCCGTACGATCGGCCGGGTGGCAGAACGGCGGCGCGGGACTCGGCGGCAGCGGTGGGCGGGGCCCGTCGCGCTCCTCGCCGCGCTCCTGCTCGTGCCCGGGTGCGCGCCCCCGGGGAAGCCGGCGGACACCGCGGCCCGGGACGTCCAGCGGACGCTGGACCGCAGGGCTGCGGCCGTCGTCGACCGTGACGAGAGCGCGTATCTCGCCGTCCTCGACCCGGCGGCGGCGAGCCTGCGGGCGGCGGAGCGCAGGGAGTTCGCGAACCTCGCGCAGGTGCCGCTGCGCTCCTGGGAGTACCGGCTGACCGGCCTCGACCGTACGAGCGCGGGACGCGCCACCGCCGAGGTCGAGCTGCGCTACCGGTTCGACGGGTACGACGAGGCGCCCATGAAAGCGGCCGGGCGGCTGGACCTGGTCCGGCGCGACGGGCGCTGGTACGTCGCCGCCGAGCTCCCGGACCGCGGCGGTGGGCGTCAGCTCTGGGAGCAGGGCGAGGTCACCGTCGTACGCGGCGCACACAGCCTGGTCCTCGGCGCGGGCCAGGACGAGCGGCGGCTGCGCGCCGTGGCGGACGCCGCCGACCGCGCGGTGCCGGCGGCGGACCGGGCCTGGCCGGGCCGGTGGGCGCGGCGCCTGGTGGTCCTGGTACCCCCCTCGCTCGGCTCCATGGGCTCGCTGCTCGGCGCTCCGGCGGCCGGGTACCGGGGCATCGCGGCCGTCACCACCGGGGAGACGGGCGGCTCGGGCGCCGCTCCCGCGGACCGGGTGATCGTCAATCCCGAGGCGTACGCGCTGCTCGGCGACTTCGGGCAGCAGATCGTCCTCACCCACGAGGCCGCCCATGTCGCCACCCGTGCCGACACCTCGGCCGCCACCCCGATGTGGCTCTCGGAGGGCTTCGCCGACTGGGCGGCGTACCGGGGGACCGGACGCACCGCGAGCGAGGCCGCCCCGGAACTCCGGCGGGCGGTGCGGAAGAAGGACCTGCCCGCCGCGCTCCCGACGGACCAGGAGTTCGGCTTCGGCGCGGATGCGGACACGGACGCGGACACGCTGGCGCGCTCGTACGAGGGCGGCTGGCTGGCCTGTGCGCTGATCGCGCGGGAGTGGGGCGAGGAGAGGCTGACGGCCTTCTACCGGGCGGTCGGCGGGCACGGGCAGCGCGAGGGCGCGGTCGAGAAGGCGATGCACGAGGTGCTGGGCACGACCCCGGAGGACTTCAGGGTGCGGTGGCGCGCGTACGTGCGGGAGCGGCTCGCGTAGCCGGGGCGGGCGGGGGGAGGGGCTCCGCAGGGCGCGGTGCCCGGCCTGTCGCGCCGGCGGGCCGGGCCGTTCGGTACTGTCGGCGGCGATGCACAAGACCTTGATCGTGACCAACGACTTCCCGCCCCGCCCCGGCGGCATCCAGGCGTTCCTGCACAACATGGCACTGCGCCTGGACCCCGAGCAGCTCGTCGTCTACGCCTCCACCTGGAAGCGCGGCAGCGAGGGCGCGGCGGCCACCGCGGCCTTCGACGCCGAGCAGCCGTTCACCGTCGTACGCGACCGGACGACGATGCTGCTGCCGACGCCGCGCGTCACCCGGCGCGCGGCCGGGCTGCTGCGCGAACACGGCTGTACGTCCGTGTGGTTCGGGGCGGCCGCGCCGCTCGGACTGATGGCTCCCGCCCTGCGCAGGGCGGGAGCGGAGCGGATCGTCGCCACCACGCACGGCCACGAGGCGGGCTGGGCCCAGCTGCCCGCCTCCCGGCAGCTGCTGCGCAGGATCGGCGAGGGCACGGACACGATCACCTATCTCGGCGAGTACACCCGCTCGCGGATCGCGGCCGCGCTCACGCCGCAGGCCGCCGCGCGCATGGTCCAGCTGCCGCCCGGCGTCGACGAGAAGACCTTCCACCCCGGCTCCGGCGGCGACGCGGTCCGTGAGCGGCTCGGGCTCGCCGGCCGGCCCGTGGTGGTGTGCGTGTCCCGCCTGGTGCCGCGCAAGGGCCAGGACACGCTGATCCTGGCGATGCCCCGGATCCTGCGTGAGGTGCCGGACGCGGTGCTGCTGATCGTCGGCGGCGGACCGTACGCCGAGGAGCTGAGGGAACTGGCCGCCGGGACGGGCGTCGCGGACTCCGTGCGCTTCACGGGGCCCGTGCCCTGGGCGGAGCTGCCGGCGCACTTCGGCGCCGGTGACGTCTTCGCGATGCCGTGCCGTACGCGCCGGGGCGGGCTCGACGTCGAAGGGCTCGGCATCGTCTATCTGGAGGCGTCGGCGACCGGACTGCCGGTGGTGGCGGGCGACTCGGGCGGGGCGCCCGACGCCGTACTCGACGGGGAGACCGGGTGGGTGGTGCGCGGCGGGCCGGCCGACGTCGCCGCCGACGAGTCGGCCGACCGGATTGTCCCGCTGCTCAAGGACCCGGAACTGCGGCGTCGGATGGGGGAGCGGGGCCGGGAGTGGGTCGAGGAGAAGTGGCGCTGGGACCTGCTCGCGGAGAAGCTCAAGACGCTGCTCTGACGCCCGCACGGGCCTGGCGGGGAAGCGGAGCGGCCCCCCGGTCCGTCCGGGGGGCCGCTGCCGTGCACAGGAACCGGTCAGCCCCGGTAGAGCGCCTCGATCTCGTCGGCGAAGTCCTTCGCCACCACATTGCGCTTCAGCTTGAGCGACGGCGTGATGTGACCGGCCTCTTCGGTGAACTGGGACGCCAGCACGCGGAACTTGCGCACCGACTCCGCCTTCGACACCGCCGCGTTGCCGTCGTCGACCGCCTGCTGGACGACCGCGAGCAGCTCGGGGTCCTCGCGCAGCGCCGACGCGGTCGAACCGGCCGGTTTGCCGTTCTCGGCGGCCCAGCGGCCGAGGAACTCCTCGTCGAGGGTGACCAGCGCGCCCACGAACGGCCGCCCGTCACCCACCACCATGCACTCCGCGACCAGCGCGTGCGCCCGGATGCGGTCCTCGATCACCGCGGGGGCGACGTTCTTGCCGCCCGCCGTGACGATGATCTCCTTCTTGCGGCCGGTGATCGCGAGGTAGCCGTCCTCGTCCAGCGTGCCGATGTCGCCGGTGTGGAACCAGCCGTCGGTCAGCGCCTCGACAGTGGCGCTCTCGTTGTTCCAGTAGCCGGAGAAGAGGTGCTCGCCGTGGAGCAGCACCTCGCCGTCGTCCGCTATGCGCACGACCGAACCCGGCAGCGGCTGGCCGACCGTACCGATCTTCTGCCGGTTCCACGGGTTGAAGGCGGTGGCCGCGCACGACTCCGTCAGGCCGTAGCCCTCCAGGACGGTGAAGCCGATGCCGCGGAAGAAGTGGCCGAGACGCTCGCCCAGCGGGGCGCCGCCGGAGATCGCGTACTCGCCGCGGCCGCCGAGCACCGCGCGCAGCTTGCTGTAGACCAGCTTGTCGAAGACCTTGTGCTTGAGCTTCAGGCCGAAGGACGGGCCCTGCGGGGTGCCGATCGCGCGGCTGTAGGCGATCGCGGTGTCCGCGGCCTTGTCGAAGATCTTGCCCTTGCCGTCCGCCTGCGCCTTGGCGCGCGCCGAGTTGTAGACCTTCTCGAAGACGCGCGGCACACCGAGGACCATCGTCGGCCGGAAGGAGGCGAGTTCGTCGGTGAGGTTCTTGATGTCCGGTACGCAGCCGAGCTTGATCGGCGCCATCACCGACGCCACCTCGACCAGCCGGCCGAAGACGTGCGCGGCCGGCAGGAAGAGCAGGACGGAGCACTCGCCCGTACGGAACAGCGGCTTCAGGCGCTCGACGACGTTGCCGCACTCCGCGAAGAAGCTGCGGTGCGTGAGTACGCAGCCCTTGGGGCGGCCGGTGGTGCCGGAGGTGTAGACGATCGTGGCCGGGTCGTCCGCCTTGGCGCTCGCGCTGCGCTCGTCGACCGTCTCGTCCGTGACCCCGGCGCCCGAGGCGCACAGGCCCTCCACGGCGCCCTCGTCGATCTGCCAGACGTGCTCCAGGGCGGGCAGCCGGTCGCGTACGGACTCGACGGCGGCGGCGTGCGCCCCGCTCTCGACGATCACGGCGACCGCGCCGGAGTCGCCCAGGATCCACTGCACCTGCTCGGCGGAGCTGGTCTCGTACACCGGCACGGTCACCGCGCCCGCGCTCCAGATCGCGAAGTCCAGCTGCACCCACTCGTAGCGGGTGCGGGACATCAGGGCGACCCGGTCGCCCGGCCTCACGCCGGCCGCGATCAGGCCCTTGGCGGCGGCGCGGACCTCGGCGAGGAACTCGGTGGCGCTGACGTCGGTCCAGGCGCCCCCGGTCTTGCGGCTCATGACCGCCACGTCCGGGTGCTGCGTGGCGTTGCGGCGGATGAGATCTGTCAGGTTGCCGTCCGAGGGGACCTCGTACAGGGCCGGAAGGCTGAACTCGCGCAAGACTGCTGCTCCTCATCGGGCGCCGGCGCCACGTCGGTGTGCGCGTCGGCTGCGGTCCAAGACCGGGCAGGTGCTCAGTGGGGTGAGCACGTTTGGACTGCCCGGACGTTACCCACCAGTATCCGGTTCCCGATAGGGGGGTAAGGCCAGATGTTCGCTGCGTCACACGCTGTGGCGGTGCTCCGCGCAGACTAGTCCAATCCGGCGGCAACCCGGAAGTAACCGCAGGTCCGACCCCCTCTACCCAGTCCCGGGCGGGCGTCCTAGGGTGATCGTCATGCGAGTCCATGTGGTCAGCGACGTACACGGGAACGCCAGGGACCTGGCCAGGGCGGGAGACGGCGCCGACGCGCTCGTCTGCCTCGGTGACCTGGTGCTCTTCCTCGACTACGCCGATCACTCGCGCGGTATCTTCCCCGACCTGTTCGGCACGGAGAACGCGGACCTGATCGTCGCGCTGCGCACCGCCCGCCGCTTCGAGGAGGCCCGCGAGCTCGGCCGCAGGCTGTGGGCGGGCATCGACCGGGCGGCCGCCACCGAAGAGGCGGTGCGTAAGCAGTACGCCGAACTCTTCGCGGCGTTCCCCGCCCCGACGTACGCCACCTACGGCAATGTCGACATGCCGCAGCTGTGGTCCGAGTACGCCCGGCCCGGCACCACCGTCCTCGACGGCGAGCGCGTCGAGATCGGCGGCCGCGTCTTCGGCTTCGTCGGCGGCGGCCTCAGGACGCCGATGCGCACGCCCTACGAGATCGACGACGAGGAGTACGCCGCCAAGGTCGAGGCGCTGGGCGAGGTGGACGTGCTGTGCTCGCACATCCCGCCCGAGGTCCCCGAGCTCGTGTACGACACCGTCGCCCGCCGGTTCGAGCGCGGCAGCCGGGCCCTGCTCGACGCGATCCGCCGTACCCGCCCCCGGTACGCGCTCTTCGGCCACGTCCACCAGCCGCTGGCCCGGCGCATGCGCGTCGGCGTGACGGAATGCGTGAACGTCGGTCACTTCGCGTCCACCGGCCGCCCCTGGGCGCTGGAGTGGTGAGCCCGCAGCGGTGACGGGCCCCCCGGCCGGTCGCGGTAGCCTTCACGCGGACATGCCCCCGAAATCCCTGCCCCCTGACCGGAACCGCACTGGAGGAGCCACAGCGATGGCGGAACACACCAGCTCGAGCATCACGATCGAGGCGGCGCCGGCCGACGTGATGGGCGTGATCGCCGACTTCGCCCGCTACCCCGAGTGGACCGGCGAGGTGAAGGAGGCCGAGGTCCTGGCCACCGACGCCGAGGGCCGCGCCGAGCGGGTGCGCCTGCTCCTGGACGCCGGCGCGATCAAGGACGACCACACCCTCGCGTACACCTGGACCGGTGGCGACGAGGTCAGCTGGACGCTGGTCAAGTCCCAGATGCTGCGCGCCCTGGACGGTTCGTACCGCCTCGCCCCGCTGGACGGCGGCCGCACCGAGGTCACCTACCGGCTGACCGTCGACGTCAAGATCCCGATGCTCGGCATGATCAAGCGCAAGGCCGAGAAGGTCATCATCGACCGCGCCCTGGCCGGTCTGAAGAAGCGCGTCGAGAGCCACCCGAGCCAGCCGAAGGGCTGATGTCCTGCATGCGTACGGTCCTCGTCACCGGCACCGGCGGCGCGGGCCGCACCACCATCGCCGCGGCGACCGCCCTCGCGGCGGCACGCGGCGGGGACAGGCTCTCCCCCGCTCGAACGCGGCCGAGAGCCGGGGGAAAAGTCCTCGTCCTCTCCACCGACGCGACGGACACCCTGGGCGCGGCCCTGGGCACGGCGACCGGCCCCGCGCCCGTCGAGGCGGCCCCGGGGCTCTGGGCCGCCCGGCTCGACTCCGGCGCCCACTTCCGCGCGGAGCTCCTGGCGCTCCAGGAGCGCGCGGCCGCCATGCTCGATCTGCTCGGCGCGAACCGGCTGGCCGCCGAGGAACTGACCGAACTCCCGGGCGGCGAGCAGTTCGCCCTCCTGCGCGCCCTGCGGGCCTGTGCCGAGGCCGGTGACGGCGCCGAGGGCCCCGGGGGCCTTTCGGGAACGTACGACCTGGTGGTGGTCGACCTGCCGCCCCTGCCCTCGGCCCTCGCCGTCCTCGCGCTCCCCGAACAGCTGCGCCGCTACCTGCGCCGGCTGCTGCCGCCCGAGCGGCAGGCGGCCCGCGCGCTGCGGCCCATGCTCGCCCAGCTCGCCGGTGTCCCGATGCCCGCGCAGTGGCTGTACGAGACGGCCGCCCGCTGGGACGCGGAACTGGCCGCCGTCCAGGCCCTGCTCGACGCCCCCGGCACGACGGTGCGGCTGGTCGCCGAGCCCGGGCCCGCCGGAGCCGACGCCCTGCGCACCGCCCGCACCGGACTGGCCCTCTTCGGCCTCGGCGCCGAGGCGGTCACGGCGAACCGGACCCTGCCGCAGGACTCCCCGGACACCTGGCTCGCGACGCTCGCCGCCCAGCAGCAGAAGTGCCTGGCCGAGTGGTACGACCGGTGGCGGCCCGTGGCACCGGTCCACGAGGTGCGCCACCTCGGCCGTGACCCGCGCGGCCTCGACGACCTCGACGCGCTGGCCGGGGACGGGGCGCTCGCGGTCGGGCCGGGGCGCGAGGGCGCGGACGAGCCCTGGCCCGTGGAGGACCGGCGCGCCGACGGCGACGGCGGGGTCCTCGTATGGCACCTGCCGCTGCCCGGCGCCGTGAAGGAAGAGATCGGCCTGGTCCGCCGGGGCGACGAACTCGTCCTCGACGCGGGCCCGTTCCGCCGGATCCTGCCGCTGCCCCCCGCCCTGCGCCGCTGCGACGTCTCGGGCGCGGGCCTGGCGGACGGCGTGCTGAAGGTGCGGTTCACCCCGGACCCCCGGCTGTGGCCGCAGACCGAGTGAACCGCCTGCCGCCGTTCGGGTAACGTCAGTGGTACGAGGCGTACGTACGGTACGAACCGCCCCCTGCCGCAGGAGTCCGCCATGAGCGATGCCACCGAGGGTCCCTCCCCCGAGCCCGCCGAGGCCCCTGACGCCGACGCGTGGGCGAAGGCGTGCGCCGAGGACCTCGCCGCCGAGAGGGCCCGCCGCCGCGCCCAGGACGGCGGGGCGCAGCCGGGGTCCGCCGCCGAGGAGCTGCGCAAGCTCGTCGACGCCGTCGCCGACAAGGTCGCCTCCCTCCAGTCGGTCCTGCCCGGCATGGCCGCGCAGGGCGCCGTCAGCCAGCTCATCGACCAGGCGAAGTCCGCCGTCGAGCCGGTCATCGAGCGCAACCCGGAGGTCTTCGACCACCTGGCCGCGGCCGGCAACGAGCTGCTCGCCGCCTACCGCTCCGCCGTCCAGGGCCAGGAGAGCCGCTGGACCCGCGGCCCGTCGCAGCCGACGGGGCGCGAGAAGGACGGCGCCGGGGGCGCCGACGGCGAGGACGGCCCCGAAGGCCCCTCGTCGAGCACTCACATCGACCTGGACTGAGCTGCGCCTCGGGTACGGTTGCCCTAGCGGGGCTCGACCGAAAACTGAGGGACACATGGGACTCACCATCGGCGTCGACATCGGCGGCACGAAGATCGCGGCAGGCGTGGTCGACGAAGAGGGCGCCATTCTCGACACCCACAAGGTGTCCACGCCGTCGACTGCCGAAGGCATCGTCGACGCGATCTGCGCGGCCGTATCGGAGGCGGGCAAGGGCCACCAGATCGAGGCGGTCGGCATCGGCGCCGCCGGGTACGTGGACGACAAGCGCGCCACCGTTCTCTTCGCGCCGAACATCGACTGGCGGCACGAGCCGCTGAAGGACAAGGTCGAGCAGCGCGTCGGTCTGCCGGTCGTCGTCGAGAACGACGCGAACGCGGCGGCCTGGGGCGAGTACAAGTTCGGTGCCGGCCAGGGCCACGAGGACGTCATCTGCATCACCCTGGGCACCGGTCTCGGCGGCGGCATCATCATCGGCAACAAGCTGCGCCGGGGACGCTTCGGCGTGGCCGCCGAGTTCGGTCACGTCCGGGTCGTCCCCGACGGCCTGCTGTGCGGCTGCGGCAACCAGGGCTGCTGGGAGCAGTACGCGTCCGGGCGGGCCCTCGTCAGGTACGCCAGGCAGCGCGCCAACGCCACTCCCGAGAACGCCCGGATCCTCCTCGCCCTGGGCGACGGCACGGTCGAGGGCATCGAGGGCAAGCACGTCAGCGAGGCCGCCCGGCAGGGCTGCCCGGTGGCCGTCGACTCCTTCCGCGAGCTCGCCCGCTGGGCGGGCGCGGGCCTGGCCGACCTGGCCTCGCTCTTCGACCCGTCGGCGTTCATCGTCGGCGGCGGTGTCTCGGACGAGGGCGAGCTCGTCCTCGACCCGATCCGCAAGTCCTTCCGGCGCTGGCTCATCGGCGGCCAGTGGCGTCCGCACGCGCAGGTGCTCGCGGCGCAGCTGGGCGGCAAGGCCGGCCTCGTCGGGGCGGCGGACCTGGCCCGCCAGGGCTGACGCCCGCACGCACGTGCCGCCCGTACGCGGGCGGGGTGCCCGCTGTGCCCTCTTGGGGCGCGGCGGGCATTTCCGTATCTTGATCCGCATGGCGACGAGTACGACCGCGACGAGCACGCTGCCCGCTTCCCGTACCGAGCCGGACGGTTCGGCCGTGATCCGTGTCCTCAGCTACAACATCCGCTCCATGCGCGACGACCGCGAGGCGCTGGCCCGGGTGATCGGCGCCTGTGAGCCCGACCTCGTCCTTGTGCAGGAGGCTCCGAGGTTCTTCCGCTGGCGCAAGCGCGCGGCGTGGCTCGCCGCCCACAGCGGTCTGGTGGTGCTCGGCGGCGGAGCCACCGCTTCGGGGCCGCTGCTGCTGTGCTCGCTGCGCGTGACGGTGGAGCGTACGGAGGACGTACTGCTGCCGCGTACGCCGGGGCTGCACCAGCGGGGGTTCGCGACGGCGGTGGTACGGATCGGGGGCGCCAGGTTCGGCGTACTGAGCTGCCACCTCAGCCTCCAGCGCGAGGAGCGGTACGCGCAGGGCGGGATGCTGCTCGACCGCGTCGAGGAGATGGGCGTGGAGCACGCGGTCGTGGGCGGCGACCTCAACGACCGGCCGGACGGGCGGACTTTCCGCCGGCTGGCGGGTGAGCTCCAGGACTGCTGGGCGGTGAAGCCGTGGGGCGGGGAATTCACCTCGACCCCGGAGAACCCGCACCAGCGCATCGACGCGGTCTTCGCGACACCGGGGATCGAGGTCCTGGGCTGCGGCGTCCCGTCGGGTCTTGCGGAGGCGGACGTGCGGGCGGCCACGGACCACCTCCCGGTGCTGGCGGCGCTGCGGGTTCCGGCTGCCCCCGACGGCCGGACGGGCTCGAACTGAGCCCGTCCGGCCGTCGGGTACCGAGGCCGGGGCCGGGGAAAGCCCCTAAACGACCGCGCCGCGGCCGGGGTCGTCGCCGTCCTCGTCGTCGCCGTGCGCCATCCGCGCCACCAGCGTGGCGAAACCGCCGAGGAAGCCGCCTACGCCGAGTGTCGTCAGCCACCACGTCATGTCCCACCGGAACAGCACGGCGCCGAGCAGCAGCAGCGGGCCGCCGAGGACCGCGAGCCAGGCGAACTTGGCCGTGGTGTCGGCGGGCGGCAGCGGGGGCGGCTCCGGCGGGACGAAGTGGCCCTCGTCGCTCTCGTCGAGGTCGTCCTCGCCCGGCTCCGCCAAGGAGTAGTTGCGCGGGCCGCCGACGCCGGGGGCGAAGACGACGGAACTGCCGAGCGGTCTGTCCGGGGCCGGATCCGGATCCGCGTCCTCCTGCTCGGCCCCCGCACCGGCCTCCGCACCGGCCCCGGTACCGGCTCCCGCACGGACCCCCGCACCCGCCCCGTCCTCAGGGCCCTTCCCCAGCGGCTTCTCCGGCCGGTCGGCGCCGGTGCCGTTGAGGTCGCCCTCCGGCAGGAAGAGGTCCTCGATCGGCTTGAACGGCTTCGCACCCGGCGGATCCGGCGGCTCCTCGCCGTACCCGGCGACGATCGCGGCCCACACCGCGTCCTCGTCGACGGGGGTCCCTGCGGATGCCCCGGCGGGCGTCCCGGCGGGCGTCCCGGCGGGCGTCCCGGTGGTGGGCGCCTCGGCCGACCCCGCCGTCTCGTCCGGCTCCCGCTCCTCCTCGCGGCCCGCAGGCTCCGCGTCGTGCTCAGCCACCGGTGGTGCTCCCCTTCTTCCCGACACTCGGAGCGAGGCGGCCGATGAACGCGTGGCTCTCGTCGAAGATCCGCTCCGCGTCATGGTCCAACGTCGCGACGTGGTAGCTCTGTTCCAGCAGGATCTCGGTGACGTCCGTCGACGAGACCCGGCTGAGGATGCGGGCCGAGTCGGCCGCCGGCACCACATGGTCCTGCGGGCTGTGCAGGAGCAGCAGCGGCTGGGTCACCTGCGGCAGCTCGGAGTCGACGGTCCGGAAGAAGTTCCGCACGGAGTGGGCCGCGTGCAGCGGAACGCGGTCGTAACCGATCTCCTCCGCCCCCGCCTTGGCGATGTCGTTGCGCAGCCCCTTCGTCGTACGTACGAGATGGCGGGTCACCGGCAGCGTGTACGCCGACAGGCCGTGCACCTTGTTCGCCGGGTTGACCACGGCTATTCCGCTGATCGCGTCCCCGTGCTTCGCGGCCAGGCGCAGGGCCAGGGCCCCGCCCATGGAGAGCCCGAAGACGAAGACCTGGCCGCACTGCCGGCTCAGCACGCGCAGTTCGCGGTCGACCTCCGCGTACCAGTCCTGCCAGCCCGTGAGCTGCATGTCCTCCCAGCGGGTGCCGTGACCGGGCAGCAGCGGAAGGGAGACGGTCAGTCCGCGCTCGGCCAGGTGGCCGGCCCAGGGGCGCAACGACTGCGGGGAACCGGTGAAGCCGTGGCAGAGGAGGACGCCGACCTCTCCGCCCTCGTGGCGGAACGGTTCGGCTCCAGGGAGGACCGGCACCGGGGTCTCCTGTTCATGGGTCGTGGACGGCGAAGGGGGGTGCGCAAGATGTACTTCACCGTACGCGACCGGACCGACACCGACCAGGTCCGTCGGGCGGCCTTGTGCGGGGGAGCGCAGGCCCGGCACCGGTTATGGTCTTGTCGACAGACACAGGGAAGGCACTCGGTTGATCTACGGCGCAATGAAGCTCTCCATCGGAGGGCCACTGAAGGCTGCCTTCAGGCCCTGGGTGGAGGGCCTGGAGAACATCCCCGCCGAGGGCCCTGCCATCCTCGCGAGCAACCACCTGTCCTTCTCGGACTCCTTCTTCCTGCCCGCCGTCCTCGACCGCAAGGTCACCTTCATCGCCAAGGCCGAGTACTTCACCTCGCCCGGTGTGAAGGGGAAGCTCACCGCCGCCTTCTTCAAGGGCGTCGGCCAGCTGCCCGTGGACCGCTCGGGCGGGCGCGGCGCGGGCGAGGCGGCGATCAAGGCCGGCATCGAGGTCATCAGGGGCGGCGGCCTCTTCGGCATCTACCCCGAGGGCACCCGCTCGCCCGACGGCCGTCTCTACCGCGGCAAACCGGGCGGCCTCGCGCGCGTGGCGCTCGCCACCGGCGCTCCCGTGATCCCGGTCGCGATGATCGACACCGAGAAGATCCAGCCGCCCGGCAAGGTCATGCCCAAGCTGATGCGGCCGGGCATCAGGATCGGCAGGCCGCTGGACTTCAGCCGCTATCACGGGATGGACGGCGACCGGTTCATTCTGCGGTCGGTGACCGACGAGGTCATGTACGAGATCATGAAGCTCTCCGGCCAGGAGTACGTCGACATCTACGCGACGGCGGCGAAGCGCCGGATCGCCGACGCGGAGAAGGCCGCCAGAGCGGAGAAGGCGGGACAGGACGGCGCGTAACTGCGTCCGTCCGGGGGGATGGGGATGATGGCCAAGGCCCAGCGCGAGCGGGTCGTACGCATGTCGGTCGAGCAGCCGCTGTGGCGTGCGCTCACCGCCTACCGCGTCCTGACGATGCTCTACGCGGTGCTTCTCGCCGGGTTCACCCGGGAGAAGTTCGAGCGTCCGTGGGTGGCCGTCGCCTTCCTCGCGGTGATGTCCCTCTGGACCCTCGTCACGCTCCCCAAGGTGGCGAACGCCGCGAGCTGCACCAAGCGCTTCCTCGGCGTCGACCTCGCCGTCGCCCTGACCGGCATCCTGCTCACCCCGCTCGCCGACTTCCACGCGCAGCAGGTCGACGGCTCGACCCTGCCGTCGATATGGACCGCGGGTTCCGTCCTCGCGTTCGCCATCAAGGGCGGCTGGCGCTGGGCGGCCTTCGCCTCCTCCTTCGTCGCCGTCGCCAACATCGTCGAGCGCGGCCACCCCAGCCGGGACACCCTCCACAACGTCCTGCTGGTGTGGGTCGCCTCCATCGCGATCGGTTACGTCGTCGAGGTCGCCCGCGCCTCCGAGCGCACCCTCGCCCGCGCCCTGGAGATCGAGGCCGCGACCCGCGAGCGCGAGCGCCTCGCCCGCGACATCCACGACAGCGTGCTCCAGGTCCTCGCCATGGTGCAGCGGCGCGGCGCGGCCCTCGGCGGTGAGGCGGCCGAACTGGGCAGGATGGCCGGGGAGCAGGAGATCGCCCTGCGCACCCTGGTCTCCAGCGGCCTCGTGCCGGCGACGCGCACCTCGGAGGACGCCGCGCAGGGCGCGGTGGTCCGCACGGTCGAGGTGGACGACGACGGGGGCGGGGAGGGCGGGGACGGCGGTACGGGCGACGGGCGCCCCTGCGATCTGCGTTCCCTGCTCGCCCCGTACGCCGGTTCCAGGGTCAGCTTCGCCGAGCCCGGCGCCCCGGTCCTGCTGGAAGCGGCGGCGGCCCGGGAGCTCGCGGCCGCTGTCGGTGCCGCACTGGACAATGTCCGCAGGCACGCGGGGGAAGACGCCCGGGCCTGGATCCTGGTCGAGGACTGGCCGCAGGAAGTGATCGTGACGGTGCGGGACGACGGTCCCGGCATCCCCGAGGGCAGGCTCGCGCAGGCCGAGGGGGAGGGGCGCCTCGGTGTCGCCCTGTCGATCCGCGGGCGGCTGCGGGACATCGGGGGCACCGCCGAGCTGATCTCGGTGCCGGGGCAGGGCACGGAAGTAGAACTGAAGGTCCCACGGGGGAAGGCAGGACAGGCGCGATGAGCGAAGAGCGGCAGCAGACGATCAGGGTGATGGTGGTCGACGACCACCCGATGTGGCGGGACGCGGTCGCCCGCGACCTCGAAGCCGCGGGATTCGACGTGGTCGCCACGGCGGGCGACGGACCGCAGGCGGTGCGCCGCGCCCAGGCCGTCGGGCCCCAGGTCCTCGTCCTCGACCTCAATCTCCCCGGCATGCCCGGCGTCCAGGTCTGCAAGGAGCTCGTCGGCGCCGACCCGTCGCTGCGGGTCCTCGTGCTGTCCGCGAGCGGCGAGCACGCCGACGTACTGGAAGCGGTGAAGTCCGGTGCGACGGGCTACCTGCTGAAGTCCGCGGGGCCCGACGAGCTCATCGACGCGGTACGGCGCACGGCCGCCGGCGATCCGGTCTTCACCCCGGGCCTGGCGGGCCTGGTCCTCGGGGAGTACCGCCGGCTGGCTTCCGACCCGGCGCCCGCGGCCTCGTCGAACGAGCCGAAGGTGCCGCAGCTCACCGACCGCGAGACCGAGGTGCTGCGGCTGGTCGCCAAAGGGCTCTCGTACAAGCAGATCGCCGAGCGCCTGGTGATCTCGCACCGCACCGTCCAGAACCACGTGCAGAACACCCTCGGCAAGCTCCAGCTGCACAACCGCGTGGAGCTCGTCCGCTACGCGATCGAACGCGGCCTCGACGACGCCTAGCGCGATCGATGCGCCCGGTGTGCCCAGTGCGCCCGCCCGTGCGACCCCGAATTGTCCCTCCGCCCCGTGTCGCTGTGACCTGGGTCACCACTAGCGTGGCCGCACACGGCACAGCCGAATGTGGCGAAGGGACAATTCCATGCGGGTCGGAGTACTGACCGGGGGAGGCGACTGCCCCGGGCTCAACGCGGTCATCCGCGCCGTCGTACGCAAGGGCGTGCAGGAGTACGGGTACGAGTTCACCGGCTTCCGCGACGGCTGGCGCGGACCGCTCGAAGGCGACACCGTACGGCTCGACATCCCGGCCGTCCGCGGCATCCTGCCCCGCGGCGGCACCATCCTCGGCTCCTCGCGCACCAATCCGCTCCAGGCCGAGAACGGCATCCGCCGGGTGAAGGAGAACCTCGCCGAGCTGGGGGTCGACTCGCTCGTCGTGATAGGCGGCGAAGACACCCTCGGCGTGGCCACCCGCCTGTCCGACGAGTACGGCGTCCCGTGCGTCGGCGTACCGAAAACCATCGACAACGACCTGTCCGCCACCGACTACACCTTCGGCTTCGACACCGCCGTCGGCATAGCGACCGAGGCGATCGACCGCCTCCACACCACCGCCGAATCGCACATGCGCGTCCTCGTCGTCGAGGTGATGGGCCGCCACGCCGGCTGGATCGCCCTGCACTCGGGTCTGGCGGGCGGCGCGAACGTCATCCTCATCCCCGAGCAGCGCTTCGACATCGAGCGGGTCTGCGACTGGGTCACCTCCCGCTTCAAGGCGTCGTACGCCCCGATCGTCGTCGTCGCGGAGGGCGCGACGCCCAGGGACGGCGAGATGATCCTCAAGGACGGCACGCTCGACTCCTTCGGGCACGTGCGGCTCTCGGGCGTCGGCGAGTGGCTGGCCAAGGAGATCGAGAAGCGCACCGGCAAGGAGGCCAGGACGACGGTCCTCGGCCATGTCCAGCGCGGCGGTACGCCCAGCGCCTTCGACCGGTGGCTGGCGACGCGGTTCGGACTGCACGCGATCGAAGCCGTACGGGACGGTGATTTCGGCACGATGGTCGCGCTCCGCGGAACGGACATCGTGCGGGTGCCGATGAGGGAGGCGACGGCGCGGCTCAAGACGGTCGACCCGGAGCTCTACGCCGAGGTCGGGGTCTTCTTCGGCTGAGCGGGGCGAAGACGTGGGCCGTATATTCGCGGCATCCGCGTTGTGCGTGCGGTACGGCCCATATCTCCGCTTCCGCCCCTCCAGGGAGACATCGTGGAAATCCTGGCATTCGGTGTGCAGTCCGACGAGAAACCACTGATCGAGAACGCCTTCGCCGGTCACCACGAGATCCGCTGTCTCGATGTCTTCCTCAGCGAGGACACCGCCCCCATCGCCGCCGGCCACGAGATCATCAGCACCAGCGTCAACGCCGACCTGGGGGCGCGTGTCCTGCGCGCGCTCGCCGACGGCGGAACGAGGATGATCGCCCAGCGTTCCACCGGTTTCAACAACATCGACCTCGACGTCGCCGGGCGGCTCGGCCTGACGGTCGCCCGCGTCTCGTACTACTCGCCGTACTCCGTCGCCGAGTTCGCCTGGACCCTCGCGATGGCCGTCAACCGCCGCATCGTGCGCGCCGCCGGACGCACCCGCGACTTCGACTTCCGCCTCGACGGGCTCCTCGGCCGTGACATGCGCGGCCGTACGGCCGGTGTCCTCGGCACCGGCAGGATCGGCGAGGCGTTCACCCGCATCGCCCACGGCTTCGGCATGAACCTGCTCGGCTGGGACGTCGTGCAGAACCCCGCCTGCGTCGGGCTGGGCATGGAGTACGTCGACAAGGACCGCCTCCTCGCCGAGTCCGACCTGGTCAGCCTGCACCTGCCGCTGATGCCCGCCACGCACCGTCTCATCGGCGCCGACGAACTGCGCGCCATGAAGGACGACGCGATCCTCGTGAACTCGAGCCGCGGTGGTCTCGTCGACACCGCGGCTCTCGTCCGTGAACTGCGCCTGGGCCGCTTCACCGGCGTGGGGCTCGACGTGTACGAGGCGGAGGCCGGGCTCTTCTTCCTGGACAAGTCCCTGGAAGTCGTCGACGACGACACCCTGGCCCGGCTCGTCACCCTCCCGAACGTCCTGGTCACCTCGCACCAGGCGTACTACACCGCCGACGCGGTCGGCCAGATCGTCGAGGCCACGCTCGGGAACGTCCTCGACTACACGGCGGGCCGCCGCAGCGAGAACGTCCTGGTCCCGGCGGAGCCGGCCGTGAGCTGACCGAGCAGTCCGCCCACGATCGCCGTGCCCCGCAGCGTCAGCACCGACTCCGGGTGGAACTGCACGCCCGCGAAGCCCGGCCCGCGCAGGGCGTGCACCTCGCCGGTGGCCGGGTCGCGGCTGACCTCGACGCCGTGCGCGGTCAGCTCCGCCGCCTCGTCCTCGCCGCAGCGGGCGACGAAGCTGTTGTAGAAACCGACGGTCTCCGGTCGCCCGAAGAGATCGATCCGGGTCTGCGCCCCCTGGTACGGCACCCGCTTGCGTACGGTCTCCAGGCCCAGCTCGGCCGCCAGCAGCTCGTGCCCCAGGCAGACCCCGAGCAGCCCGTGCCGGTGCCCGTGCACCAGTTCCACCGTGAGTCCGCGCAGGAACCGCATCTTGGGGTCGTCCGCGTCGGAGGGGTCCCCGGGCCCGGGGCCGAGCACCACGGGGCCCTCGTGCGCGAGCGCGGCCTCCCGCAGGCCCGGCTCGTCGTACCGCCGTACGGACACGTCGAGCCCGGACGAGCGCAGCAGATGCGCGAGCATCGCCGTGAAGGTGTCCTCCGCGTCGATCACCAGCGCGTGCCCGGCCAGGGACGCCGTGCGCTCCTGCATCCGCAGCCAGAACGGCGCGAGGGACGCGCGCCGCGCGTCGAGCGCCTCCCGTACGCGCGGATCGTCCGCGAGCTTCGGCCCCGCGCCCTCGCGCTCCGGCCTCGCGGGACGCACCCCCAGCGCCGCCAGCACCCCCGCCGCCTTGGCATGGGTCTCGGCGACCTCGCTGTGCGGGTCCGAGTCGCGCACCAGCGTCGCCCCGACCGGCACCCGCAGCCGGCCGTCCGGTGCGATGTCGGCGGTGCGGATCAGGATCGGCGAGTCCAGGGTCTGGGCGCCGCCCGCGTCACGGCCGACGAGGGCCAGTGCGCCCGCGTAGTAGCCGCGGCCTCCGGTCTCGTAGCGCTCGATCACGCGGCAGGCGTTCTGCACCGGCGACCCGGTGACGGTCGCCGCGAACATCGTCTCCTTCAGCACCTCGCGCACGTCGAGGGACGTCCGGCCCCGCAGCTCGTACTCGGTGTGTGCGAGATGGGCCATCTCCTTGAGCCGCGGGCCGACGACGACCCCGCCCATGTCACCCACCGTGCACATCATCTTGAGCTCCTCGTCGACGACCATCGAGAGCTCGGCCGTCTCCTTGCCGTCGTCGAGGAAGTCCAGCAGCCCCTCGGTGCTCGGGCCCTGGGCCGGGTAGCGGTAGGTGCCGCTGATCGGGTTCATCACGACGGTCCCGCCGCTCATCCGGACGTGCACCTCGGGGCTCGCGCCGACCAGCGTGCGCTCCCCGGTGTGCACGACGAACGTCCAGTACGCCCCCCGCTCACCGGCGAGCAGCCGCCGGAACAGCGCCAGCGCGTCGGCGCGCGAGAAGCCGGGGACGCTGCCCTCGAAGGTCCGGCGGATGACGAAGTTCGCGCCCTCGCCGCGCCCGATCTCGTCCTCGACGACCCGCCGCACGATCCCGGCGTACTCCTCGTCCGCGATGTCGAAGGCCCCGCCCTCGACGCGGACGTCGTGCGCGGGGAGCTGCGCCAGCACGTCGCCGAGCGGCAGCGCGTACGTCTCGGCGGCGACCAGCACGCTCAGGGGTGTCCCGTCGTCGCGCACGTCGAACCCGCGCTCCCTGATCTGCCGGAACGGCACCAGCGCGAGCGCGGGCAGGTCGTCGGCGCCGGCCGGGATGTCGGCCAGGCGCGCGGCCTCGTGGACGTCCCCGATCAGCAGCTCGACGGTGTCGTGGTCACGGCCCGGCGTCCGCCGGCGCAGGAGGGCGAAGGGGCGGGTGTCGTCGAGGAGAGTGCTGATGAGCATCGGTGGTGTTCCTTCCGGTGGAGAGGAACAGCCCCTGGAAACACCAAAGGCCGCCCCTCGGGCGGCCTTCGCGATTCAGTGCGCGCGATGTGTTCAGTGGGCCGCCGGATGAGCGGTCCACCACCAGTTCTGAGTCGTCTGCGCGAACATGCTCCGCACCCTAGCGGACCCCGGGGCCGGTGTCATGCGTGTCTCACGAGTCGATCACACGTCACCGGGGCATCGGCCTCCCGATGGGTCCGGCCGCAGGCGCATCAGCGCGTCGAGCGCCGATTCGAGGTACGAGCCGAGTTCGTCGCCCTCGGGCAGTACGGAAGGGGCGGCGTGCCCCAGCTGGCTGTGTCCCAGGTAGACGCTGTACGCGAGCAGCCCCCGGCGGCGGGCCTCCGGCTCGGAAAAGCCGAGATCGGCGAAGAGCCCGGCCACGTACTCGACGCGGCGCTCGGTCACGCGCTTCAGGGCCGCCGCGACCTGCGGGTGCGAGGCGGTGGCGAGCAGGGAGACCTCCAGTGGGTCGTCGATGGCCGACACGGTGGCCTCGGTGAAGAGCCTGCGGATGCGGGAGGCCGGGTCGGGCTCGGTGTCGATCTCGGTGATGGCCGCCTCGGTCGCGGTCTCGGCCCAGCGGGCGAGCGCGGCCTCGATGAGCGCCTCGCGGTTGGTGAAGTGCCAGTAGAAGCTGCCCTTGGTCGTGCCGAGCCGGGCGGCGAGCGGTTCCACGGCGACCGCCGCGAGGCCGCCCTCACCGATCGCGGTGAGCGCGGCGTCCGCCCAGTCCCGCGCGCTCAGCCGGGCCTTCTTCTCCTTCTTGTCCTGCTTCTTGTCCTGCCGTTGTGCCATGTCCGTACGGTACCGTATGGTGCTCCATACGCCAGCGTATGGAGGTTCGTCATGAGTGCGATCCGCGATGTCCACGAGCGCACCGTCGAGGCCCCCGCGGAGGTGGTCGGGCCGCTGCTCGACCGCCTTGCCGCGGCGGACGACCCGGTCTTTCCCACACCGGCCTGGGAGCCCATGCGCTTCGACGGCCCGCTCGCGGTCGGGGCCGCCGGTGGCCACGGTCCGGTCCGCTACAGCGTCTCGGCGTACGAACCGGGCCGCCGGGTCCGCTTCACGTTCGCGCCGCCCGACAACGGGTTCCACGAGATGACGGTGGAGCCGCTCGGGCCCGGGCGCTGCGTCGTGCGGCACGTACTGGAGCAGGACCAGCGGGGCGCCCGGCTCCTGCTGTGGCTCGCGGTCGTGAAAGCGGTCCACGGCACGGTGGTCGAGGAGTGCTTCGACAACATCGAGCGGGCGGCGGCCGGCGGGGTGGAGCGCCCCGTGCGGTGGTCGGCGTGGGTGCGGCTGCTCCACCGGCTGAACTGGGCCAGAGCGGCGGCCGTGGACATTCCGGAGCGTGCCGGGCTGATCCGTACCGCTCTCGACCGCCCGGTGTACCAGGACGCCTACCGGATGGAACTGCTGCCCGGAATGCCGCGCGATCCGGACGCCTGGACGGGCATTCTGCGGGACGCCTTCCCTGTCGTGGCACGCGAGGGCGGCGAGTTGCTGATGAACGTCGACACGGCGGGCGTCCGGGCGCGGGCGTCCATCCTGGTCGACGACCGGTACGTGACGCTGAGCACGGTGGCCGGGGCCGACACCACGCGCGGCCGCCTCTACTGGGGCGTCGTACGCAGGGTGCATCCCTTCATGGCCCGCCTCATGCTGCGCCGCACCCACCGCGGCCTGGCGCTCGCCGCGCCGAGCGCGGGGGAGCGGTCCCTGGCCGAAAGTGCTGTCTCATCTGGTGGGCCAGAGCATGGACTGGGGGGCTGACCCCGTAATGTTGTCAGGGTGACCGTGAACGCTAAGACCACCCCTGAGGGTGGCAACACCTGGCGAGACCTTCCCGCGGCGCAGCAGCCCGAGTACCCCGATGCCGAGGCTCTGCGCGATGTGATCGCGGACCTCGAGTCGTATCCGCCGCTCGTCTTCGCGGGCGAGTGCGACCAGCTGCGCGCCCGACTGGGAGCCGTCGCCAAGGGCGAGGCGTTCCTGTTGCAGGGCGGCGACTGCGCCGAGGCATTCGACGGCGTATCCGCCGACCACATCCGAAACAAGCTCAAGACCCTTCTCCAGATGGGCGCGGTTCTGACGTACGCCGCCTCCGTGCCCGTCGTGAAGGTGGGCCGGATCGCCGGCCAGTACTCCAAGCCGCGCTCCAAGAACACCGAGACCCGCGACGGCGTCACCCTGCCGACCTACCGCGGCGACTCCGTCAACGGCTTCGAGTTCACCGAGAAGGCCCGGATCCCGGACCCCGAGCGGCTGAAGCGGATGTACCACGCGTCCGCCTCGACGCTGAACCTCGTGCGCGCCTTCACCACCGGCGGTTACGCGGACCTGCGCCAGGTGCACGCCTGGAACCAGGACTTCGTGAAGTCCTCCCCCTCCGGGCAGCGCTACGAGCAGCTCGCCCGCGAGATCGACAACGCGCTGAACTTCATGAAGGCGGCCGGGACCGACCCCGCGGAGTTCCGCACGGTCGAGTTCTACGCCTCGCACGAAGCGCTGCTCATGGACTACGAGACCGCCCTGACCAGGGTCGACTCGCGTACGGGCCACCTGTACGACGTATCGGGCCACATGCTGTGGATCGGTGAGCGCACCCGCCAGCTCGACGGCGCGCACATCGAGTTCGCCTCGAAGATCCGCAACCCGATCGGCGTGAAGCTCGGCCCGGCGACCACGGTCGACGAGGCCCTGAGCTACGTCGACAAGCTCGACCCGGACCGCGAGCCCGGCCGGCTCACCTTCGTCGTCCGCATGGGTGCCGACAAGGTCCGCGACAAGCTCCCCGAGCTGGTCGAGAAGGTCACGGCGTCCGGCGCGGCCGTGGCGTGGGTGACCGACCCGATGCACGGCAACACCTACGAGGCCGCCTCCGGGCACAAGACGCGTCGCTTCGACGACGTACTCGACGAGGTCAAGGGCTTCTTCGAGGTGCACAAGGCCCTCGGTACGCACCCGGGCGGCATCCACGTCGAGCTGACCGGTGACGATGTCACCGAGTGCGTGGGCGGCGGCGACGAGATCTTCGTCGACGACCTGCACCAGCGCTACGAGACGGCCTGCGACCCGCGGCTCAACCGCAGCCAGTCGCTGGACCTGGCGTTCCTGGTCGCCGAGATGTACCGCGATCAGTAGGCCGTAGGAGCACGGAACGGCTGTGGGGCGCGGATCGAATGTGATCCGCGCCCCACAGCCGTAACCGGGGCTTTTGCGTGCGGGGGACGGCGGGTAAGGTTAGGTTGGCCTTACCGATTAGCCGTCCCCCTCGCCCGTGTCAGGAGGTGTGCCGCGTGTTCGTCTGTTCCTGCTTCGGCGTAACGGATCGGCAGATCAAGGAGCACGCTGCCGCCGGTGCCTGCACACCGCGCCAGATCGCGTCGGTCAGCAAAGCGGGAACGGACTGCGGCTCCTGCGTACGCACGATCCAGGGGCTTCTCGGCCGCGGCGGATGCCCGCGCCGCGCGCTGATCGAACAGGGCGGGACGGCGCTGGACGCGGCGGCACTCGCCGACCCGTCGCCCCTCGCCGGGACACGCCTCTCCGAAGCGGCCTGATCGGCTCGCCCGGTCAGCTCTCCGGCTGCTCGATCAGCTGGGCGATGTAGAGCGCCTCACCGAGCTTCTCGACCAGCTCCAGCTGGGTGTCGAGATAGTCGATGTGGTGCTCCTCGTCCTTGAGGATGTCCTCGAAGATGTTCGCCGACGTGACATCGCCCTTGGCCCGCATGACCTCGATGCCGCGCTTGAGGCGGTCGATCGCCTCGACCTCGATCTGCCGGTCGGCCTGGAACATCTCGGTGACGGTCTGCCCCACCCGTACGTGGAAAAGCCGCTGGTAATTCGGCAGGCCGTCCAGGAAGAGAATCCGGTCGGTCAGTGTCTCCGCGTGCCTCATCTCGTCGAACGACTCGGCCCGGGTGTACTTGGCGAGCTTCGTCCAGCCGAAGTTGTCCTGCATCTTGGCGTGCAGGAAGTACTGGTTGATGGCGGTCAGCTCGGCAGTCAGCTGCTCGTTGAGGAATTCGATGACCTCGGGGTCGCCCTGCATCGCAGAGGCTCCTTCCAGGCGTGGTACTGGGCAGTTTCCGCGCATCCTCGCACCACGGGTGGGAGGCGTCCAGTAAGTGCAGGCTTATCAGGAGTTGCCCCGAATATGGTCAGACCTGGTCATGACCACCTCTTGCAGTCTGTCACCATGGAGTCATGGGTCAGCCGGAAAGCCGGGAACATCACGAATCAGCGCAGCCCGAACTTCCGCCGGGACAGCGACTGCAGCGTGGCTGGCCGGTCACCCACTACGGTCCCGTACCCAAGTTCAAGCCGGACCGCTGGGAGTTCAGGGTTTTCGGCGCCACGGCGGACGGCGACAAGCGCTGCTGGAACCACGAGGAATTCTCGGCGCTCCCGTTCGCCACGGTCGAGGCCGATCTGCACTGCGTCACGAAATTCAGCATGCTCAGGGCCGAATGGGGTGGCGTACTCGCTCGTAAGCTCGTCGAACTCGCGCCCCCCGCGCCGAGTGTCACGCACGTCATGGTCTGGGCCGAGTACGGCTTCAGCGCCAACCTGCGGCTCGCCGACTTCACTTCCGACCGGACCATCTTCGCCACCCACAAGGGCGGTGAACTGCTGACCGCCGAGCACGGATTTCCGCTGCGCCTGGTCGTACCGCACCTGTACGCCTGGAAGGGGCCCAAGTGGGTCCGGGGCGTCGAGTACATGACGGCGGACCGCCGCGGTTTCTGGGAGGAGCGCGGCTACCACAACGTCGGCGACCCCTGGCGTGAGCAGCGGTACTCCTACCAGGAGGAGCCGGGGGACGGCCCCGAGCTGTAGGGCCCGGCGGGCCGTGCCCGTCCCCTCCGGCCTCCGGTCAGTGGCGGTACGGGTGGACCACCGCGTGGCCCTTGCCGCGGCCGATCATCCACTTGTTGACGGGTGTGGTGATGAGGAAAGCGGCGAAGAGGGCGAAGGCGAGTACGCCCCAGAACATTCCGTCGGTGAGGTGTGCGTCCATCGCGCCGGGCCACAGCGCGAGCACGCCGTTGTCGATCAGCTCCATCACCGCGATGGAGAGGGTGTCGGCGGCGAGGGCGACCCGGAAGGCGGTCCTGAAGCCGACGCCGGCCTTGAGGACGCCGCGCAGGGTGAGGGCGTAACCGAAGAAGAAGGCCAGGGTGATCGCCAGGATCATCGTCTGCATGTCGCCCCACCCGAGCGCGGTGCCGATGACCATGCCCAGCACCTCACCGATGGCGCAGCCGGTGAGGCAGTGGAGTGTGGCCCGGGCGGCCATGGACCAGCTGACCTTGCCGTGACCGGCGTGGTCTTCGTGACCTGCGTGGCCGTGGTGCATGTGGTGCGTGTGCGTGTCGTGCTGCATGGCGTGCCCCCAAGGTCGGGTAACGATTCCTGCCGCAGACAGAACTATATACCCCCCAGGGGTATTCATCGATGAGTTTCGGTGAATCTCATGAGTCGCGCAGCTCCTTCAGTCGCGCCACATCGGCCGCATGGCCCTCCTTGCCGCCCGGCGTCTCGATCGTCAGCGGTACGCCCTCGGTCGCCGGATGCGCGAACAGTTCGCGGAACGGCTCCGAGCCGATGCGGCCGGAGCCGATGTTCTCGTGGCGGTCCTTGTGCGCGCCGACGCCTTCCTTCGAGTCGTTGGCGTGGATCAGCTTGAGCCGGCCCTCGCCGACCGTGTCCACCAGCAGGTCCAGCGTCTGCTTCATTCCGCCGGGCTCCGCGAGATCGTGCCCCGCCGCGTAGATGTGGCAGGTGTCGAGGCAGACGCCCAGCTTGGGGTGCGCGTCGAGCGCCTCGAAGTACGGGCCGAAGTCCCAGGTGCGCGAGCACAGGGAGGAGCCCTGCCCCGCCGTCGACTCGAGCAGCAGCAGCGGGTCGTCGTCGTGCGTCAGCTCGTCGAGGAGCGGCAGCAGGTGCGTGCGTACCTGCGCGAGCGCCTCCGAACGCGGCCGGCCGCCGGTCGCCGAGCCGGTGTGCACCACCACGCCCAGCGCGCCGATCTCGCGTCCGCGGCGCAGCGAGTGCCGCAGTGACTCCACGGACTTCTCGGCGGTGGCCTCGGTGTGCGAACCGAAGTTGATCAGGTAGGGGGCATGGACGTACGCCGGTATCCGCTCGGCGGCGCAGGCCGCGCGGAACAGCTCGTCCTGGGCGGGGTTTCCGGTGGGCGTCGCCCAGCCGCGCGGGTTGGCGACGAAGACCTGGACGGCTTCGGCGCCCAGCTCACGGGCGTACGCGAGGCCGTTCGTGGCGAGACCGCCGGCTACGAGTACATGACTGCCGACGGGGTTTCGGGAGGGGAAAGGTGCGTTGCTCATCGGTATCAAGGATGCCAGGACGCCCGTGCGGAGGCCGGTACGAAGCCGGTGCGAGGGGCCGCCGTCCGGCCGGCGGCCCCTCGCACCGGCGGACTCCTACAGGCCCTTGGTCCTGATCGTGATCGTGCTGCCCTCCGGAGCCTCGTCGCCCTCCTCGACCGACTGGCTCGCGATCTTGTCGCTGAAGGAGAGGAAGGGGCGGTCCACCTCCACCTCGAAGCCCGCCTCCCGGAGCGTGCGCTTGGCGTCGTCGACGTCGTCACCGACCACATCGGGCACGGAAATCATGCGCGGCCCCTTGGACACTGTCAGCGTGACGGTGTCCCCCTCGGCGAGCCGGTCGCCCTCGGCCGCGGACTGCCTGACGACCGATCCCGCCTCCTCCCGGGAGGTGACGCGTCCGGGCGCGACCTTCACGGTGAGCCCGGCCTCCTCCAGTTCGGAGGTGGCGTCCTCCACGCTCTCGCCGGTCACGTCGGGCACCTCCACGGGGGCGCCCTTGCTGACGACGAGGGCGATCGCGGAGTCCGGGTGCCGCTCGGTGCCGGCGCGCGGGGTCGTACTGACGACGGAGCCCTGCGGGACGCCCTCGCTGAACGTCCTGGTGACGATGCCGGGGGCCAGGCCGGCCTTCTTGATCTTGTCCCTGGCCTCGGCCAGCGGCAGCCGTCCGACGTCGGGGACCTTCACGGTTTCCGGGCCGCGCGAGACGACCAGCGTGACGGAGCCGTTGTCACGGATACGGGCACGGGAGGCGGGGTCGCTCTTCATGACCGTGCCGCGGTCGTACGCCTCGCTGTACTCGCGCCGCACCTCCTTCACTTCGAGACCGGCGGCGGAGAGCCGCTCGGCGGCCTCCTTCTGCGTCTGGCCGAGGAGGGAAGGGACGTGGGTGAACTGTCCGGAGTTGATGTACCAGACGCCGGCGCCGACTCCGAGGACGAGCAGGACGGCGGTCACGGCCGCGAGCACGCCACGCCTGGGCGCGACGGCGCGCCTGGAGGGCACCGCCGCCGGTTGCGGCGGAGGCATCCGGAGCCGGCTGGTGCGGTTGAGGGGCTCGTCACCGTTGCCGCCGTTGCCGCCGGGGGCCACGATCGCGCGCGGAATGACGCTCGTACGGTCCTCGGCGCCGTCGTGCGCCTGGGCGCGGGCCTGCGGCGGCACCGCGTCGAGCTGCTCGTCGCTGAGCGCGGCGCGTGCCTCCCTGGCCTGTGCGAGGAGCGCCACGGCGTCGTACGGACGGATCTCCGGATCGCGCGCGGTGGCGCCCGCGACCAGCTCGTCCAGAACGGCCGCGAGCCCGGGAACGGCGGCGGACGGAGCGGGCACGTCCTCGTGGAGGTGCCGGTAGAGAACCTGCGCGGGGGTGCTGCCGGAGTGCGGTTTGGCGCCGGTCAGCATCTCGTACAGCACGACGCCGCAGGCGTAGACGTCGGCACGGGTGTCGGCCGTGCCGTGCTCTATCTGCTCGGGCGCGAGGTACGACACGGTGCCGAGGACCGATCCGGTGGTGCTGGTGACGGTGTCCACGGCCCGTACGAGACCGAAGTCGGCGACCTTGACCCGGCCGTCGTCCCCGATCAGGACGTTCTCCGGCTTCATGTCCCGGTGCACGAAGCCGGCGCGGTGCGCGGCCCCGAGCGCGGCCAGCACCGGCTCCAGGATGTCGAGGGCGGCACGGGGCTGGAGAGCGCCGCGCTCGCGCAGTACGTCGCGCAGGGTGCACCCGGCGACGTACTCCATGGCGAGGTAGACGTACTCCCCGGACGTTCCCTGGTCGAAGACGCCGACCACGTTCGGGTGCGCGAGCCGGGCGACCGACTTCGCCTCCCGGATGAACCGGTCCACGAAGGAGCCGTCGGCGGCGAGGGCGGGGTGCATCACCTTGAGGGCGAGCACCCGGTCGAGACGGGTGTCGACGGCCCGGTAGACCGTGGCCATGCCGCCGACGGCGATGCGCGCATCGACGCGGTAGCGGCCGTCGAGCACGTGCCCGACGAGCGGGTCCTGAAGGGTCGTATCCACGGGGCGAGTCTACGAGCCGCCGCTGACACGTCCTGCGGGTGCGGGTTCCGGGGGCGGCATTGCAGCGGAGCTGTGACGCGGGGGCGGGCGTCGGCGCCTGCGGCGGGCCTTCTCCCGCGCTGGGGCTCGCCCCGGTTCGGGAAGGGGCGGGGGGAAGCCCCGCACAGCGGCCGGCCAGGTCAGAACGCCGGGCGTTCCGGGTCCAGCACCGCCCGCCCCGCCACCGGCGACGACGCCTCCGCGAAATGGCGCCGGGGAATCCGCCCGGCCCGGTACGCCAGCCGTCCCGCCTCCACCCCGTGCCGCATCGCCTCGGCCATCAGCACCGGCTCCTGCGCCCGCGTCACCGCCGACGCCAGCATCACCGCCGCGCACCCCAGCTCCATCGCCAGCGCCGCGTCCGACGCCGTACCCGCCCCCGCGTCCAGCACGACCGGCACGCGCGCGTGCTCCACGATCAGCTGGAAATTGTGCGGGTTGCGGATGCCGAGCCCCGATCCGATCGGCGACCCCAGCGGCATGATCGCCGCACACCCCACGTCCTCCAGCTTCCGCGCCAGCACAGGATCGTCGTTCGTGTAGGGCAGGACGGTGAAACCGTCGTCCACCAGCGTCTCCGCCGCGTCCAGCAGCTCGATCGGATCGGGCAGCAGCGTCCGCTCGTCGGCGACGACCTCCAGCTTCACCCAGTCCGTACCCAGCGCCTCCCGCGCGAGGCGCGCCGTCAGCACGGCCTCGCCCGCCGTGAAACACCCCGCAGTGTTCGGCAGCACCCGGATGCCCAGCTTCTCCAGTACGGAAAGCACCGATCCCTGGACGGTCGGGTCCAGCCGCCGCATCGCGACGGTCGTCAGCTCGGTCCCGGACGCGACGAGAGAGCGTTCCAGTACGTCGAGACTCGGCGCCCCGCCCGTCCCCATGATCAGCCGTGAGGAGAACGTGGTGTCGCCGATGGTCAGAAGGTCGTCGGCCATGGTTCAGCCTCCCTGGACTGCGGTGAGGACTTCGATGCGGTCGCCGTCGCCGAGCACGGTGACATCCCACTGCCCGCGCGGCACGACGGTTTCGTTGAGGGCGGCGGCGACCCCCGAAGGGGCCCGGGTGAGGGCCGCGACGAGCGCGCCCAGCGTCGTACCGGCGTCGACCTCGCGGTTCTCGCCGTTCACGGAGATGGTCATGCGGGCTGCTCCTGCGGTACGGAGACGGGGGAGGAGGGGGGAGCGGCAGAGGCCGGGGCGAAACGCAGCGGACTGAACGGACGCGCCTCGTCCGGCAGCTCCCCACCGGCCAGTACAGCGGCCATCGCATCGCCTGTCACCGGTGTGAGCAGCACCCCGTTGCGGTAGTGCCCGGTGGCCAGGTGCAGCCCCTCCAGCGCGGTCGGCCCGAGCAGCGGCGCGTTGTCCGGGGAGCCGGGCCGCAGCCCCGCGCGGGTCTCCGTCAGCGGGAGTTCGGTGATGCCCGGCATCAGCTCGTGCGCGTCGCGCAGCAGTTCGTACACCCCGCCCGCCGTGACCGTCGTGTCCCAGCCGAGCTCCTCGCTGGTCGCTCCGACGACCAGTTCGCCGTTCTCGCGCGGCACGAGGTAGACGTGGCTGCCCCGCACCACGGCACGCACCGTCCGGCTCAGGAAGGGCGCGTACGCCCGCGGCACGGACAGCCGCAGCACCTGCCCCTTCACGGGCCGTACCGGCGGCAGCACCTCCTGCGGTACGCCCGCCAGCCGGCCGCTGAGGCTTCCGGCCGCCAGTACGACCTGGCCGGCGGTGAGCTCCGTCCCGTCCGCCAGCACGGCGCCGGCGGCCCGCTCCCGTACGACACGGAGCCGGTCGGTCCAGCCGCGGTGGAAGACCACTCCGGCCCGCTCACAGGCCGTCAGAAGGGCTGCGGCCAACCGTCTCGGGTCGACCTGGTGGTCACCGTCGACCCGCAGGCCCCCGCGCACGCCCGGCGCGAGCATCGGCTCCAGGCGGCGGCACTCGCGCCCCGTGAGCCACTCCGACGCGAGCCCGGAGCGGCGTTGCAGGGCATGGAGTTCACGCAGATGGGCGCGGTCGTCCGTGTCGAGCGCGACGGCGAGCGTGCCGCAGGGGCGGTAGCCGGTGGCCTGTCCGCTCGCCGCCTCCAGCTCGGCGACGAACGCGGGATAGCGCTCGGCGGACACGAGATTGAGGCCGAGGAGCGTCTGCTCCCCGTAGTGGAGTTCGGTGACGGCGGCGAGCATTCCGGCCGCGACCTGCGCGGCCCCGCCGCCCGGCTGCGGATCGGCGACGGCGACGCGCAGCCCGCGCTGCGCCGCCCGCCAGGCCGTGACCAGGCCGATGATTCCGCCCCCGACGACGAGGACGTCTGACGATGTACGCGGCATGGGCGTCCAGCCCCTCCCTTCGCCGGCATGACCCGGATCAGGTTCGTACGGTCGGAGGCCGCCCAGCCTCCCTCTCAGCCCGGTACGTCCGGGCTCCCGCGAGTGCTTTACGGTGGCCACCCTAACGCCAGGCCCCGACGCGCTGTAAGGGAGCGACTCCTGTGGCCCGCTCGCTCGACGGACTCGTCCTCTCGCCGGTCGCCGACCAGGCCCCCGGCCAGGTCGGGACACGGACCCGGTTCACGTACCACGAGGAGGACGGCCGGATCTGGGCCGAGTACGCGGGCGGCGACGTCGTACGGGGCCATCTCGTCGGCACCCGCGAGGGCGACGCGCTGGACTTCCGTTACGTACAGCTGAAGCAGGACGGCACGACCTCGTCGGGGCACTGCGCGTCCACCGTCACCGACCTCCCCGACGGGCGCGTGCGGCTGGAGGAGACCTGGGCCTGGGAGTCCCAGGAGGGCAGTGGGACGAGCGTCGTCGAGCAACTGCCCCTGTGACGCTGTGCCGGAGCTCTTCCTCCGGGGTCCCGACGAGGGCGGCGGGGCGCGCCGTCCTACAGTGACCGGGTGAGCGAGCAGAGGCAGACAGAGCGGCGCGTCGTCATCGTCGGCGCGGGAATGGCCGGTGTCCAGACCGCGGTGTCCCTGCGCGAGCAGGGCTGGACCGGTTCCGTCACGCTGATCGGCGCCGAGCCGCACCAGCCGTACGACAGGCCGCCGCTGTCCAAGGCGGTGCTGCTCGGCCACGCCGAGGAGTCGGCCTTCGACGTCGACTTCGAGGCGCTCGGCATCGAGCTCCACCTGGGGCGCGAAGTGACGGGCGTGCGCCCCGGGGCGCACGAGATCGACACGCCCTCGGGCCCCGTTCCGTACGACGTGCTGGTCGTCGCCACCGGGGCGCTGCCCCTCGTACTGCCCGGCAGCGAGGGCGTACCCGGAGTGCACCTCCTGCGCACCCTCGACGACGCCGCGCGGCTGCGGCCCGTGCTCGGCCGGCAGCACGACATCGTGGTCGTCGGGGCGGGCTGGATCGGCGCGGAGTTCGCCACGGCCGCCCGCGGGGCGGGCTGCGCGGTGACCGTCGTCGAGGCGGCGGACCGGCCGCTCGCGGGCACCCTGCCCGCCGAGGTCGCGGCCCCGATGGCCGCCTGGTACGCCGAGAGCGGTGCCGAACTCCTCACCGGCGCGCGCGTCGCGCACATCGAGCCCGGCACGGTCGTCCTCGCCGACGGCCGTCGGCTCGCGGCCGGCGCGGTGGTCGTCGGCATCGGCGCCAGACCCGCGACAGCCTGGCTCGCGGGCTCGGGGATCGAGCTCGGCCCGGACGGATCCGTCACCGCCGACGCCCGCCTGCGCACCTCGCTCCCCGATGTGTACGCGGTCGGGGACTGCGCCTCCTTCCCCTCCGTCCGCTACGGCGAACGCCTGCTCGTCCACCACTGGGACAACGCGCTCCAGGGCCCGCACACGGTCGCGGCGGACATCCTCGGCGAGACGCCGCGGGACTACGACCCCGTCCCGTACTTCTGGTCCGAGCAGTTCGGCCGCTTCGTGCAGTACGCGGGCCACCACGCCCACGCCGACACGACGGTGTGGCGCGGCGACCCGGCCGACGCCGACTGGTCGGTGTGCTGGCTGCGGCAGGGAGCGCTGGTCGCGCTGCTCACCGTGGCCCGGCCGCGCGATCTCGCGCAGGGGCGCAGGCTCATCGCGGCGGGTGTCCCGCTGGACCCGGACCGGGTCGCCGATCCGTCCGTCCCGCTCAAGAGCACCACCCTTTAGGCCGGTAGTCGGGGCCGCACGGCAGGCCCCGACTACCGACTGTCAGTCCCAGATGGCACGCTTGTCCCGTGACCGAGATTGACGCAAAGATCGATGCTCTCGTCCCTGCCTGGTTCAACCTCCCCGACATCGCGGAAAAGCTCGATGTCGAGGTGACGCGCGTCCGGCAGCTGGTCAAAGAAGGCCAGCTGATCGCCGTACGCCGCGGAGAGAACCGGGTGCTTCAGGTGCCTTCCGCCTTCATCGACGGCGACAAGGTGGTCAAGGGTCTCGCCGGGACCCTGACCCTCCTGAGGGACGACGGCTTCTCCGACGAAGAGATGCTCGAGTGGCTCTTCACCCCCGACCCGACCCTGCCCGGCACCCCCGCGCAGGCGCTGAGTGAGAATCGCGGCACGGAGGTGAAGCGGCGCGCCCAGGCGCTCGCCGTCTGATCACTGACGACACAACCGCACGCGGTGCACGGGCCTTCGCCGGCCTGTGCACCGCCCGCCCACGGGGGGACACCACCATGCCTACGTCCACGTCCACGGAGATTTCCACGACGGCGCGCGAGCAGCTCGCCGGTGCCCGGCTGTACCTGTGCACGGACGCGCGCAAGCGCCAGGGCGACCTCCCGGAGTTCCTGGACGCCGTCCTGTCCTCCGGCGTGGACATCGTGCAGCTGCGCGACAAGGGCATGGAGGCCGCCGAGGAGCTGGAGCACCTCCAGGTCTTCGACGACGCCTGCCGCAGGCACGGCAAGCTGCTCGCCGTGAACGACCGGGCCGACGTGGCCCACGCCGTCGGCGCCGGTGTGCTGCACCTGGGACAGGGCGACCTGCCGGTCCCGGCCGCGCGCGCGATCCTCGGCGCCGACGTCCTCGTCGGCCGTTCCACGCACGGCGAGTCCGAGGTGGACGCGGCCGTCGCGGAGCCCGGCGTGGACTACTTCTGCACGGGGCCCTGCTGGCCCACCCCCACCAAGCCCGGCCGGTACGCCCCGGGCCTCGGCCTCGTCCGGTACGCCGCCGGGCTGCGCCAGGACCGCCCGTGGTTCGCGATCGGCGGCATCGACGCGGGCAACCTCGACGAGGTGCTGGACGCGGGTGCCCGCGGGGTCGTGGTCGTACGGGCGATCACCGAGGCCGACGATCCGGCGGCCGCCGCGGCGGAGCTCGCCAAGAGGGTCAGGGCGTACGCCGCGTAACCGCCCATGGCCGTTCACGGCTGTCCACGGCTGTCCACGGAGTGGACAACAATCCGGCAATACGGATAAAAAGCCCGCTCTGGTTGGGGCATCGCCGAGCCCTGGTTAACCTGCGGACATGGCCCTTGGCACAGCTTCGACCAGGACGGATCACGCACCTACTGTGCGTGATCTGCTCGCGACCGGCAAAACTTCGTATTCGTTCGAGTTCTTCGCCCCCAGGACCGAAAAGGGGGAGCGGAGTCTCTGGAACGCGCTGCGCCGGGTCGAGGCGGTGGCCCCCAGCTTTGTCTCCGTGACCTACGGGGCCGGAGGGTCCACCCGTGCCGGCACGGTCGGCGCCACCCAGCAGATCGCCGCCGACTCCACGCTCACCCCGGTCGCGCACCTCACCGCGGTGGACCACTCCGTCGCCGAACTGCGCAACATGGTCGGGCAGTACGCGGACGCCGGGATCCGGAACATCCTCGCCGTGCGCGGAGACCCGCCCGGCGACCCGATGGGCGAGTGGATCGAGCACCCGCAGGGCGTGCGGTACGCCGCCGAGCTCGTCCGGCTCATCAAGGAGTCCGGCGACTTCTGCGTGGGCGTCGCGGCCTTCCCCGAGATGCACCCGCGCTCGACCGACTGGGACACCGACATCCGGCACTTCGTGGACAAGTGCCGCGCGGGCGCAGATTACGCGATTACCCAGATGTTCTTCGATCCGGAGAGTTATTTGCGGATGCGCGACCGGGTCCAGGCAGCCGGCTGCGAGACCCCGATCATCCCCGAGGTCATGCCTCTCACCAGCGTCAAGCAGCTGGAGCGGTTTCCGCAGCTCAGCAACGCCACGCTTCCGGCGGAGCTGAAAGAGCGGATCCTCGCCGTCAAGGACGATCCCGCGGCTGTACGCTCCATTGGCATCGACTTCGCCACGGAGTTCTGCGCGAGGCTGCTCTCCGAAGGTGTGCCCGGATTGCACTTCATCACGCTCAACAACTCCACGGCGACGCTCGAAATCTACGAGAATCTCGGACTGCACGCGCAGTCGTGACCGGCCGTACCCGCCCTCCTCCGCGGTGACGGCCGCAGGAGGGGGCGGGCATGGGCGGCTGGACGGTCCTCTACATCGCATTCGGAATCGTCGCGCTGTGGCTGCTCGGCGAGGTGCTGCTGCAGTACAAGGCGCGGCTGAGGTGGCGGCTGCTGGCCTTCACCGGCTTCATGGGCGTGGTCCTCGGTGTGCTGCTGCCCTCCGTGTTCGTGATCGTGGGCGGTGCCGTCGCGTTCGCCATCGGCCAGACGTACGTCACGCTCTCGTTCCGCCGCGGCTTCTCGACGGGCTGGGCGATCGGCGGCAGGCCCGGTGAGAACCGCCGCCGCAAGCGCGGTGTGCGGGCCGTCGAGCAGGAGCCGACGCTGCAGGTGTCGGACCTCGAGTACGAGCCGGCCGTCCCGGCGGAACCGGTGTACGCACCGGTGGAGCCCCTCCCGGACGAGACCGGGCAGTACGGCGTGTACGACGTGGCGGCGTACGCGGCACAGCAGCCCCGGAGCGACGGCTTCGGCGCCGGGTACGGCGTGTACGACTCCCACTCCGGCCACGACCAGCCGGGCCAGGACACCTACGCCGGTCAGGACACCTACGCCGGTCAGGACACTTACGCCGGTCAGGACACCTACGCCGGTCAGTACGACTACGCCTCGGGCCCGCACCAGTACGCCGCGTACTCCGACCCGTACATCGGCACCCAGCCGTACGGCGGCCAGGAGTACGGCAACGAGACGCCGCCCGGCGGTGTCTGGGTCCCGCAGCAGCGCGACGGCGAGCAGCCCTTCGGGAGCCCGCAGCCGGCCCAGGAGCCGTACCAGAGCGGCTACGACACCACCGGCCACAACGAGCAGTACCGCTACTGACCGCCTGCTGCCCGGCTTGCTACTGCGAGCCGCGGAAGCCGTCGCCCTCGACGACGAGGCCCGCGACGAGCGCCCCGGACATTCCGGCATGCGCGAGCCCGCCCCCGGGGTGCGCCCAGCCCCCGGCCAGCAGCAGACCGGGCAGCCGGGTGGTGTTGGCCGCGTGCAGATGGCGGCCCCCGGCCCCCGCCAGCGCGGGCGGCGGCACCGCACCTCCCACGGCGCCGGTCGCGGCCACGGTGTCCGCCGGGGTGCGGACCTCGCGCCACAGCAACCGCTCCCGCAGGTCCGGCACGGCCGGGAGCGCGGCCTCGACCACCTCGTCGGCGTACCGCGCGACGAGCGCTTCGTCCGTCCAGTCGACCGGCCCGTGCGCCGCCACGGTCGCCGTGAGTGTGACCGCCTCGTGGGCGTCGTCAGGGCGCGTCAGCGGGTCGTCGGGCCGCAGCACGGTGACGGTGGGACGCTCGGCGTGCTCACCGCGGAACGCCGCGGACGCCTCCGCACCGGCGTCGGGGGAGTGGACCACCGTCCGGTGGACCGTGCCGTCCGGGCGGCCGCCGCGCAGCGCGAGGAACACCGTGAACCGGCCCGGGGCCCCGGGCCCCGGCTCCACGTCACCCGGCGCCCACACCTGGCGCCCCGGCGTCATCCCGGCGAGGGCGCGGGGGTCCGCGCCGAAGACCACCGAGTCCGCTTCGACGACCGTGCCGTCCGCCAGCTCCACGCCCGCCGCGCGGCCGTCCTTCTCCGTGACCGCGACCACCTCGGCGCCGAAGGCGAACTCCACCTTCCGGGCGAGACACCGCTCGTACAGCGCCCGCGCTAGCTCCCGCATCCCGCCGCGCACGTACCAGCTGCCGAAGGTCTGCTCCATGTACGGCAGCACGGCCGCCGCCGCGGGCGCGCTGCGCGGATCGAGCCCGTACGCCAGGGCGTAGCTGTCCAGCAGGGCCGCCAGCCGGGGCTCCGCCAGCTCCCACGCCCCGATCTCCCCGACCGTGGCCGCCTGCTGGTCGCGCCGCAGCACCCTGCGCCGGCGCACCGACGGATACGGATCGCGGCCGAGCACCTGCCAGTCCGGCCGCAGCGGTTCTTCGAGCAGCGGCCGTCTGGTCCTGTCCCACGCGTCACGGGCGCGGTTCAGGAAGTCGCCCCAGCGCTCACCGGCCCCCGCGCCGAGCGCGGCGTCCAGCGCGGAGACGACCTGGGCGCGCGAGGCGCTGGGCAGCGAGACGTCCGTACCGTCGTCGAAGAGGTGCCGGCTCGCGGGGTCCACGGGCGTGAGCGCGACGCACCGCTCCAGGGGCTCCTTGCCGGTCTTGACGAACAGGTCCCGGTAGACGGCGGGCAGGTGCAGCAGCCCGGGCCCCGTGTCGAAGACGAAGCCGTCCCGCTCGAACCTGCCCAGCGCGCCGCCGTACGTCGCCGCGCGCTCGTACACCGCCACGCGGTGGCCCGCGACGGCCAGCCGGGCGGCGGACGCCATCGCGCCCATCCCGGAGCCGATCACCACAATCCGTGCCATGCCAGGGACTGTATCGGCCACCACTGACAACCCGTTCAGGAGCCCGCGAGGGGGCGGAAGGGACGGAGAGGACGGGGGCGGAGAGGACGGAGGGGGAGTGAGGGGAGGGGAAGCGGGGGGAGTACGAACGCACACGGACGTGATCGGGACCAGCCGTCACCGGGCCGCACCGGGGTCGAGCGCGCAGACCTGAGTATCCGTACCTAGTGCGGGAGATGAGTAGCTGCGCGGATGGGCTCCGACCTGCGCAGACGGAAGAGTGGGGACCACGGAAGGGGCGCAGCGCCGACACCGCCGACACGGGGCGGCGGAGGCGGCGCGGCTCCCCTGACGAAGCGGGGGTGCACACGGGGGCCGGGGGATCCGCGGGGGACTCACGGGGGAGTACGGGGAAACGCCGGTCCGGCGAGGCTCGGGGGGATCGAGCCTCGCCGGACCGGCGCTGTCACTGCCGTGCGCTAGTGGCCGCTCACCCGGCCGCGCAGCAGCAGTGACAGCGCCGAGTGGACGTCGTCGATCGTCCGCTCCCGCTGGAACGCCTGCCAGTCGAGCGCCGCCACCAGCACCATGCCGACCAGCGCGGCCGCCGTCAGCGGAATGTCGATCTCCTTGCTGAGCTCGCCGTTGGCGACGCCGTCGCGCAGCACCGTCTCGACGACGGCGACGGCTTCCTGCCGTACGACCAGGAGCGTCGACTGCCAGGCCCTGTTGGTGCGCCACAGTTCAGCGACGTACAGCTGGGTGAAGGCCGGATAGCGGTCGATGAAGCCCAGACCGGCCCTGATCATCGCGTCGAGGGCCTCCACCTTGGTGCCCCCGCGTTCCGCCGTCTCGTCGGCCGCCGCCTGGAGGGAGGCGGTGAGCAGTCCGACGCCGTGCCGCAGCAGCTCTTCGAAGAGCTCCGTCTTGCTCTTGAAGTTGTAGTAGACCGTGCCCTTGGCGACCCCGGCGCGCTCGGCGATCTCGTCCACCGTCGTCGAGGAGAAACCCTGCTCCGCGATGAGGGTGACGGCTGCCTCGTAGAGCTTCTGCCGGGTGACCTCGCGGCGCGTTCTGCTGCTTTCCATGGACACGATTCTCACAGGCTGAGCTCCGGGTGGAGACGGTCGACCGTCCACACCTGCTTGCGCCGGGCGGAGACGGCCGTCAGCGCCAGCGCTCCCACCGTGAAGGCGAGCAGCACCAGGCTGCCCGTCCAGACCGGTTCCAGGCCGCCGCCCGTGATCAGCCGGCGCAGGCCCTCCACGACGTAGGTCATCGGCAGGAAGGGGTGGATGGCGTTGAAGAAGTCCGGACTGGTCTGTACGGGGTAGGTGCCGCCCGCCGAGGTCAGCTGGAGCATCAGCACGGCGAGGACCAGGATGCGGCCCGCCGCGCCGAACCGGGCGTTGAGCCACTGCACGACCGCCGCGAAGCAGCCCGTCACGAGGACCAGGAAACCGGCCGTTCCCGCGACGCGCGCCAACTGCAGCCCGAGACCCCAGTGGAGTACGGACATCAGAGCGGCACTCTGCAGCGCCCCGAGCGCGGCCACCGGCAGCCAGCCCGCGAGGGCGGTCCGCCAGGCCGAGGCCCCCGCCGCGAGGGCACGGCGGTTGAGCGGCTGGATCAGCATGTACGCCACCATCGCGCCGACCCACAGGGACAGCGGGATGAAGTACGGGGCGAATCCGGTGCCGTAGTTGGGCGCCTTGTGCATCGACTGGGAGGCGAGCTGGACCGGGTCGGCCATCACCTGGGTGCGCCGGTCGCGGTTCTTCTCGTCGTAGTCGGGGATCTGGCCGACGCCCTTGTGCAGGCCGGTGGCGAGCTCGCCGGAACCGTCGGCGAGCTTGACGAGGCCGCCGTTCAGCTCCCCGGCGCCGGACTTGAGCCTGCCGATGCCGCTGTCCAGGTCGGTGGCGCCGGACTTGAGCCTGCCGATGCCGCTGTCCAGGTCGGTGGCGCCGCTCTTCGCGGTGGCCAGGCCGGTGTCGAGGTCGGCGGCGCCCCGGGCCACTTTCCTGGCGCCGGCGTTGAGCGCGTTGACCTCGCTGACGGCGTTGCCCAGGTCCTCGTCGAGGTGGGGGGCGCGCGCCGAGAGCTTGCGCGCCTGCTGCTGGAGTTCGGCCAGGTGCTTGTCCAGCCGCGTCAGGTCACCACGCTGGTCCTTGACCAGGTCGTTGACGTCCGCGGAGATGAGAGCCGCGTCCGCGGCGGCCTTGTCGGCCTTCTTCAGCTGCGGACAGGCGGAGCCGGCGAGCGGCTGGTCCACCTGGTCCGCCCGGTCCGCCTGGTTCACACAGAGCGCCTGGTAGACGGTGTGCAGGTCGTCGGCGGCCACGCGGGCCTCCTCGGCCGCACCGGGCGCGTCCTTCACGAGCTCGCCGAGATTGTCGCGTACCACCCGGGTGCCGTCGGCGACGAGCTTCGCCGTGTCCCCGACCGTCCTGCCGTTGTCCTTGAGATACGGGCGGACGGTTCCCGCGATGCCGTTGACCGTGTCGGCGAGCTTCTGGGTGCCGTTCGCCACCTGCTGCGAGCCGCTCTTCAGGTCGCCCGATCCCTTGTGCAGCTTCTTCAGTCCGCCGGACAGGTCGCCGCTGCCCTTCTTGGCGTCCCTCAGACCGTCCGCGAGATCCTTCGAGCCGGCCTTGGCCGTGTCGAGGCCCCCCTTGAGATCGTCGGAGCCCTTCTTCGCCTTTCCGATGCCGCCCTTGATGCCGTCGGCACCCTCGGCCGCCTTCTGTGTGGCGTCATGGATGTCGGAGAAGGAGATGAAGATCTTGTCGAGGAACGAACGGGAGGCGTTCTTCGAAGCGGCGGTGCGCACCTCGGAGAAGACCGTTCGCGAGATCTGCCCGACGATGTAGTTGTTCGCGTCGTTGGTGCGCACCTGAAGGGCGCTCGTCTCGGGAACGTCGCCCGAGCTGGACGCGATCCGTTCGCTGAAGTCCGACGGCATGGTCAGGGACAGGTAGTACGCGCCGTCCTCGACACCCCTGCGGGCCTCGGCGGCGCTCACCTCGTGCCACTCGAAGACCTTGCTGTCGTGCAGTTTCCCGGTGAGTTCGTCACCGGCGGCGATCTTCCGGCCGTCGGCGGTGGCGCCCTTGTCGTCGTTGACGAGGGCGACGGGTATCCGGTCGAGCCTGCCGTACGGGTCCCAGAAGGACCACAGGTACAGCGCGCCGTACAGCAGCGGAAGCAGCAGCAGTGCGACGAGCGCGGCGCGCGGCAGCTTCCCCCTGCCGAACCGCTTGAGCTCAAGCACGGCCAGTTTCGGCGAGCGCATCGGCCGCCCCCTCTTCGGTGTCGTCAGAGTTCCCGGTCCCGGTCCTGGTCCCGCTCTCGTCCCCGCTCCCGGAGGTGACCCGCAGGGCGTCGTCGGGCGCCTCACTGCACACCGCGACGACGGTCGTCCCCGCCCGGGCGACGGAGCGCAGCAGCTCCCAGGCCAGAGCGCGTTCGGCGTCCGAGAGCTTGAGGTCCAGGTCGTCCACGGCGAGCAGCCGGGGACGCCCCGTCAGCGCCAGCCCGACGGACAGGCGCAGCGCCTCGAGGCGCTCCAGGTCCCGTACGGACGTACGCGCCCCCTTGGGCAGCGTGTCCAGGTCCAGCCCCGCGGCGTCGAGCGCGGCGTCGACCCTGGCCCGCGCTTCGGCGGCGCGCCCGGCGCGGGGCCGCAGCAGCGCGCGCAGCGACCCGTCGAAGCGGCGCTGGAGGAGCGCGCGCTCCCGCAGGTGTTCGGCGACCGTGAAGGCCGGGTCGAGTTCGCTGACGCCGGTGACCGGTCCCAGCGCGCTCATGCGGCGTACGGCGGCCATCTTCTCCGGCAGCCGTACGCCACCGACCTCCGCGTGGCCCTCGGTGGCGCGCATACGGCCGGTGAGGGCCAGCAGAAGGCAGGTGCGGCCGGAGCCGGACGGCCCTTCGACCGCGATGAGCGTGCCGGGCTCCGCCGCGACGCGCACGTCGCGGAACACCCAGCCGCGCGGGCCCTTCAGTCCGAAGTCCTCCGCCGCCACGGCTGCCCCGTACGGGCTGTCCACAAGCCCTCCCCACTTTTGCACTGACCAGTCAGTGCAAAAAGTATCCCGAACTTACGGTCGAAGCAAAAACGCAGGTCAGCGGCGACTGTCAGTGGTGCCCTTCACGATGGGTACATACGGCTACAGAGCCGTCACGCGACGAAGGAGGTTCGTCATGGCCCGCACGTCCGCAGCCGCCGCACACCGGCGCCGCGCCACCGGCCCTGCCCCCTCATCGGCCGGCCCCGCCGCCGACGTCCACCCGGTGCTGCGCAGGGCCGGTGCCCCGCCCGCCGCTCTCGATCTGCTCGCCCAGGCCCGCGGCGGACTGGACGAGGCCGCCGCCCTCGACATGCCGAACGAGCGGTATGCCACGGCCCACCTCGCCGCCCTGCGCACCGCTGCCGCCGTCCTCGCGGCCCGTGGCCGGCCCGAGCCCACCGCGTCCCGGCGTCAGCGGATCCGCAGCGCCTGGGAGGTCCTCCCGGAGACCGCGCCGGAGCTGGCCGAGTGGAGCGCCCTGTTCGCCTCGGGCGCCGCCCGCCGGGCGCGCGCGGAGGCGGGCATACAGGGGGCGGCGAGCGCCCGCGACGCCGACGATCTGCTGCGCGACGTGACGATGTTCCTGCGCCTGGTCGAGCGGCTGCTCGCGCTCGATCCGGTGCTGCCCCAGCACCGGATCGAGGGAGCGGACCACCCGGACACGGGATGACAGGACCGGTTCCCGGAGGCAATAGGGTGGGCAGGGCGTTCACCGCCCGCACCGTTCACCGCCCCGCCGCCCGCGGCGGCACCGCGCCGAGGAGTCAACTGCCGTGTCGGACCCGATGCGCCCCCGCGCCTCCCTCCGTACCGCCGTGGTCTGGGAGGTCCTCAAGGACGCTCTCGACCACAAGGTCAAGGCGACCGGGAGCGATGCCCTGGACGTTCTCGACACCGGCGGCGGCACGGGCAACTTCGCGGTGCCCGTCGCCCGCCTCGGCCACCGCGTCACCGTCGTGGACCCCAGCCCCAACGCGCTGTTCGCGCTGGAGCGCCGGGCCGCGGAGGCCGGTGTGGCCGACCGCGTGCGCGGCGTGCAGGGCGACATCCACGGTCTCTTCGACGTCGTCGACCGCGGCGGCCACGACGTGGTCCTGTGCCACGGCGTCCTGGAATACGTCGACGACCCGGCCGAGGGCGTGCGCAACGCCGTCGACGCGCTCCGCCCCTCCGGCGTCCTCAGCCTGCTCGCCGCCGGCCTCGGCGGCGCCGTTCTGGCCCGGGCCCTGGCCGGTCACTTCACCGAGGCCAGGCAGGCCCTCACCGACCCGGCGGGCCGCTGGGGCGAGGGCGATCCCGTACCGCGGCGCTTCACCGCTGAGCAGCTCACCGGACTGGTCGGCGCGGCCGGTGTCGAGGTCGGTGCCGTCCACGGCGTACGGGTCTTCGCCGATCTCGTACCCGGCGCCCTGGTGGACACCGAGCCCGGCGCCCTGGACGCCCTGCTCAGGCTGGAGGCCGCGGCCGCCGAGCTGCCCGCCTTCCACTCCGTCGCGAGCCAGCTGCACGTCCTGGGACTGAAGCAGGAGCCCGGCGACGGCTGAGGAACCGTTCTGCGAGGTGCGAAAAGCGGCTGATCAGCAACGCAGTGGCACATGGAGTCCGCCACAGGCCCCCCGATCGGCCGCCTGGCCCCGTATGATCGGAGGACACCGTGCGCATGGCGGATCGGGCCATGGGGAATGTACTCCTCGGGCAATCGAAACGGCGTGGCGGCCCGGATTGTGAATTGGCGTAGAGGGCGGGTTTCACGGGGGCGATTCCCTGCCTATTCTGAAAGGGCCGCAAACGGTCGCCCCCCGCGACCGACGAGTAGGAGGACTCCCGTGCCGCTCTCGGAGCACGAGCAGCGAATGCTCGAGCAGATGGAGCGAGCGCTGTACGCCGAAGATCCCAAGTTCGCGACAGCGCTTGAGGGAAGCGGGCTGCGTACGTACACCCGACGACGGGTCTACCAGGCAGTCGCAGGCTTTCTGGTGGGTATCGCGCTCCTCATGGCCGGAATGGTCGCACAGCAGATCTGGGTCAGCGTGGTGGGCTTCCTTGTGATGCTCGGCTGCGCGGTGCTCGCGGTTACCGGCTGGCGCAAGGCCCCGAAACCGGGTGAGCAACCGGCTTCCGACACCGGCCCGGCCGCTCGCAGCCGGCCCCGGCCGCGACGGTCGGTCATGGACCGCATCGAGCAGCGGTGGCAGCGCCGCCGTGAAGAGGGCCAAGGCCACTGAGACAGGTCGCTGAGCACCGGCCGCGCGCGTATCGACCGCGTCCGATCCTCACCGACCGCATCCGACACTTGCTGTACGAGTGAGGGGTGACCGCCTCCGGGCGGTCACCCCTCACTCGTTCCGTACCGGTACGGCCCGGGCCCGTCAGCCGCGCTGCCGGGACGGACGGCGCCGCAGGGCGCCCGCCCACCGCTCCACGGTCCAGCGGCTCGCGCGCCACCGGTCCTTCACGGCGGCCCAGCGCGCCGACACCGCCCAGACCACCCGGACAGCCGAGCGCGGTGCGAGAACAGCCCGCAGATGTGCCCCGCGCCCCGCCGCGGCCCGCAGACCCGCCCGCACCTGCCGGGCCTCCTCGGTGAGGTTGCCCGAGACGGCTGGCCGCGGGGCGTAGAGCACCTGCTCCACCGCGCCCGCCGCCCGGTGCACCGCCTCGGCCGACGCGCCGTCGAGCCCGCCGAGGCGCACGATCCGCGCGGCGGCCTTGCGCGGCGTCTGCGACTCGTCGGGCGCGACGCCGTAGTCCCACGCCGAATCGGTGATCTCACGCCAGCCGGACAGCGTACGGGCGGCCACGTCCGCGGGCGTGCGTCCCCCGGACCCCAGCCGCTGCGTACGCACCCGGCTCCGCCACAGCAACGGCAGCAGAGGCAGCAGAGGCACGAGCACCACGCCCAGCACCACCAGCAGCAGCGGGCCCAGCGGGAACCCGGTGTCGGTGGGTCCCGCACCGCCCTGCTGCGCGGCCCCGCCGCACTCGCCCAGCTTCCGCATCTGCGGAGGGCAGCTGTCGGTGACGCTGGGCGCCGCCGACGGTGCGGCCGAGGTGCTCGGCCGCGCCTGCGCGGGGTCGGACGCGGAGCCGGACGGGGTGTCCTGGCGGGTGTACTCCGGCACCGAGCCACGGGACGGCGTCGGCTCGAACCGCGTCCACCCCACGCCCTCGAAGTACAGCTCCGGCCAGGCGTGCGCGTCCCGCAGACCGACCGACATGGTGCCGTCGGACTGCGCGGTGCCGGGCGTGAAGCCCACCGCCACCCGCGCCGGGATGCCGAGCGTCCTGGCCATGGCGGCCATCGAGAACGAGAAGTGGACGCAGAAGCCCTCCTTGTCCCTGAGGAAACGGGCGATCGCCGCCGTACCGCTGCCCGACTGCACCTGCGTGTCGTACCTGAAGCCGCCGTCGGAGGCGAACCAGTCCTGGAGCCTGACCGCCCGCTCGTAGTCGTTCGAGGCGCCCTTCGTCACGTCGAGCGCGGTCGACTCCACCACCTGGGGCAGCGCCTCGGGAACCTTGGTGTATTCGCGCAGCAGACCGGTCGGCGGCGTGGTGGCCGCGGCCAGCTGCTCGCGCGTCGGCCGCACCGTCAGGCTGTTGACCGTGTAGCGCACGCCGCGGGTGGTCTGGCCCCGGTCGCCCACGAGAGTGCGTCCGGACGGCTCGTAACGCCAGCGGCCGTCGATGCCCACCCGCGTCGCCGGATAGGGGAGCGGCAGATAGCTCTGGGAGTACCAGCCGGCCGCCGAGATGGTGGAGTCGATCTCGGTCGCACGGACGCCGGTGCCGAGCCCCTGCGGGCGGGGCAGCCGGTCCGGTACGTCGTCGACCCTGCGCTCCGCCGACTTCCACGCGGATCCGTCGAACTGGTCCAGCGCGACGATCCGCAGATAGAGGTCCTCGGTGTCCTGCGTGTTCGTGCGGTACCGCAGCACCTCGCGGTCCTCGGGCTGGTTCAGGCTGTTCTGGAGCGAGACCAGCGGGTTGACCGCCGAAATGGTCCCGCCGCCGGAACCGCCGCCGCCCCCGGCGCCCGCGCCGCCCAGCAGCCCGCCGTCCAGGGCGGGCAGCGAGGCGGGGACCGCCAGGGCGATGCCCAGCGCCACCGCGCCGATGCGCCGGCCCGTACGGACCGGCGCCGGTGCGGAGCCGCTTGCCGTCTCGAATCCGGCGGCTGCCGTGCGTCCTCCGGTACGCGGCGCATCGCCGAAGACGCGGCCCCACTGGGAGAGCCGGTCCCGGCCCTCGGCCAGCAGGAGCAGCAGGTAGCCGGAGGCCGCCAGCACGAACCACAGCCAGCTCGCGCCGCCCGGCGAGAGTCCGGCGGCCACCGAGTAGAGCGCCAGCAGCGGCAGCCCGGCCGGGGCCGCGCTGCGGAACGTCACCGCCAGCGCGTCCACGGCCAGAGCGATCAGCAGGACACCGCCGACCAGCATCAGCCTGATGCCCTCGGTCGCGGGCGCCGGGATGGCGTACCGGCCGACGTCCTCGATGCCCGTGGTCAGCAGCCGTGCGAACTCCTGGAACGCCTCGGGCCCCGGCAGCACCCCGCCGATCGCCGAGTCCATGGCGAACACCACGGTGAGCGTCACCAGCGCCACGAACGCCTGGACGGCCACGGTCAGCGGCCGGGCCAGCGGTACCCGCCGGGCGAGCGCGCCCGCCCCCGCCTGGACCACCACCGCGATGACCGCCGTCAGGAACCAGGACGTTGTGCCGATCAGCGGCAGCAGCGCGCCCGCCGTCATCAGGGTGGCCGCCGTGGCGCACAGCGCCAGCCGTCCGCGACCGCTCATGACCGACCCCCACTCGCACCTGCCGCGCCGTCGACGGGAGAGGCTCCCCTACCGGTGCGCTGTCGTTCCGCCATCCGCCACAGGTCGGCGAGGCGCATGCCGGGCGGCACGGTCAGCACCGTCCACCCCGCCTCGCGCAGCGGCCTGCCCCGCTCCTCGGCTGCGGGCGGCACGCGTGCCATGAGGCTCGCGGGGTCCGCCGCCCGGCCCTGGCCCGGGGCCTTCCCCCGCGCCCAGGTCTCGCTGTCCAGCACGAAGGCGACGGCGGCCCCGTTGCGCGGGCGCATGCGCGCCGCCACGGCCGCCTGGTCCTCGTCCAGGTCACCGAAGAAGGCGATCAGGAGACCTTCGTTCCCACCGCGCAGCACGTCGTACGACGCGGAGAGCCCCGTGCCGTCCGAGTGCCCGACGACGGCGAGCGTGTCCATCATCAGTCCGGCGGAGTCGGCCGTCTCCTGGGTGGCCCCGGCGAAGCCGCCGGCCCCCTCACCGGGCACCGAATTCCCGGTGTCGGTCAACAGCCTTACCGAATAGCCCCGTTCGAGCATGTGCACCAGGGCGGAAGCCGCCCCCGACACCGCCCACTCGAAGGCCGAGTCCGGCCCGCCCCCCTGGTACGCGGCCCGCCGGGTGTCCAGCAGCACCGTGCACCCGGCGCGCTGCGGCTGCTCCTCGCGGCGCACCATCAGCTCGCCGTAGCGCGCGGTGGAGCGCCAGTGCACGCGGCGCAGGTCGTCGCCGTGCCGGTAGCCGCGCGGGATGACATCGTCCTCGCCGGCCAGTGCGAGCGAACGGTTGCGCCCGTCGCCGTATCCCGGCGCCTCGCCGGTCAGCCGCACGGCGGGCAGCGCCTCGACGCGCGGGATCACGGTCAGGGTGTCGTACGCGCTGAACGAGCGGGTCAGCTCGCACATGCCGAAGGGGTCCGTCAGCCTCAGCTGGAGCGGGCCCAGCGGGTAGCGCCCCCGCAGGTCCGAGCGGACCCGGTAGGACACCTCGCGCCGGCCGCCCGCCTCCACCCGGTCGAGGACGAACCGCGGCCGCGGTCCCAGGACGTACGGCACCCGGTCCTGGAGCATCAGCAGACCGGTGGGCAGCCGGGAGACGTTGTCCAGCCGCAGGTGCACGCGCGCCTCCGAGCCCGTCGCCGCGCGCGACGGCGTCAGCCGCCTGCTGCCCGCGACCCGGTAGCGCGTGCGGTACAGCACGGCCACGCAGACCAGCGGCAGCACGGCGAGCAGCAGCCCGACCCGCAGCAGGTCCGCCTGGCCCAGCACGTACGCGCACACCGCGGCGGCCGCGCCCGCCGCCAGGAACGACCGGCCGCGCGTGGTCAGCCCCGACAGCGCGGCCCGCAGGCCGCCCTTCTCGCTCTCGTCGGCGCTGCCGTCGGCCCCGTCCGCCGCGGGTACTGCCGACCCCCCGGCCGTCATCACAGTCGCCGTACGCCGGGCTGCTGGTGGCCGTACAGCGGAGCGCCGGAAGGCGGCGTCGCCGTCGCCCGCCCCGTGGCGTAGCCACCCTCGGGCGCCGCGGCCGTCGGCACGGCGGTGCGCTGGAGGATCTCCAGTACGACCTGCTCGGAGGTACGCCGGTTCAGCTGGGCCTGGGCCGTCGGCAGCAGCCGGTGCGCGAGCACCGCCACCGCGAGCGCCTGTACGTCGTCGGGCAGCGCGTAGTCGCGTCCGCTCAGCGCGGCGGACGCCTTGGCGGCGCGCAGCAGGTGCAGGGTGGCGCGGGGCGAGGCGCCGAGCCGCAGGTCGGGGTGGCTGCGAGTGGCCGCGACCAGCTCCACGGCGTACCGCCGCACCGCGTCGGCCACATGGACCGTGCGGACCGTGTCGATCAGCTTCAGGATCTCGTGGGCGTGCGCGACGGGCTGGAGGTCGTCGAGCGGCGAGGCCGCGCCGTGCACGTCCAGCATCTGGAGCTCGGCCTCGGCGCTCGGGTAACCGATGGAGACCCGCGCCATGAAGCGGTCGCGCTGGGCCTCGGGCAGCGGGTACGTGCCCTCCATCTCCACCGGGTTCTGCGTGGCGACCACCATGAAGGGCGTGGGCAGCTCGTAGGTCTGCCCGTCGATGGTGACCTGGCGCTCCTCCATCGACTCCAGCAGCGCGGACTGGGTCTTCGGCGAGGCGCGGTTGATCTCGTCGCCGATCACGATCTGGGCGAAGATCGCGCCCGGTTTGAATTCGAAGTCGCGCCGCTGCTGGTCGTAGATGCTCACACCGGTGATGTCCGAAGGCAGCAGGTCCGGCGTGAACTGAATGCGCCGTACCGAGCAGTCGACGGATCTGGCGAGCGCCTTGGCGAGCATCGTCTTGCCCACGCCCGGCACGTCTTCGATGAGCAGGTGCCCCTCGGCGAGGAGCACGGTCAGAGAAAGCCGTACGACCTCCGGCTTGCCCTCGATCACACCCTCCACCGACCTGCGGATGCGCTCCGCTGTGGTGGTCAGATCTGTGAGGCTCGCTCGATCGTCATAGGTCGTCACCCGGCCCTCCTCGGCCCCTTCCCCGAGCTCTTGATGAGCAGGGGACACCCCATTACGGGCCGGCGCCACGACGACGGAACGGCCCGACCCGAAACACGGACATCACGCGCGGACGGTTCCGGCGCGATGTCACACCCGCATTGTCGTTGCCGTTACCGCTTCGTGTCACTCGCCTGTGGATAACTGGGGGCGGTATGTCGGGGGTTGCCGTGTTTTCGTTCGCTAGGCCGCGCTACTTCACCGGGTCGATCTCTCGCAGCAGGCCGGTGGACACCTCGAAGACGAAGCCGCGCACGTCGTCGGTGTGCGGCAGGAACGGCGAGGTCCGCACGCGCTGCATCGACTGGCGTACGTCCTGGTCGACGTCCCGGAAGGACTCCACGGCCCACGAGGGACGCTGCCCCACCTCGGCCTCCAGCTCGTGCCGGAAGTCCTCGGTGAGGCTCTCCAGGCCGCAGCTGGTGTGGTGGACGAGTATGACGCTGCGGGTGCCGAGCGCGCGCTGGCTGATGGTCAGGGACCTGATGACATCGTCGGTGACCACGCCGCCCGCGTTGCGGATGGTGTGGCAGTCGCCCAGTTGGAGACCGAGCGCGCCGTGCAGGTCCAGACGTGCGTCCATGCAGGCGACCACGGCGACCTGCAGCACGGGCCGCGCGTCCATCCCCGGGTCGCGGAAGTCCGCTGCGTACTGCCGGTTCGCTTCGACGAGGCGGTCGGTGACCGTACCTCCGGCGCGTGCTGCGGAGGGCGCCGCGGCGGCGGACTCGGGGGCGGGCTCGACGGGAAGGTGCGTAGAAGTCGACATGGGATAGACGTTAATGGGCATGCGCGGTTCGGGCTCGCTGTGAGAAGGGACAAAGAACGTCAACAAGGATGGTTGTGAGGTACCCCACAAGAGCGTTCTGCGGCGTCAATGAGCATCCTCCGTACGGGTGAAAACGAGGCCGTGCGGCGCGCTGGCCCGTTGATTGACCGGGAGGACGGGTGGACTAAAGTGACGCGAAGTGGGTGGCGTGATGTGCCCTTACTGCTTTACCGACACATACCGCACATTCCGATTTTCTCCCGCGTGCGCGGCGTACGTACGGCCCGGCCTCCTCCCGCTCGCCGGTCGGCCGACGCCCCTTCCCCGGCGGCGGCAGGCCGTTTCCCCTTCCGAGCGGGTGGGGACCAGGCCGTACGTACACGACCGCGCCGGTACCTGAGAGGGCGCATGAGCCAGACCCGACACGTCCCGGTGATGCTCCAGCGATGCCTGGACCTGTTGGCCCCGGCCCTCGGCGAGCCGGGAGCGGTGGTCGTCGACTGCACCCTCGGCCTCGGCGGGCACAGCGAGGCCCTGCTCACCGCCTTCCCCTCGGCCCGGCTCGTCGCGCTCGACCGGGACAAGGAGGCGCTGCGGCTCTCCGGCGAACGGCTCGCCCCGTTCGGCGACCGGGCCACCCTGGTGCACGCCGTCTACGACGAGTTGCCCGAGGTCCTGGACCGCCTCTCCGTCCCGCGCGTCCAGGGCGTCCTCTTCGACCTCGGTGTCTCGTCGATGCAGCTCGACGAGCGGGAGCGCGGTTTCGCTTACGCCCAGGACGCCCCGCTCGACATGCGCATGGACCAGACGACGGGCGTCAGCGCGGCCGAGGTCCTCAACACCTACCCGCCGGGCGAGCTGGTGCGGATCCTGCGCCAGTACGGCGAGGAGAAGCAGGCCAAGCGGATTGTCTCGGCGATCGTGCGCGAGCGCGAGAAGGAGCCGTTCAGCGACAGCGCCCGGCTCGTCGACCTGATCCGCGACGCACTGCCGCAGGCCGCCAAGCGCACCGGCGGCAATCCCGCCAAGCGCACCTTCCAGGCGCTGCGCATCGAGGTCAACGGTGAGCTCAGCGTGCTGGAGCGGGCCGTCCCGGCGGCGGTGAAGTCGCTCGCCGTGGACGGCCGGATCGCGGTCCTTTCGTACCACTCGCTCGAAGACCGCCTGGTCAAGCAGGTCTTCGCGGCCGGCGCCGCCAACACCGCGCCCCCCGGTCTGCCCGTCGTGCCGGAGCAGTACCAGCCGAGGCTGAAGCTGCTGACGCGCGGCGCGGAACTGCCGACGGACGAAGAGATCGCCGAGAACCGCCGTGCCGCCCCGGCCCGGTTGCGCGGGGCGCAGCGCATCCGGGAGGACGTGCTGTGACCGCGCCGGCCAAGCAGCTGAAGGGGCGGGCCGCGCGGTTGTCGCGGCTGATGCCCTCGGGGCCGGCCCAGGCGGCCAGGACCCCCTTCGTGCTGCTGGTCGTGCTGTTGCTCGGCGGCGGCCTCATCACCCTCCTGCTGCTGAATTCCTCGCTCAACGAGGGCTCGTTCGAGCTGAGCGAGCTCAAGAAGCGGACCACCGAACTGACCGACGAGGAGCAGGCGCTCCAGCAGGACGTGGACGACCGGTCCGCGCCCGGCGCGCTGGAGCGCAGGGCCCGCGAACTCGGCATGGTGCCCGGCGGCAGCCCCGCCTTCCTCGGTCCCGACGGTACGGTCCGGGGCGTACCCTCCAGAGCGACCGCCGAAGCCGCCGCCGGCCCCGTGCCGTTGAGCCTGCACGATCCCGGCCCGCCTCTGGCGGCCCTCTCCCCGCAGGCCCCGGAACCGCAGGCCCCGGAACCGCAGGCCCCGGCACCGCAGGCCCCGGCACCGCAGGCCCCGGCACCATCGACCCTGGCGCCACCGGCCCCGGCACCGCCCGCGCCACCTCCGGTCGCGGTTCCTCCGGCCGCCGTTCCTCCCGCTTCCGTTCCCGTCCCGTGAGCCCGTCCGCGAAGCCGACCACGACCCCCGGCAGGTGACGCAGTGCCCCCCCAGGAACCACCGCGCCGTCGCGTGCCCGGCCCCGGGCGCCCGCAGCCCGCAGCGCGGCCCAGGACGCGCCCCCCGGTGGGACGGCCGCGTCCCGCGCCCAGGGCCGCCCGCCCGCTGCAGCTCGGCAGCCCCAGGCCCCGGCTGAGGCTGGTCGGCGTCGGACTGACCCTGGTCATGCTGGCCTTCGTCGTACGGCTGCTCCAGGTCCAGGCCGTGGACGCGAGCGCGTACGCCGCCAAGGCCGAGAAGAACCGGTACTTCAGCTCCACCCTGGCCGCCGAGCGCGGCAAGATCACCGACCGCAGCGGCATCGCGCTGGCCACCAGCGTCGACGCGCACGACATCACGGCCGACCCGTCGATGTTCACCGCCGCGTTCACCAAGGCCCCGGACACGCCCGAGCGGGCCGCGGAGATCCTCGCGCCCATCCTGCGCAAGGACGCGGCCGAACTGGCGAAGAAGCTCAGGACGCCCAAGAGCAGGTACGCCGTCCTGGCCCGCCGCCAGACCCCGCAGATCTGGAACCAGATCAAGGACCTCAAGAGCGTCTTCGCCAAGAAGGCCGGCGCGGACAAGGCCAAGGGCGGCAAGGGCGTCGACGTGCTCGCCGGCGTCTTCCAGGAGGCCAGCAGCAAGCGCGTCTACCCCAACGGCGATCTCGCCGCCGGGATACTCGGTTACGTCAACGCCGAGGGCAAGGGCGCGGGCGGCCTGGAGACCCAGCTGGACGAGGAGCTCGCGGGCAGGGACGGCGAGATCAAGTACGCCCAGTCCGGCGGTCGCAGGGTCCCCACCGTCGGTGCCCGCGAGGTCCCCGCCGTCCCCGGCTCCGACGTCGAGCTGACCATCGACCGCGACATCCAGTGGGCGGCCCAGGACGCCATCGCCGAGCAGGTGGAGAAGTCCGGGGCGGACCGCGGCTACGTGATAGTCCAGGACACCCGCACCGGCGAGGTCCTCGCCATGGCCAACGCCCCCGGCTTCGACCCCAACGACCTCTCGCAGGCCGACGCGGCCGCCATGGGCAACGCCGCCCTCCAGGACGCGTACGAACCGGGCTCCACGGCCAAGGTCATGTCCATGGCCGCGGTGCTGGAGGAGAACGCCGCGGCGCCCGGCACGCATGTCGTCGTTCCCAACCGGCTGCACCGCGGCGACCGGCTCTTCAAGGACGACATCGACCACCCCACCTGGTACCTGACGCTCAACGGCGTGCTCGCCAAGTCCAGCAACATCGGCACGATCCTGGCGACCGAACAGCTGGGCAAGACCCGGGCGCAGGCCAACCAGGTCCTCCACTCCTACCTGCGCAAGTTCGGCCTCGGCCGCCCCAGCGGGCTCCAGTACCCCGGCGAGACCGCGGGCATCCTCGCGGCCCCCGAGGACTGGAGCACCTCGCAGCAGTACACGATCCCGTTCGGCCAGGGCCTCTCGCTCAACGCCATGCAGGCGGCCTCCGTCTACTCGACGATCGCCAACGGCGGCGTACGGATCCAGCCAACGCTGATCCGCGGCACCAAGGGCCCCGACGGCCGCTTCACGCCCGCCCCCGAGCCCGGGAAGAGCCGGGTGGTGAGCGGGAAGACCGCCAAGACCCTGGCCACCATGTTGGAGTCGGTCGTCGACGACGAGGAGGGTACGGGGACCAAGGCCCGCATCCCCGGCTACCGCGTCGGCGGCAAGACCGGCACCTCCAACCGGGTGGATCCGGCCACCGGGCGCTACAAGGGCTACACCGCGTCCTTCGCCGGCTTCGCACCCGCCGACAAGCCGCGGGTCACCGTGTACTGCGCCATCCAGAACCCCACCAGAGGCAGCTACTTCGGCGGCCAGATCTGCGGCCCCGTCTACAAGCAGGTCATGGAGTTCGCACTCAAGACCCTCCAGGTCGCACCGACCGGCAGCAAGCCCGCCCGGCTGCCGGTGTCCTTCACGCCCGGCGAGTGACTCAGGACCACCAGTGACAACGATCACCCCGTACCCCGGGAACCAAGAAGACCCCGCTCCGCACCGGCACCCCTCGTTTCGCGAGGGGCCGGGTAGGCCCGGTACGCTCACCGCCGTGCCACACGCTGATCAGTCCCAAACCACCCAGAAGGACGCCCCGGTGACGTACCCCGGAGCGCCCCGGCCGGCCCAGGTCCGCCCGACACCCCTCGGGGAGCTGGCCGAACGGCTGGGTATCGAGCCCCGAGCCGTCGAGAGCGCGGTCGAGGTCACCGGTATCACGCACGACTCCCGCGCGGTGAGGCCGGGCGACCTGTACGCCGCCCTCCCAGGGGCGCGCCTGCACGGCGCCGACTTCGCCACACAGGCGGCGGGACTCGGCGCGGCCGCGATCCTCACCGACCCGACGGGCGCCGCACGCGCGGCCGAGGCCGGCCTGCCGGCCCTGGTCGTCGACGATCCGCGCAGCCGGATGGGCGAGCTCGCCACCGAGATCTACGGCCACCCCGGCGACGCCCTGCTCCAGCTCGGCATCACCGGCACGTCCGGCAAGACCACCACGGCGTACCTCGTCGAGGGCGGCCTGCGGGCGGCCGGGAGGCTGACCGGCCTCATCGGCACGGTCGAGATGCGCATCGGCGACGAGCGCATCAAGTCCGAGCGGACCACCCCCGAGGCCACCGACCTCCAGGCCCTGTTCGCCGTCATGCGCGAACGCGGCGTCGAGGCGGTCGCCATGGAGGTCTCCAGCCATGCGCTGGTGCTCGGCCGGGTCGACGGCTGCGTCTTCGACGTCGCGGTCTTCAACAACCTGAGCCCCGAGCACATGGAATTCCACTCCGACATGGAGGACTACTTCCAGGCGAAGGCACGTCTCTTCACCCCGGAGCGCAGCAGGGTGGGCGTCGTCAACTTCGACGACGAGTACGGCCGCAGGCTCATCACCGAGTCCGGCGTCCCGGTCACCTCCTTCTCCGCCGAGGGCCACCCGGACGCCGACTGGAGCGCCGAGGGCGTCGAGGTCGGCCCGTTCACCAGTACGTTCACGGCGGTCGGCCCCCAGGGCGAGCGCATCGCCGCGAAAGCCCCGCTGGCGGGCCCCTTCAACGTCGCCAACACGCTCGCCGCGATCGTCACGCTCGCGGTGGCCGGCGTGGACCCGCAGACCGCCGCCGACGGCATCGCCGCCGTCCCCGGCGTCCCGGGCCGCCTGGAGCGCGTGGACGAGGGCCAGCCGTACCTCGCCGTCGTCGACTACGCCCACAAGACGGACGCCGTCGAATCGGTCCTGCGCGCGCTGCGCAAGGTCACCGAGGGCGAACTGCACATCGTGCTCGGCTGCGGCGGCGACCGCGACAAGCAGAAGCGGCCCTCGATGGGCGCCGCCGCCGCCCGCCTCGCCGACACCGCCGTACTGACCTCAGACAACCCGCGCTCCGAGGACCCCCTCGCGATCCTCGCCGCGATGCTCGCCGGCGCCGCCGAGGTGCCCGCGCACGAGCGCGGCGACGTCCTGGTCGACGCCGACCGGGCCTCGGCCATCGCCGCGGCGGTCGCCCGCGCCAAGCCCGGCGACACCGTGCTCGTCGCAGGCAAGGGCCACGAGCAGGGCCAGGACATCGCCGGAGTGGTACGCCCCTTCGACGACCGCCAGGTGCTCCGCACCGCGATCCTGGGCGCCGCACCGGCCCACGACAGCGAGGTGACCCGGTGATCGCGCTCTCCCTCGCCGAGATCGCCGAGATCGTCGGCGGGCAGTCGCACGACATACCGGACAGCGCCCTGCCGGTGACCGGCCCCGTCGTCATCGACTCCCGCGAGGTCCGGCCCGGCAGCCTCTTCGCCGCCTTCGCGGGCGAGCACGTCGACGGCCACGACTTCGCCGGGCGCGCCGTCGCCGCGGGCGCGGCAGCCGTACTGGCGACCCGCCCCGTCGGCGCACCCGCCATCGTCGTGGACGACGTCACCGAGGCGCTGGGCGCCCTGGCACGCGCCGTCGTCGGACGGCTCGGCACGAAGGTCGTCGCGCTCACCGGCTCGGCCGGCAAGACCTCCACCAAGGACCTGATCGCCCAGCTGCTGGAGCGCAAGGCCCCCACGGTCTGGACGCCCGGCTCCCTCAACAACGAGATCGGCCTGCCGCTCACCGCGCTGCGCGCCACCGAGGAGACCGAACACCTGGTCCTCGAAATGGGCGCGCGCGGCATCGGCCACATCCGGTACCTCACCGGCCTGACTCCGCCGCGCATCGGCCTCGTGCTCAACGTCGGGACCGCCCACATCGGCGAGTTCGGCGGACGTGAGCAGATCGCCGAGGCCAAGGGCGAGATGGTCGAGGCGCTGCCGCCGGCGGAGGAGGGCGGCGTGGCCGTCCTCAACGCCGACGATCAGCTCGTACGGGCCATGACGTCCCGCACGAAGGCCCGGGTGGTGCTCTTCGGCGAGGCCGCGGACGCGGACGTACGCGCCGAGAATGTCCGGCTCACGGAGAATGGCCGGCCCGCCTTCAGCCTTCGCACACCCACCGGGTGCAGTGACGTGACCATGCGGCTGTACGGTGAGCACCACGTGTCGAACGCGCTCGCCGCGGCCGCCGTCGCCCATGAGCTGGGCATGTCCGTGGACGAGATCGCCACCGCGCTCTCCGAGGCGGGCACGCTGTCCCGCTGGCGCATGGAGGTCACCGAGCGTCCTGACGGCGTGACAGTCGTCAACGACGCCTACAACGCGAACCCCGAATCCATGCGAGCCGCCCTGCGCGCGCTCGCGGCCATGGGCCAGGGGCGTCGTACGTGGGCGGTGCTCGGCCGGATGGCCGAGCTCGGTGACGATTCGCTCGCCGAGCACGACGCGGTCGGACGGCTCGCCGTCCGGCTCAACGTCAGCAAGCTCGTGGCAGTCGGGGGCAGGGAAGCGTCCTGGCTGCAGCTGGGCGCTTACAACGAGGGTTCGTGGGGTGAGGAGTCGGTGCACGTGTCCGACGCGCAGGCGGCGGTCGACCTGTTGCGCAGTGAACTGCGTCCGGGAGACGTCGTGCTGGTGAAGGCTTCCAGGTCGGTCGGTCTCGAGCGGGTCGCCCAGGCGCTCCTCGACCACCGTACCGAGGGCGAGGTCACCGGCCGATGAGGCAGATCCTCTTCGCGGGAGTCATCGGGCTCTTCCTGACCCTGATCGGTACCCCGCTGCTCATCAAACTGCTGGCCCGCAAGGGATACGGGCAGTTCATCCGGGACGACGGCCCGCGCGGCCACCACGGCAAGCGCGGCACCCCCACCATGGGCGGCATCGCCTTCATCCTGGCCACGCTCATCGCGTACGCCCTGGCGAAGGTGATCACCGGCGAGAAGCCGAGCGCCTCCGGTCTGCTGGTGCTGTTCCTCATGGCGGGCATGGGCCTGGTCGGCTTCCTCGACGACTACATCAAGATCGTCAAGCAGCGCTCACTGGGGCTGCGGGCCAAGGCCAAGATGGCCGGCCAGCTGATCGTCGGCATCGCGTTCGCCGTGCTGGCCCTGCAGTTCAAGGACGTGCGCGGCAACGCCCCGGCCTCCACCAAGCTCTCGTTCGTCCAGGACTTCGGCTGGTCGATCGGCCCGGTGCTGTTCGTGGTCTGGGCGCTGTTCATGATCCTGGCGATGTCGAACGGTGTGAACCTCACCGACGGCCTCGACGGACTCGCCACCGGCGCCTCCGTGATGGTCTTCGGCGCGTACACCTTCATCGGTCTGTGGCAGTTCCAGGAGTCGTGCGCGGACGCGCCGAGCCTGACCAACCCGGAAGCCTGCTTCGAAGTACGGGATCCACTCGACCTCGCGGTCGTCGCCGCCGCCCTGATGGGCGCCTGCTTCGGCTTCCTGTGGTGGAACACCTCGCCTGCCAAGATCTTCATGGGCGACACCGGTTCGCTCGCCCTCGGCGGCGCGCTCGCGGGTCTGGCGATCTGCTCGCGCACCGAGTTCCTGATGGCGCTCCTCGGCGGTCTGTTCGTCCTGATCACGATGTCCGTCGTCATCCAGGTCGGCTCGTTCAAGATGACCGGCAAGCGCGTCTTCAAGATGGCGCCGCTCCAGCACCACTTCGAGCTCAAGGGCTGGTCCGAAGTCCTCGTGGTGGTCCGCTTCTGGATCATCCAGGGCATGTGCGTGATCATCGGCCTCGGACTCTTCTACGCGGGCTGGGCGGCCGACAAGTGACCGACACGACCTGGACCGGCAAGCGGGTGACCGTCGCGGGTCTCGGCGTCTCCGGGATCCCCGCAGCACGCGTGCTGCGGGGCCTCGGGGCCCAGGTCACCGTCGTCAACGACGGCGACGACGACCGCTCCCGCGCCCAGGCCGCCGAACTGGAAGCACTCGGCGTCACCGTGCGCCTCGGCGACGGCGCGACCCTCCCCGAGGGCACCGAGCTGATCGTCACCGCGCCCGGCTGGAAGCCCGACAAGCCGCTCTTCCTGGCCGCCGCGGAGGCGGGCGTGGAGATCTGGGGCGACGTCGAACTGGCCTGGCGCCTGCGGGGGCACGGCCGCGGAGAACCAGCTCCCTGGCTCGCGGTCACCGGCACCAACGGCAAGACCACGACCGTACGTATGCTGGCCTCCATCCTGGAGGCCGCCGGCCTGCGTACCGCCGCCGTCGGCAACATCGGCGTATCCCTGCTCGACGCCGTCCTCGGCGACGAGCAGTACGACGTCCTGGCCGTCGAGCTCTCCAGCTACCAGCTGCACTGGGCGCCCTCGCTGCGCGCCCACTCCGCGGCCGTGCTGAACCTCGCCCCCGACCACCTCGACTGGCACGGCTCCATGGAGGCGTACGCCGCCGACAAGGGCCGGATCTACGAGGGCAACCAGGTCGCCTGCGTCTACAACGTCCAGGACCCCGCGACCGAGGCCCTGGTCCGCGAGGCCGACGTCGAGGAGGGCTGCCGCGCGATCGGCTTCACCCTCGGTGCGCCCGCGCCCTCCCAGCTCGGTGTCGTCGACGGAATCCTGGTCGACCGCGCCTTCGTCGCGAACCGCCAGAAGAACGCCCAGGAGCTCGCGGACGTCTCCGACGTCGATCCGCCCGCCCCGCACAACATCGCCAACGCCCTCGCGGCCGCGGCCCTGGCCCGCGCCTACGGCGTCGAACCCGCCGCCGTACGCGACGGTCTGCGCGCCTTCCGCCCCGACGCCCACCGCATCGAGCACGTCGCGGACGTCGCCGGTGTCGCGTACGTCGACGACTCCAAGGCCACCAACACCCACGCCGCCGAGGCATCCCTCGCGGCGTACGACCCCATCGTGTGGATCGCGGGCGGCCTCGCCAAGGGCGCCACCTTCGACGAACTCGTCGAGAAGTCGGCGAAGCGGCTGCGCGGCGCCGTCCTCATCGGCGCCGACCGCGCGCTGATCCGCGAAGCCCTCGCGCGACACGCGCCCGAGGTGCCGGTGGTCGACCTCGACCGGACCGACACTGGGGCGATGTCGGCGGCGGTCCGCGAAGCGGCGCGGCTCGCGCGGCCCGGGGACACGGTCCTGATGGCCCCGGCCTGCGCCTCCATGGACATGTTCACCAACTACAACAAGCGTGGCGAGGCATTCGCCGACGCCGTACGCGAGTTGGCTCCGGAGCGCGACTAGCGGGCCGGTCCCCGCGCCACGGACCGGCCGGCGCAGCTCACGAGTGGAGGGGACACCGAGATGTTGGCCGACGACAGCGCTCCGCGCGGCCGCACCGCCCTGCGCGGGCGCGCGGGCACCACGGCGGCGCGCACGCCGGGCAAGGCGGGGAAACGGACGGCCCGCCGTCCGGCCGCCGTACGCCGCCGCGTCACCCTCCGGTCCGGGCCGCCCCGCGGGAGCGGTCTGCGGCGCCTGTACGAGCGGGCGCGCCGCACCTGGGACCGGCCCCTCACGGCGTACTACCTCATCCTGGGCAGCGCCCTGCTGATCACCGTGCTCGGCCTCGTGATGGTCTACTCCGCGTCGATGATCAAGGCGCTGGAACTGTCGCTGCCCGCCTCGTACTTCTTCCGCAAGCAGTTCCTCGCCGCGGTCATCGGAACGGCTCTCCTGCTCGTCGCGTCCCGGATGCCCGCCAAACTGCACCGCGCGCTCTCCTACCCCCTGCTGGCCCTGACCGTCTTCCTGATGGTGCTGGTCCAGATCCCCGGGATAGGAGTCTCGATCGGCGGCAACCAGAACTGGATCTCACTCGGCGGCCCGTTCATGCTCCAGCCCAGCGAGTTCGGGAAACTGGCCCTCGTCCTGTGGGGGGCCGACCTGCTCGCCCGCAAGCAGGAGAGGCGGCTGCTGAACCAGTGGAAGCACATGCTGGTGCCGCTCGTGCCCGTCGCCTTCCTGCTGCTCGGCCTGATCATGCTCGGCGGCGACATGGGTACGGCGATCCTCCTCACCGCGATCCTCTTCGGCCTGCTCTGGCTCGCGGGAGCGCCCACCCGGCTCTTCGCCGGCGTGCTCGCCTTCGCCGCCTTCGTCGGGTTCATCCTCATCAGCAACAACGCCAACCGGATGTCGCGGCTCGCCTGCACCGGCGCGACCGACCTCGGCCCCAAGGGTGAATGCTGGCAGGCGGTGCACGGAATCTATGCTCTGGCCTCGGGCGGATGGTTCGGTTCCGGGCTGGGTGCAAGTGTGGAGAAATGGGGCCAACTCCCGGAGCCGCACACCGACTTCATCTTCGCCGTCACCGGTGAGGAACTGGGTCTGGCGGGGACGCTGTCGGTACTCGCCCTCTTCGCGGCTCTAGGCTATGCGGGTATCCGCGTGGCCGGACGCACGGAGGACCCCTTCGTGAGGTACGCCGCGGGAGGTGTGACCACCTGGATCACGGCCCAGGCCGTGGTCAACATTGGTGCGGTGCTCGGCCTGCTGCCGATCGCCGGTGTCCCGCTCCCGCTGTTCTCGTACGGGGGCTCCTCCCTGCTGCCGACCATGTTCGCCGTAGGGTTGCTGATCGCCTTCGCGCGAGAGGATCCCGCCGCGAAGGCCGCCCTCGCCATGCGAAGGACCGTCCTTGGCAAAGGGGCCGGGGTGAGATGGAAGACGATGAGACGGCGCGTCAAGAAGCGTCCGTCCGGAGAGCGGTGAATTTCGGTGCATGTCGTACTCGCCGGTGGGGGGACCGCCGGCCACATCGAGCCCGCGCTCGCCCTCGCGGACGCACTGCGGAGGCAGGACCCTTCCGTGGGCATCACAGCCCTCGGCACGGAGCGCGGACTCGAGACCAGGCTCGTACCCGAGCGCGGCTACGAACTCGGGCTGATCCCCGCGGTCCCGCTGCCCCGTAAACCCACCCCGGAGCTGATCACCGTCCCCGGGCGGCTGCGCGGCACCATCAAGGCCGCCGAGCAGATCCTGGAGCGTACGAAGGCGGACTGCGTCGTCGGCTTCGGCGGTTACGTCGCCCTGCCCGGCTACCTCGCGGCCAAGCGCCTGGGCGTACCGATCATCGTCCACGAGGCCAACGCGAGGCCGGGGCTGGCCAACAAGATCGGCTCGCGCTACGCGCACGCCGTGGCCGTCTCCACCCCCGACAGCAAGCTGCGCGGCGCCCGCTACATCGGCATCCCGCTGCGCCGCACCATCGCCACCCTCGACCGGGCCCGGGTCCGACCGGAGGCGCGCGCCGCCTTCGGCCTCGACCCGAACCTGCCGACGCTGCTGGTCTCCGGCGGCTCGCAGGGCGCCCGGCGCCTCAACGAGGTGATCCAGCAGGTTGCGCCGGCGCTCCAGCGCTCCGGCATCCAGATCCTGCACGCGGTCGGTCCGAAGAACGAAGTGCCGCGCGTGGACAACATGCCCGGCATGCCGCCCTACATCCCGGTACCGTACGTGGACCGGATGGACCTCGCGTACGCCGCGGCCGACATGATGCTCTGCCGCGCGGGCGCGATGACCGTCGCCGAACTCTCCGCCGTCGGGCTGCCGGCCGCCTACGTCCCGCTGCCCATCGGCAACGGCGAGCAGCGGCTCAACGCCCAGCCGGTGGTCAACGCCGGCGGCGGCCTGCTGGTCGACGACGCGCAGCTGACGCCCGAGTGGGTGCAGAGCCAGGTGCTCCCGGTCCTCGCGGACCCGCACCGGCTGTTCGAGATGTCCCGCGCCGCCGCCGAGTTCGGCCGCCGGGACGCCGACGACCTGCTCGTCGGCATGGTGTACGAGGCGATCGCCGCACGCAGGGCCGGCTGAACGGCCCACCGACGCAGGAGTCCAGGAGGCGACAGGGAGTGGCCGGACCGACGACCGCCCAGCGCGGTGCACGACAGGCGCAGGGGTCGTCGGCGGCCCGCCCGCCGCGCGGCGGCCCGTCGGGCGGCCCGCTCCGGCTGCCCGGCCGGGGCGGGCTGCTCCTGCTGCTCGGCCTGGCGGTGGTGCTCACTGCGGGCGGGACCTGGTTGCTCTACGGCTCTTCCTGGCTGCGCGTGGAGCAGGTGAAGCCGTCGGGCACACAGGTTCTGACGCCTGATGAGGTACTCGCGGCGGCGGCCGTCCCGGTCGGAGCGCCACTGATCTCTGTCGACACGGACGCCATCGAGGACCGGTTGCGTCAGAAATTGCCCCGTATTGACTCGGTAGAAGTCATTCGTTCATGGCCGCACGGAATTGATCTGAAAGTGACCGAGCGAAAGCCGGTGCTGCTCATCGAAAAGGGCGCAGAGTTCGTCGAAGTGGACGACGAGAGTGTGCGATTCGCCACGGTCGCCGAGGCGCCCGAAGGTGTGCCGCTGCTGGAACTGGCGTCCGGTCGGTCCCCGAGCCTGCGCCGCTTCGGCGCGGACCGGCTGCTGAGCGAGGCGGTGCGGGTCATGGGGGACCTGCCGCGGTCCGTCGCCCGCGACACGCTGACCGTCCAGGCCGCCTCGTACGACTCCATCACCCTGGAGCTGAACGGGGACCGTACGGTCGTCTGGGGCAGCGCCGGGCAGGGCGGGGCGAAGGCGCGCACACTGAAGGCCCTCATGAAAGCAGTGCCGGGGGCCGGGCGTTTCAATGTGAGTGCGCCCACGGCCCCGGCCGCGTCGGGCAGTTGACGGCCATACGCCCTGGCCAGCACCCTGGTTGGCCAGCGATATGGGTGATCACATAGGGTGAAAAGAAAAACGGGAGGTTCGGCGTGTTCGTTGAACGTGCGCCACGTGTCGACTTAGTGTCCTGTTCGGAGAGTCCAAGGAACAGACACACTGGTAACCCTAAACTTCAAGGTTAGGGTTCGGGTCGGCGTTCGGACCGTCCCAATCGGCATCAGTCGTCGCGGCGCTGCAACTCCGCGGCGGCACGTAACTCGAGGCGAGAGGCCTTCGACGTGGCAGCACCGCAGAACTACCTCGCAGTCATCAAGGTCATCGGTGTCGGCGGCGGTGGTGTCAATGCCATCAACCGGATGATCGAGGTCGGTCTCAAGGGCGTCGAGTTCATCGCGATCAACACCGATGCGCAAGCCCTGTTGATGAGCGACGCCGACGTCAAGCTCGACGTCGGACGTGAACTGACCCGCGGCCTCGGCGCCGGAGCCAACCCGGCAGTCGGCCGCAAGGCGGCAGAGGACCACCGTGAGGAGATCGAGGAGGTCCTCAAGGGGGCCGACATGGTCTTCGTCACCGCCGGCGAAGGCGGTGGCACCGGAACCGGTGGCGCGCCTGTCGTCGCCAACATCGCGCGCTCGCTCGGCGCCCTCACGATCGGTGTGGTCACCCGCCCGTTCACCTTCGAGGGCCGGCGTCGCGCGAACCAGGCGGAGGACGGCATCGCCGAACTCCGCGAAGAGGTCGACACCCTCATCGTCATCCCCAACGACCGACTGCTGTCCATCTCGGACCGCCAGGTCAGCGTGCTCGACGCGTTCAAGTCCGCCGACCAGGTACTGCTCTCCGGCGTCCAGGGCATCACCGACCTCATCACCACCCCCGGCCTGATCAACCTCGACTTCGCCGACGTCAAGTCGGTCATGTCCGAGGCCGGTTCGGCGCTGATGGGCATCGGTTCGGCGCGCGGCGACGACCGCGCGGTGGCGGCAGCCGAGATGGCGATCTCCTCGCCGCTCCTGGAGGCGTCCATCGACGGCGCCCGCGGTGTGCTGCTCTCCATCTCCGGCGGCAGCGACCTCGGTCTCTTCGAGATCAACGAGGCCGCGCAGCTGGTGAGCGAGGCCGCCCACCCCGAGGCCAACATCATCTTCGGCGCGGTCATCGACGACGCGCTGGGCGACGAGGTACGGGTCACCGTCATCGCCGCGGGCTTCGACGGCGGACAGCCGCCGGCCCGCCGCGAGAACGTCCTCGGCGTCGGCACCGGATCGGGCTCCAAGCGCGAGGAGTCCGCGCCGTCCCGGCCCGCCGAGCCCTCGCGGCCCGTCGGCGGCATCGGCACCGTTCCGCCGCGCGAGCGCGACGAGCCGGCTCCGGCGCAGCCCCAGGCCGAGGCCGCCCCGGCGGCCGAGCTCCCGAGCACGCCGGCGCACGTACCGCCGGCCCGTCCGTACCAGGACAGCCAGGCGGAAGAGCTGGATGTCCCGGACTTCTTGAAGTGACTGTGCAGCCCGACGCCATACACGAGAACGGCGCGCACTTCGCCTTCACCGACAGGTGGGGCGGCGTGAGCGCCGTTCCGTACGACCAGCTCAATCTCGGCGGCGCGGTCGGTGACGACCCCGCCGCCGTGCGCGGCAACCGGGAGATCGCGGCCAAGGCGCTCGACCTCGACCCGGACCTGGTCGTCTGGATGAACCAGGTGCACGGCCGCGACGTGGCCGTGGTCGAGGGGCCGTGGGGCGCCGCGAGTGCCGAGAAGGACCGGACCGTCCCCGCGGTCGACGCGATCGTGACCGCCCGTCGCGGTCTCGCCCTCGCGGTACTCACCGCGGACTGCACGCCCGTTCTGCTGGCCGACCCCGTCGCCGGTGTCGCGGCCGCCGCTCACGCCGGACGCCCCGGCCTGGTCGCGGGGGTCGTCCCGGCCGCGGTCGAGGCGATGATCGTGCTGGGCGCCGATCCGTCCCGTATCACCGCGCGTACGGGGCCCGCCGTCTGCGGGCGCTGCTACGAAGTTCCGGAGGAGATGCGGGCCGAGGTCGCACGGGCCGTGCCCGAGGCGTGGTCGCGGACCAGCTGGGGAACAGCGGCCGTCGACGTGAGCGCCGGAGTGCACGCCCAGCTCGAAGCGCTCGGCGTACGCGACCGGTGGCAGTCGCCGGTCTGCACGCTGGAGTCGGGCGACCACTTCTCCTACCGCCGGGACCGCACCACGGGGCGGCTCGCCGGATATGTCTGGCTGGACGGATGGGCATGACGGACCGCAAGGAACAACTCGCCGCGAACCTGGCGCAGGTGGAGGCGCGTATCGCCGCCGCCTGCGCGGGCGCGGGGCGGGAGCGCGAAGAGGTGACCCTGATCGTGGTCACCAAGACGTACCCGGCCAGTGATGTGCGCCTGCTCGCCGAACTCGGCGTACGCCATGTCGCGGAGAACAAGGACCAGGACGCGGCGCCCAAGGCGGCCGCGTGCGCGGATCTGTCGCTCAACTGGCATTTTGTCGGGCAACTTCAGACAAACAAGGCCCGTTCTGTGGCCAGTTATGCCGATGTGGTGCAGTCCGTCGACCGGGCGAAGCTCGTCACGGCGCTCTCGGCCGGAGCGGTACGCGCCGGGCGCGAACTGGACTGCCTCATTCAGGTCGCCCTGGACGCGGAGTCGGGCGAGCGGGGGGAGCGCGGCGGCGTCGCGCCCGACGGCATCGAGGAGTTGGCCGCGAAGGTGGCCGGCGTGCCGGGCCTCAGACTCGGGGGGCTGATGACTGTCGCGCCGCTCGCCGGGCCGTACGCGGGGCGCCAACGGGAGGCATTCGAGCGGCTGATGGAATTCTCATCCAGCCTGCGCGTGGCCCATCCTGCTGCGAACATGGTGTCGGCAGGGATGAGTGCGGACCTTGAGCACGCGGTGGCCGCCGGAGCGACACATGTACGCGTCGGTACTGCGGTGCTCGGAGTCCGACCCGGGCTCGGGTAACGTCGCGAAGCAGGTCGGACCACAGCAGAAAATATGGTCATTCCCACTGATGGGTGGGAGGCCGAGTGGATCGCGGGCACTTGGTAATGATGCCGATCCACCACAGAGCGGAGGACTCAGAGAATGGCCGGCGCGATGCGCAAGATGGCGGTCTACCTCGGCCTCGTGGAGGACGATGGGTACGACGGCCGGGGTTTCGATCCCGATGACGATTTCGAGCCCGAGCCGGAGCCGGAGCGGGAGCACCGTCGCCACCAGCCCCCGCATCAGGAGCGGCACGAAGAGCCCGTACGTGTGGTGCAGCCGCCCGCCCAGCGTGAGCCGGTGCCCCACTCCACTCCGCTTCCCGCGGAAATCGGACGACCCGCACGTATCGCCCCCGTGGCATCCATCACACCTGAACGTCCGAACCTGGAGAAGAACGCACCGGTGATCATGCCCAAGGTCGTGTCCGAGCGGGAGCCCTACCGCATCACCACGCTGCACCCGCGGACCTACAACGAGGCCCGTACCATCGGGGAACACTTCCGCGAGGGCACTCCGGTGATCATGAACCTGACCGAGATGGACGACACGGACGCGAAGCGACTTGTCGACTTTGCGGCGGGACTGGTCTTCGGTCTGCATGGCAGCATTGAACGAGTGACGCAGAAGGTGTTCCTGTTGTCGCCTGCTAACGTCGATGTCACGGCGGAGGACAAGGCCCGTATCGCAGAGGGCGGTTTCTTCAACCAGAGCTGAGACAAGGCACCGGGAACAACCCCGGCCGGCAGGCCGGAGCCACGAGAGTACGGGGAGAGGGAAGCGCGAGATGGGTATCGCACTGGACGTGATCTACATCGCGCTGATGTGTTTCCTCATCGTGCTGATCTTCCGGTTGGTCATGGATTACGTCTTCCAGTTCGCACGCTCATGGGAACCCGGCAAGGCGATGGTGGTCGTTCTGGAGGCCACCTACACTGTCACCGATCCACCGCTCAAGCTTCTGCGGCGGTTCATTCCGCCGCTGCGTCTCGGGGGCGTGGCACTCGACCTGTCCTTCTTCGTTCTGATGATCATCGTCTACATCCTGATCAGCATTGTGAACAGCTTTGCGAGCAGGATGTGAGCGATACGGTCTTGCCGACTGCCGACGACTACGTAGAGGTGAAGAAGAGATGCCGTTGACCCCCGAGGACGTGCGGAACAAGCAGTTCACGACCGTCCGCCTCCGAGAAGGCTATGACGAGGACGAGGTCGATGCCTTCCTCGACGAGGTCGAAGCTGAACTGACGCGCCTGCTGCGCGAGAACGAGGATCTGCGCGCGAAGCTGGCCGCCGCGACGCGTGCCGCCGCGCAGAACCAGCAGCAGCAGGGTATGCGCAAGCCGCCGGAGCAGCAGGATCGTCCCGGCGCGCCCGTGCCCGCCGCCATATCCGGTCCGCCGGTCCAGCAGCAGCCGCCGCAGATGGGTCCGCCCCAGCTGCCGGGTGGCGCTCCGCAGCTGCCCGCCGGCCCCAGTGGTCACGGACAGCAGGGCCAGCACGGCCAGGGCCAGATGGGGCAGGGCCAGATGGGGCAGGGCCAGCACGGCCAGGGCCAGCACGGTCCGGGCCCGCAGGGCCAGCACGGTCCCGGCCCGATGGGGCAGGGTCCCATGGGTCAGGGCCAGATGGGCCAGGGCCAGATGGGCCAGGGCCAGATGGGGCAGAACCCCATGGGCCAGGGCCAGATGGGGCAGAACCCCATGGGCCAGAACCCGATGGGCGGCCCGATGGGCGGTCCCATGGGCGGTCACGGTCCGCAGCTCCCGCAGCCCGGTCAGGGCCCCGGCGGCGACAGTGCCGCGCGTGTGCTCTCGCTGGCGCAGCAGACCGCCGACCAGGCGATCGCGGAGGCCCGTTCCGAGGCCAACAAGATCGTCGGCGAGGCGCGCAGCCGTGCCGAGGGTCTGGAGCGGGACGCCCGTGCGAAGGCCGACGCGCTGGAGCGGGACGCGCAGGAGAAGCACCGCGTGGCGATGGGCTCGCTGGAGTCCGCCCGCGCCACGCTGGAGCGCAAGGTCGAGGACCTGCGCGGCTTCGAGCGCGAGTACCGGACCAGGCTGAAGTCCTACCTGGAGAGCCAGCTGCGTCAGCTGGAGACCCAGGCCGACGACTCGCTGGCTCCGCCGCGGACCCCGGCGACCGCTTCGCTGCCGCCGGCTCCGCAGATGAGCGGTTCGATGGCGTCGGCCGGTTCGGGCGGCATGGGACACGGCATGGGGGGCAACCAGTCGATGGGTGGCCACGGTGGCCCGTCCTCCAGCGGTCCGTCGTACGGCGGCCAGCAGCAGATGTCGCCGGCGATGACTCAGCCGATGGCGCCGGTGCGGCCGCAGGCGCCGCAGCCGATGCAGCAGGCTCCGTCGCCGATGCGCGGATTCCTCATCGACGAGGACGACAACTGACGGCCGTGCGCGCGCTGAGCGCGTAGCCGTCGGCAGGCTGAGGGCCGGGCCCCGGGGATTCTTCCCCGGGGCCCGGCCCTTTTGCGTACGCGGGGTGCGGGTACGGGCTGGGCGCCTGCGGCGGGCTCGTCCCCCGCCCCGCCCCGCCCCGCCCCTGCCCGTAACCGGGGCTCCACCCTGGCCCCCGGTCCCCGGTCCCCGGACGGGCTGGGCTCACGACGACCACGTCACCGAGGACCGAGTTGTCGAAGAACCAGGCCGCCGGGGTCTGCTTGTCCCATCCGCCCCGCACGTCCCGCAGCCCCAC
>NZ_JBSFTV010000010.1:0-203144 GCF_053591455.1 Streptomyces sp. NPDC003016
GGCCCGCCTCCCGCCGAGCCCGCCGGGCCGCCCGTCCCCGAGTCCACTTCCGGCGCCGTCGTGAAACACCACCCCTCACCGCATTCGCTGCCCGCACTACAGGGCGCCCTCGGCCCGGCTCCAGCGGAACATGGTCGCGGCAACCGCCGCATAGAGGAGAGCGACCGCGACCACCAGGGCGGCCGAGCGCCCGTCAGGAGGCAGCACCATCGCGGCCGTGGCCGCGGCGCCCACGAACGCGACATTGAACAGCACGTCGTAGACCGAGAAGATCCGCCCGCGAAAGGCGTCGTCGACCGACGACTGCACCACCGTGTCCGTGGTGATCTTCACGCCCTGCGTCGTGAGGCCGAGCACGAAGGCGGCGATCATCATCGGGACGGGCGTGAAAGGCAGGGCGAGGGCCGGTTCCAGTACGGCGGCCGCCCCCGCGCACAGGATCGTCCACCCGTACGGTCCGAGCCGCCCCGCCCCCCATGGCGTCAGGACCGCGGCCGTGAAGAATCCCGCTCCCGAGATCCCGACGGCGATCCCGAGCAGCGCCAGTCCCTCGGAACCGTCCCCCGGCCCGTCGGCCCAGGCATACCGGCACAGCATCAGCACCATGACCGTCAGTGCGCCGTAGCAGAAGCGCATCAGCGTCATCGCGGCCAGCGCGCGTGCCGCGGCCCGGCGCTCCGCCAGGTGCCGCAGGCCGTCGGCGAGGCCCCGCGCGGTGGAAGCCAGCGCGGCGCCCAGCCGCGGCTGCACCCGCTCGGGGTCGGGGCCGAGCAACTCGCGGCTCATGCGCAGCGACGACAGGGCGGCACAGAGATAGAGGGCCGCTCCCAGGAGCACCACCGCCGCATCGGAGTCCGACGCCACCAGCCGTACGGCGAACGCGAGGCCGCCGCCCGCGGTGGCGGCGAGCGTACCGGCGGTCGGAGAGAGTGAGTTGGCCACGACGAGCCGGTCGGTGCCCACGACGCGCGGCAGTGCGGCCGAGAGCCCGGAGAGTACGAAGCGGTTGACGGCGGTGACGGAGAGGGCCGAGGCGTAGAAGAGCCAGTCGGGCACGGACGCGAGGATCAGCAGCGCCGTGCCGCAGGCGAGCGCGGCCCGCAGCAGGTTCCCGTACAGGAAGACCTGGCGGCGCTGCCAGCGGTCGAGCAGTACGCCCGCGAAGGGGCCGACCACCGAGTAGGGGAGCAGCAGGACGGCCATCGCCGAGGCGATCGCGCCGGGCGAGGTCTGCTTCTCCGGGGAGAAGACGACGTATGCGGCGAGCGCGACCTGGTACACGCCGTCCGCGCACTGGGAGAGCAGCCGGACCGCCAGCAGGCGGCGGAAGTCGGTCAGGCGCAGGAGTACGCGCAGATCACGTACGACGGGCATGCGAGCAAGGGTCACACACGTCGAGGGTCCCCGGGCGGAATTGCCCGGGGACCCTCGACGATCGGCCTGCGGTGGAGTTTCAAGCGCGGCAGGCGCGGCAGCCTGAGCTTTTAGCGCTCGACCTCGCCCTTGATGAAGCTCTCGACGGCGCGGTGGGCCGCGTCGTCGAAGTACTGCACCGGCGGGGACTTCATGAAGTACGAGGACGCGGAGAGGATCGGGCCGCCGATGCCGCGGTCCTTGGCGATCTTCGCTGCGCGCACGGCGTCGATGATGACACCCGCGGAGTTCGGGGAGTCCCAGACCTCGAGCTTGTACTCCAGGTTCAGCGGAACGTCACCGAAGGCGCGGCCCTCGAGGCGTACGTACGCCCACTTCCGGTCGTCCAGCCAGGCCACGTAGTCCGACGGGCCGATGTGGACGTTGTCCGCACCGAGGTCGCGGTCGGGGATCTGCGAGGTGACGGCCTGCGTCTTCGAGATCTTCTTGGACTCCAGGCGCTCACGCTCGAGCATGTTCTTGAAGTCCATGTTGCCACCGACGTTCAGCTGCATCGTGCGGTCCAGGACGACGCCCCGGTCCTCGAAGAGCTTCGCCATGACGCGGTGCGTGATGGTGGCGCCGACCTGCGACTTGATGTCGTCACCGATGATCGGGACGCCCGCCTCGGTGAACTTGTCCGCCCACTCCTTGGTGCCGGCGATGAAGACCGGGAGAGCGTTGACGAAGGCGACCTTGGCGTCGATGGCGCACTGCGCGTAGAACTTCGCAGCCGCCTCGGAACCGACGGGCAGGTAGCAGACGAGGACGTCGGCCTGCGTGTCCTTGAGTACCTGGACGACGTCGACGGCCGTCTCGGCGGACTCCTCGATGGTCTGGCGGTAGTACTTGCCCAGGCCGTCGAGGGTGTGACCGCGCTGCACGGTGACGCCGGAGTTCGGCACGTCACAGATCTTGATGGTGTTGTTCTCGCTGGCACCGATGGCGTCCGCGAGGTCGAGGCCGACCTTCTTCGCGTCGACGTCGAAGGCGGCGACGAACTCGATGTCCTTCACGTGGTAGTCGCCGAACTGCACGTGCATGAGACCCGGCACCTTGCCCGCCGGGTCGGCGTCCTTGTAGTACTCGACGCCCTGCACCAGCGAGGCGGCGCAGTTGCCCACGCCGACGATGGCTACGCGAACCGAACCCATTGGCGGTTGCTCCCTGTGTTCTCGACGAAGCCCTGCGGATGTGCAGGGCTTCACTTTGCGGTGTCGTCGGACGGATCCGGCCCGGTGTCGTCCCGGTGCCGGGGCAGGCCGTCCGTCTCTTCGGATGTGGTGTCGTGACGAGCCGGGCTCTCGGGGTCGGATCGTCGCCGATCCCTCCCCGCCCGCTCGCTCTCGATGAGCTCGTTCAGCCAGCGCACTTCGCGCTCCACGGACTCCATACCGTGACGCTGCAGCTCAAGCGTGTAGTCGTCGAGCCGCTCCCGGGTACGGGCCAGGGAGGCGCGCATCTTCTCGAGACGCTCCTCCAGCCGGCTCCTGCGGCCCTCGAGGACCCGCATCCGCACCTCGCGCTCCGTCTGCCCGAAAAAGGCGAAACGGGCGGCGAAGTGCTCGTCCTCCCAGGAATCGGGGCCGGTGTGGGAGAGCAGCTCCTCGAAGTGCTCCTTACCTTCGGCCGTCAACCGGTAGACGATCTTGGCTCGGCGTCCCGCGAGCGAAGCGGCGAGCGCCTCCTCCGCAGCACTGCCGGTCTCTTCGATCAACCAGCCGTTTGCCACGAGCGTCTTGAGGCAGGGGTAGAGCGTTCCGTAGCTGAAAGCGCGGAAGATCCCCAGCGAGGTGTTGAGGCGCTTGCGCAGCTCGTAACCGTGCATCGGGGACTCGCGCAGCAGACCGAGCACGGCGAATTCGAGGATGCCTGAGCGCCTGCTCATCCTTCGCCTCCTCAGTCGCCGTCGGTCCTTATGCCGAGCTGATGTATCGACTCGATACATCCAGACGATAGAACGGCAGCTCCGATGCGACAAGGGGAGCCGTGGTGAACGGCGTCACATCACCATTTCGATGCGCGTAACTTGCCTGATTTGAGGCGAACCTCGGCGCTGGGCGGGTTTTGACGGTGCGTAGTCTGTGCGGCATGCAGACCACCGGGAACCAAGTGACGCCAGGGAGCGTCCTCGTCCTGGATGTACATGAGGCCGTACGGACGAGCCCCGACCAGGGCTGGTCCGTACTTCGGGGGGACCGGAACTCACCTGCCGCTTCCAGGCGCTCTCGCCTGCCCGAGGAGTAGTCGTTCGATGAGCGAGCACCGTCGCAAACCGTCGCAGCCGCAGGACGGCGGACGCGCCGCGGCCCGGCGAGCCGCCCAGCAGCCATCAGGCCGCCGCGCGGCACCCATGCGGGACACCCACACCAGTACCACCGAGTCGTACTCCGGTTCGTACGGAGACGAGCGCCCGCCGGGCGGCAGGGCCGAAGCCCGCCGCGCCGCCCAGCGCGGCGCGGCCGGCGGCGCACGCCGGGGCGCCCCCGCGCGGGGGCGCGGAGGACCGCCGGCCAGGAAGCGGTTCATCGACTACCCGCGTTCGGACAAGTACGGGTGGCGGCGGTTCGTGCCGTCCTGGAAGCTGATCGGCGGCACCTGCCTCGGCTTCTTCGCGGTCCTGGTCGCGGGAACGGGAGCGGCCTTCGCCTGGGTCGATACGCCCGACGCGCAGAAGATGGCGCAGGCGCAGAGCAACGTCTTCTACTGGGACGACAAGACGCAGCTCGCCACGACCGACGGCGAGCGCAACCGCCAGAACGTCCCCCTCGAGAAGATCTCGAAGTCCATGCAGGACGCGGTGATCGCGGCCGAGAACGCCTCCTTCTACGACGACTGGGGCGTCGACCCCAAGGGCATCGGCCGGGCCGTGGTCAACATGGCCATGGGCGGGGAGACCCAGGGCGGCTCGACCATCACCCAGCAGTACGTGAAGAACAACTACCTGGACCAGGACCAGACGCTGAAGCGCAAGTTCACCGAGCTGATCATCTCGCTCAAGGTCGGTGTGCAGGAAGACAAGAGGGAGACCCTCGCCGGTTACCTGAACACCGCCTACTACGGCCGTAGTGCCTACGGCATCCAGGCTGCGTCCCAGGCGTACTTCGGCACGGACAGCAAGGACCTGAAGCCGGAACAGAGCGCGTTCCTCGCCCAGGTCCTCAAGGGGCCGAACCTCTACAACCCCGACGGCGGCATCGGCACCAACGCCACCCCCGAGGCGAACACCAAGCGCGCCAAGGAGCGCTGGGAGTGGATCCTCGACCGTCAGGTGGAGGTGGGTCTGATGAAGAAGGAGGAGCGGGCGAAGTACACGACGTTCCCCAAGCTCAAGGACTCCGAGGAGGCCACCGGCCTCACCGGCCAGAAGGGCTACCTGGTCGAGACCGCCAAGAAGTACGTGATGAAGCAGGCCGGCCTCGGGGTCGAGGACCTGGCGCGCGGCGGCTATCGCATCTACACGACCTTCAACAAGGAGAAGGTCGAGGCGATGGAGGATGCGGTCAACAAGACCCGCAAGGACTTCCTGGACCTCAAGAAGCGCCCGGACAAGGACAGGTTCGTCCAGTTCGGCTCCGCCTCGGTGGACGTGAAGACCGGCGCGATCGTCGCCCTCTACGGTGGCGAGGGCTGGGACAAGAAGCACTTCACCAACAACGCCGACACCTCCGGCGTCCCCGTCGGCTCGACATGGAAGCCCTATGTCCTCGCCGCGGCGATGGCGTACGGCACCCAGAACACCGCCGAAGGCGAAGGACTCTCGCCGGACAGCAAGTACAACGGCAACGACCGAACCATCATCAGGAACCGCGACGGCGACCCCCTGATGAACAACAAGGGACAGCCGTTCAGGCAGAAGAACGAGAGCCCCACGCCGTACGGCTACGTCACGCTCACCGAGGCGATGGAGAAGTCCATCAACACGCCCTTCGCCCAGCTCGGCATCGACGTCGGCCTGAACAACGTGCGCCAGGTCGCGGAGGACACCGGCATCCTCAGGGACTCGATGGATCCCAACAACAACGCCTCGTTCTCCCTGGGTACGTCCACCCCGAGCGCCATCCGCATGGCCGACTCGTACGCGACGTTCGCCGCCTCGGGCAAGCACCACGAGCCCTACTCCGTCGTGGAGGTCGTCCGCGACGGCCAGAAACTGGGCGACTTCGAGGCGCCCAAGGGTCAGCAGAAACTGACCAACGACGTCGCGGACAACGTCACCAAGGTCCTCAAGAACGTCGTCGAGAACGGCACGGGCACCAAGGCCAAGAAGCTGGGCCGCCCGGCCGCGGGCAAGACCGGTACCACCGACAAGAACAAGTCGGCCTGGTTCGTCGGCTACACCCCGCAGCTGTCGACCTCGGTCACCATGTTCCGTACGGATCCCGAATCCCGCGAACTGCTGTCCATGAACGACACCGGTGGCGTTGCCTCCATCCACGGTGGTGACATTCCCGCCGAGGTGTGGACGGACTACATGAAGGAAGCGCTCAAGGACGAAGCCGTAAAGGACTTCCCCGAGGCCAACCCGATCGGTGAGAAGGCCGACTCGGTCGGTGCGCCGGCCCCGACGCCGACCCCCACCCCGTCCGAGACGCCCTCCGAGACGCCGCCGTCCGCGACACCGTCCCCGACCCCCTCGGAAACGGAGACGGTCAAGCCGTCCGAGTCCGCGACTCCCTCCAGTGACGAGACCTGCGCGCCGCTCGACTGGGCCTGCGACGACGGTGACAACAAGGGCGGCGACAACAACGGCGGCACCGACAACGGCGGTACGGACGTGGGCGGCACCGATACAGGCGGTACGGACGCAGGCGGCACCGACACGGGCGGAGCCACCGACGGCGGCACCGAGGGCGGCGCGACCGACGGCGCCACCGCCGACGGCGGCACCGACGGCAAGCCGGGCAACGGCGACAGCAGCAACGGTGGCCTGTTCGGAGGAGGAGGCGGCGACGGCTGACGCCACGCCCCACCCCACCACCCCTGACGAGGGCCGTCGCACCCGGTGCGGCGGCCCTCGCCGCATGCAGAGCCCCGTACGGCAGGATGACCCCATGACGAGCGTGCACGAGGACCGGCCCGTAGTACGGCCCACGCAGCAGGACGAAGTCGCCGCGGCGGGCAGCGAGCTGATCGGCGGACCCGTCGGCCGGTGGGCCGGGCTGGGCGCCGGCCGCCTCACGCCGGTCCGTGTCGTCGCCCTGGTGGCGATCGGCATGTTCGCGCTCGGCATGGTGCAGAAGATCCCCTGCTACGAGTGGGCCTGGTTCCGCGGCACCAGTTCGCAGTACACGCACGCCTGCTACTCCGACATCCCCCACCTGTATCTGGGGCGGGGCTTCGCCGACGGCCTCGTACCGTACTTCGACCGCTTGTCCGGCGACATGCAGTTCCTCGAGTACCCCGTCCTGACGGGGCTCTTCATGCAGGTCGCGGCCTGGCTGACCCTGCCCTTCGACGGCTCCGTCCAGGAACGCGAACAGGCCTACTGGATGGTCAACGCGGGCATGCTGATGATCTGCGCCTCGGTCATCGCCGTCTGCGTCGCCCGTACGCACCGACGACGCCCCTGGGACGCGCTGCTCGTCGCTCTCGCGCCGGCCCTCGCGCTGACCGCCACCATCAACTGGGACCTGCTCGCCGTCGCCCTCACCGCCGCCGCGATGCTCATGTGGTCCCGGGGACGTTCACTGGCCTTCGGCATCCTCATCGGGCTCGCCACCGCCGCGAAGCTCTACCCCGTACTCCTCCTCGGACCGCTCCTCGCACTGTGCTGGAGGGCGGGCAGGTACCGCGAGTACGGGACCGCGCTGCTCGGCGCGGCAGGGGCCTGGCTCCTGGTGAACCTGCCCGTCATGATCTTCGCCCCCGAGGGGTGGAAGAAGTTCTACACCTTCAGCCAGGAACGGTCCGTCGACTTCGGGTCCTTCTGGCTGATCATCACGCAGCGCACCGGGAAGCCGCTCGACGTCGAAGCCGTCAACACGTACGCGACGCTGCTGATGCTCCTGCTGTGCGCGGGCATCGCGGCCCTGACCCTGACGGCGCCCCGCCGGCCGCGCTTCGCCCAGCTCGCCTTCCTGGTGGTCGCCGCGTTCATCCTCACCAACAAGGTCTACTCGCCGCAGTACGTCCTGTGGCTCATCCCCCTGGCCGCCCTGGCCCGGCCGCGCTGGCGCGACTTCCTGATCTGGCAGGCCGGCGAGGTCATGTACTACCTCGGGATCTGGATGTACCTCGCGTACACCACCAGTGGCGACAAGCAGCGCGGGCTTCCTCCCGAGGGCTACCAGCTCGCCATCGCGCTGCACCTGCTGGCCACGCTCTACCTGTGCGCCGTCGTCGTACGCGACATCCTCATGCCCGACCGGGACGCCGTACGGCGCGACGGAACGGACGACCCCTCGGGGGGCGTCCTCGACGGGGCCCAGGACACGTTCGTCCTGGGCAGGGCGGCGCGCAGGGCGGCACACCCGCCGCGGCATGCCGCGCACCACGTGGAGGGGCCCCAGGTGAAATGGGGCACCACCACGTCCGGCGGCGGCTGACGCCGCGGGCTGTCAGCGGTCGACGAGACGGTCGAACTGCGTTGTCGTGTGCCGCAGATGGGCCACCAGCTCGTCGCCCACCTTCGGCTCCTGGGCGTCCGCGGGGACGAACAGGATCGACACCTGCATGTGCGGCGGCTCGGCGAACCAGCGCTGCTTGCCCGCCCACACGAACGGCGCGAGATTGCGGTTCACCGTGGCGAGCCCGGCCCGCGCCACGCCCTTCGCGCGCGGCATCACACCGTGCAGCGCCTTCGGTGCCTCCAGACCGACACCGTGCGACGTACCACCGGCCACCACCACCAGCCAGCCGTCCGAGGCCACCTTCTGCTGGCGGTAACCGAACCGGTCGCCCTTGGACACCCGGGTCACGTCCAGCACCGCTCCCCGGTACTGCGTCGCCTCGTGGTCGCCCAGCCACAGCCGGGTACCGATGCGCGCACGGAAACGGGTCTGCGGGAACTGCTGCTGCAGCCGCGCCAGCTCCTCGGCCTTCAAGTGGCTGACGAACATCGTGTGCAGCGGAAGCCGGGCCGCCCGCAGCCGGTCCATCCAGCCGATGACCTCCTCGACCGCGTCCGAACCGTCCATGCGGTCCAGCGGGAGGTGCAGGGCGAAGCCCTCCAGGCGTACGTCCTCGATGGCCGCGTGGAGCTGTCCGAGCTCCTCCTCCTTCACCCCGTGACGCTTCATCGAGCTCATGCACTCGATGACGACACGGGCGCCGACCAGGGCGTGCACCCCGTCGACCGACGACACCGAGCGGATCACCCGGTCCGGCAGCGGAACCGGCTCCTCGCCACGCCGGAACGGCGTCAGGACGAGCAGGTCACCACCGAACCAGTCCTTGATGCGGGCCGCTTCGTAGGTGGTGCCGACGGCCAGGATGTCCGAGCCGAAACGGGTCACCTCGTCCGCGAGCCGCTCATGGCCGAAGCCGTAGCCGTTGCCCTTGCAGACCGGCACGATTCCCGGGAACTGATCGAGCACGGACTTCTGGTGCGCCCGCCAGCGCGCGGTGTCGACATAGAGGGTGAGCGCCATGGCCGGTCCGGAACCTTTCTCGGGGCTGCGGTGTATCAGGGGTATGAAGGGAAACGGGGTCGAGCGGGGATCAGCGGCGCGACATGTACATGTCGAGCGCCTTGTGCAGGAGCTTGTTGAGCGGGAAGTCCCACTCACCGAGGTACTCGGCGGCCTGCCCGCCCGTACCCACCTTGAACTGGATCAGGCCGAAGAGGTGATCCGTCTCGTCGAGCGAGTCACTGATGCCCCGCAGGTCGTAGACCGTCGCGCCCATCGCGTACGCGTCGCGCAGCATCCGCCACTGCATCGCGTTCGAGGGCCGGACCTCACGCTTGTGGTTCGCCGAAGCGCCGTAGGAGTACCAGACGTGACCGCCGACGATGAGCATCGTCGCGGCCGCCACGTTCTCACCCTCGTGGCGCGCGAAGTACAGCCGCATCCGGTTGGGGTCCTCGGAGTTGAGGGCCGTCCACATGCGCTCGAAGTACGCGAGGGGACGCGGCCGGAAGTGGTCGCGCTCCGCGGTGATCTCGTACAGCCGCTGCCACTCGGCCAGGTCTTCGTAGCCGCCCTGGACGACCTCGACGCCGGCCTTCTCGGCCTTCTTGATGTTGCGCCGCCACAGCTGGTTGAAGCCCTTGTGGACGTCCTCCAGCGAGCGGTTCGCCAGCGGCACCTGGAAGACGTAACGGGGCTGTACGTCACCGAAGCCGGCGCCCCCGTCCTCACCCTGCTGCCAGCCCATCTTCCGCAGCCGGTCCGCGACTTCGAAGGCGCGCGGCTCGATGTGCGTCGCCTCGACGTCGCGCAGGCGCTTCACGTCCGGGTCCTGAATGCCCGACTTGATCGCCGTCGCGTCCCAGCGCCGGATCACGACGGGCGGCCCCATCTTCACGGAGAACGCGCCCTGCTGCTTCAGGTGCGCCAGCATCGGCCGCATCCACTCGTCCAGGTTCGGCGCGAACCAGTTGATGACCGGGCCCTCGGGCAGGTACGCGAGGTAACGCTTGATCTTCGGCAGCTGGCGGTAGAGCACCAGGCCCGCGCCCACCAGCTGGTCGTTTCCGTCGAACCAGCCCAGGCTCTCCGCGCGCCACTCCGCCTTGACATCGGCCCATGCCGGGACCTGCATGTGGCTTGCCGCGGGCAGGCTCTGGATGTACGCCAGATGCTGCTCTCGGCTGATGGTCCTCAGGGTCAGGCTCATGCGGGGCGCTCCTCGGCAGGTCTGTCCCCATGGGATCAGGGGCTCCGGCTCTCGCGCCGAAGCCTACTGCGCCAGGGGAGCGCCCCGACTGGCCCTCCGGCCGAGCCGGTCCTATCCCAGCACCCCGCCGAACAGTCCGCCGTGCGCCATACCGAGGTAGAAGCCGATCGCGGAGGCTCCCAGACCGAGGATCAGCAGGGTCCGTTCACGTGTCGTGACCGAGACGAACTGGCCGTACGCACCCGTGAGGATCCCCACCAGCCCCGCCCACGAACTGAGCAGGTGCAGGCCGTGGAACATCGCCGAGACAAAGGCGACCGCGCCCAGCACCAGCGTCACCGCGAGCAGCGTGTCCTGGAGCGGATGGGGCTTGCCGTCCGTCTCGAAGAGGGAGGACGGGGAGCGTCGTCGCATTGCATGTGCCATAAGGCACCTCCTGCTCGAAGGCGGCGAACCGTGATGCCGCACACACCCGATGTGTACAGATTGTGGCCCTTCCCGGCCGGATTTCAACCGGAAGGCGGTGAGCAGGTAGTCTGTACGGTCTGCACCGGTGTCTGCCCACGCCAGAAAACAAGCCTCTTCCCTCGAAGAAGCCGGCTTGTCAGTGGCGGCCGATACCGTTGCTTACGCATCACGACCCTCCTGCCACGGAACGACCGTGGCCGCTGAGTCCAAAGGAGGTGGGTTCCACATGCGTCACTACGAAGTGATGGTCATCCTCGACCCCGATCTCGAGGAGCGCGCTGTCTCCCCGCTGATCGAGAACTTCCTCTCCGTCGTCCGTGAGGGCAACGGAAAGGTCGAGAAGGTCGACACCTGGGGCCGTCGTCGTCTGTCCTACGAGATCAAGAAGAAGCCCGAGGGCATCTACTCGGTCATCGACCTCCAGGCCGAGCCTGCGGTCGTCAAGGAGCTCGACCGACAGATGAACCTGAACGAGTCGGTCCTCCGGACCAAGGTCCTCCGCCCCGAAACCCACTGAGCTCAGTAGCTCAGCGGTAATCGGGTCCGAGTAGCAACAAGCAGCCAGCAGCAATCCCCGCCGAGAGGTTCACCCATGGCAGGCGAGACCGTCATCACGGTCGTCGGCAATCTCGTCGACGACCCCGAGCTGCGCTTCACCCCGTCCGGTGCGGCGGTCGCGAAGTTCCGTGTCGCGTCCACTCCCCGCATCTTCGACAAGCAGACCAATGAGTGGAAGGACGGCGAAGGCCTGTTCCTCACCTGCTCGGTCTGGCGTCAGGCGGCGGAGAACGTCGCGGAGTCGCTTACGCGAGGCATGCGCGTCGTCGTTCAGGGCCGGCTCAAGCAGCGGTCCTACGAAGACCGCGAGGGCGTCAAGCGCACGGTCTACGAGCTGGACGTCGAGGAAGTCGGCCCCAGCCTCAAGAACGCCACGGCCAAGGTCACCAAGACCACCGGCCGAGGCGGACAGGGCGGATACGGCGGCGGCGGCCAGCAGCAGGGCGGCGGCAACTGGGGCGGAGCCCCCGGTGGCCAGCAGCAGGGCGGCGGCGCTCCCGCCGACGACCCCTGGGCCAGCAGTGCACCGGCCGGCGGCGGTCAGCAGCAGGGCGGCGGCAGCTGGGGCGGAAGCTCCGGCGGTTCCGCCGCCGGCGGCGGCTACTCGGACGAGCCCCCCTTCTAGGGCGGGCCCGTACCCCACTTCTTGATCACACAGGAGAAACACCATGGCGAAGCCGCCTGTGCGCAAGCCTAAGAAGAAGGTCTGCGCATTCTGCAAGGACAAGGTCACGTACGTGGACTACAAGGACACGAACATGCTGCGGAAGTTCATTTCCGACCGCGGCAAGATCCGTGCCCGCCGCGTGACCGGCAACTGCACGCAGCACCAGCGTGACGTCGCCACGGCAGTCAAGAACAGCCGTGAGATGGCGCTGCTGCCCTACACGTCCACCGCGCGATAAGGGAAGGGTGACCGAAAAATGAAGATCATCCTCACCCACGAGGTCACTGGCCTCGGCACTGCCGGCGACGTCGTTGACGTCAAGGACGGCTACGCTCGCAACTACCTGGTCCCGCGTGGTTTCGCGATCCGCTGGACCAAGGGTGGCGAGAAGGACGTGGCACAGATCCGCCGCGCCCGCAAGATCCACGAGATCGCGACCATCGAGCAGGCCAACGAGATCAAGGCCAAGCTCGAAGGCGTGAAGGTGCGCATGCCCGTTCGCTCCGGCGACGCCGGCCGCCTCTTCGGTTCCGTCACCCCGGCCGACGTCGCTTCGGCGATCAAGGACGCCGGTGGCCCCGAGGTCGACAAGCGCCGTGTTGAGCTGGGCGCTCCGATCAAGACCCTTGGTTCGCACCAGGTCTCCGTGCGTCTGCACGCCGAGGTCGCTGCGAAGCTGGACGTCGAGGTCGTAGCCGCCTAAGCGCTGCGCATCGCAGAGCAGTCAGAAGGGCCGCACCCCACGGGGTGCGGCCCTTCGCCGTTTCACGTGAAACGCAGTTCCCTGCGGGCTCTCAGCACCCAGCTCTCAGCGTGCGGCGCCCGTGACGACCCATCGGCCCGAGCGGGTGCGCAGCAGGAGCGTCACCATCCGGACCGCCATCATCAGCGTCATCGCCCACCACAGGGCGGTCAGCCTGCCGCCGGCCGCCGGTACCAGAAGGGCGACCGGTGTGAAGACCGCCAGCGTCACCAGCATGGCCCACGCCAGATACGGCCCGTCGCCCGCGCCCATCAGTACACCGTCCAGCACGAAGACGATGCCCGAGACCGGCTGGGACACGGCCACCACCAGCAGTGCGGGCAGGAGCACGTCCCGTACCACCGGATCGCCCGTGAACAGAGGGACGAACAGCGGCCGCGACACCGCGACCAGCACCCCGAGCACCACCCCGGAGACGATGCCCCACTGCACCATCCGCCGGCATGCCTCCTGCGCACCCTTGGCGTCGTTGGCGCCCAGGTAGCGCCCGATGATCGCCTGGCCCGCGATGGCGATCGCATCGAGGGCGAAGGCCAGGAGACTCCACAGGGACAGGATGATCTGGTGGGCGGCGACATCCGCGTCACCGAGCCGGGCGGCCACCGCAGTGGCGATCATCAGGACGGCGCGCAGCGAGAGCGTACGGACCAGCAAGGGCGCGCCGGCCTGTGCGCAGGCCCGTATGCCGGCGGCGTCGGGGCGCAGGGACGCACCGTGGGCTCTCGCACCCCGTACCACCACCGTGAGGTAGGCGGCGGCCATCCCGCACTGGGCGATCACGGTGCCCCACGCGGAACCGGCGATGCCGAGCCCGGCGCCGTACACCAGGCCCACGTTGAGGGCCGCGTTGGCGGCGAAGCCGCCGATGGCGACGTAGAGCGGGGTCCTGGTGTCCTGGAGACCGCGCAGGACGCCTGTGGCCGCAAGTACGACCAGCATCGCGGGGATGCCGAGGCTGGAGATCCGCAGATAGGTGATGGCGTACGGTGCCGCCGTGTCGGAGGCGCCGAAGACATCGACGAGCCAGGGGGCGGAAGGCAGGACGACCGCGATCACTGCGGTACCGAGGAGCAGTGCGAGCCAGATGCCGTCCATGCCCTGACGGATGGCGGACGCGAGGTCGCCCGCGCCGACCCGGCGGGCGACCGCAGCGGTGGTGGCGTAAGCGAGGAAGACGAAGACACTCACGGCGGTCATCAGGAGCGCGGCGGCGATGCCGAGACCGGCGAGCTGCGGGGTGCCGAGGTGGCCGACGACGGCGCTGTCGACCATCACGAAGAGTGGCTCGGCGACCAGGGCACCGAAGGCCGGGAGGGCGAGTGCGATGATCTCGCGGTCGTGTCGGCGCCGACTGGTCTTCGCTGCCGCGGATGCCTGAGTCATGGGTTCAATCTAATCTTCCACAGGTAAGAGATGCAATGGGCTTGCGGTCCTTACGGAGGAGCGCTTTTCGCCTCCGGGTGTGTGCCGTTTGTTCTGATCTTGAACCGGGCGGCGAAGTTTTTCTTCCCCACAGCCGGTGGATGGAGAAAAGGCAGGTCAGGGCGGTGTGGACGGGGTCACTATGAGTTTGTCCACAGCGCTGTCCCCCGGTCCGTGCACAGGTTCTGGGGAGTTCTCCACAGCAACTGGTCTTTCTTCCACAGGGCCTGTGGATAACCAGATTGGCTGAGGCTGCCCGCGGGCCTACCGTGGTGCGGCGCCCGCCTTCTGTTCCGGCCCTGGAAGCGCGTCGAACTTCATGCGCCGGAACCGGAGTCGGGCATCTTATTTGTCAGAGCCGTGCCGTAAGAAAGAGTGGCACAGCGAGGTCCGCGAAGCGGACGGGAGGAGGTGGCCCGGTGAGCATTTCCGAGCCGTTGGACGACCCCTGGGCCGACAGCGGTCCCGGTGACCGTCTGCCTCCCCGTCGGCGCCGTGGCGAAGGCCGGGGCCGCGACGAGCAGCACGACCGCGGCGGTGAAGGCGGCGGCTGGGAGGGCGGCTCCCCCGCTTTCGAGCGGGTCCCCCCGCAGGACCTCGATGCGGAGCAGTCCGTTCTCGGCGGCATGCTGCTCTCGAAGGACGCCATCGCCGACGTGGTGGAGATCCTCAAGGGCAATGACTTCTACCGCCCGGCCCACGAGACCGTCTACACGGCGATTCTCGACCTCTACGCCAAGGGTGAGCCGGCCGACCCCATCACGGTGGGCGCCGAGCTGACCAGGCGCGGCGAGATCACGAAGGTCGGTGGCGCCTCGTATCTCCACACCCTGGTGCAGACGGTGCCGACCGCCGCCAACGCGGAGTACTACGCCGAGATCGTCCATGAGCGGGCGGTGCTGCGCCGGCTGGTCGAGGCGGGCACGAAGATCACGCAGATGGGATACGCGGCCGACGGCGATGTCGACGACATCGTCAACTCCGCCCAGGCCGAGATCTACGCCGTCACCGAGCAGCGCACGAGCGAGGACTACCTGCCGCTCGGCGACATCATGGAGGGTGCGCTCGACGAGATCGAGGCGATCGGTTCCCGCACCGGCGAGATGACCGGTGTGCCGACCGGTTTCACGGACTTCGACTCGTTGACCAACGGCCTGCACCCGGGGCAGATGATCGTCATCGCGGCCCGCCCCGCCATGGGCAAGTCGACGCTGGCGCTGGACTTCGCACGGGCCTGCTCGATCAAGAACAACCTGCCCAGCGTGATCTTCTCCCTCGAAATGGGGCGCAACGAGATCGCGATGCGCCTGCTGTCGGCCGAGGCCCGGGTGGCGCTCCACCACATGCGTTCGGGCACGCTGACGGACGAGGACTGGACGCGGCTGGCACGGCGTATGCCTGACGTCTCACAGGCGCCGCTCTACATCGACGATTCGCCGAACCTGTCGATGATGGAGATCCGGGCGAAGTGCCGGCGGCTGAAGCAGCGCAATGATCTGAAGCTGGTGATCATCGACTATCTGCAGCTGATGCAGTCCGGTGGTTCGAAGCGGGCGGAGAGCCGTCAGCAGGAGGTCTCGGACATGTCCCGAAACCTCAAGCTGCTGGCGAAGGAGCTGGAGCTCCCGGTGATCGCGCTGTCGCAGCTGAACCGTGGTCCCGAACAGCGGACCGACAAGAAGCCGATGGTCTCCGACCTGCGTGAATCAGGTTCCATCGAGCAGGATGCCGACATGGTCATCCTGTTGCACCGTGAGGACGCGTACGAGAAGGAGTCGCCGCGCGCCGGTGAGGCGGATCTGATGGTGGCCAAGCACCGTAACGGTCCGACGGCGACGATCACGGTGGCGTTCCAGGGCCACTACTCGCGCTTCGTGGACATGGCGCAGACGTGACGTCCTGATGTAGGGGGCCGATTCGGTTCGGCAATCCAGCCCGTATCTCAGCAGTGCACCAGCAGCGTCGGGTAGTTCAGCTCCGAGGCCGATCGGCCACGGGTCTGGGACTGGCGGGTCGGCCCGCGCTCGACCAGCTCCTCGGGGTGTCTGCGCCCGGTTGTGATGCCGCGCAGGCCGATCACCGCACGCTCCCGGCCACGCAGCCGAAAATTCGCGCGGAAGCCCTGGCCCCGCAGTCGCTGCGCATCACCCTGCGCAACCGCGCCGCCGCGATGGCCACCCGCTACGGAGACTCATCCGGAGACCGGCGCTCCCCAATGACCGGTTTCTCCGGGGATCCGCGTCAGAACCCGGCTCAACAGCCTCAGCGCCCGTCTGCACGTGCATCGAGGTCATCGTGACGTCGTTCCTCTACGACCTCCCCTGCAAGGGGGCATCCGGGTACGGGGTCGAGGCGCATCTCGGGCCGGTCATGAAGGGGTGGTACCCGCGGCTCCGGCCCTGGTACGAGGTGGAGACCTCGGGTGCTCCGGGGAAGCGGGGGGCGCAGCAGGGGTGCTGCCGACCGTGAGCAAATGCCGCCCGCTCCGAGGCACAAAGAGGTGGACACGGTGTGAGACAGTCTGACGGCCCGCAGGTCAGAGCACTGCCTCGTGCCACAGGCCGCGAGATCCCGGACCTGAACCATGGCGTGGGTTCTCGGGCTCGAGGTCATGTGGAGGGGGCATCGGCGCCCTCGCCCTGCTGAAACCCCTGCTGGACGAAGACGCGGAGGACCTGAACGTCCGTCGGCCCGCGGCCCGCGGTCACTTCCACTCCGCCCAGCTGACACGCGCCGGTGACGTGCTGGAACGCCTGAGCGCCGATGCGCCGGACGACTCCTGCGCGCGGCTCATGCTCGGCCACACCCTTCAGCGCCTGGGGAAGGAAGGCGAGGCGGAGCTGCGTCTGAAGGTGGCCGCCGCCATGACGCCCGGGTTCGCCCGACCGGCCGACACCGGTGTCGACGGGTATCGCGGCCGTCCGCCGGGCGGACACGTGATCACCGGCCCGCCCTGCGACAGCGGAAGAGAGAATCCGCAGCTGAACCTTCTGAAAAGAAGTCGACGGGATGAGGCCGCGCCGGTAGGTCTTGACCATGACTTCCCCGCTCGAAGAGCTGCTTCCCTGTACGCAACGCGCCCTTCTGCACCGCATCGCCACCGCACAGGCCGAAGGCAGGGCGCCCTCGTTCGTCGCTGCGGTGACCCGTGACGGGCAGACCGTCTGGACGGGCTCTCGTACCTCGGTCGACGGGCACGGGCCGGACGCCGGTACGCAGTACCGGATCGGTTCGATCACCAAGACGTTCACCGCTGTGCTGGTCATGCGGCTGCGTGACGAAGGCACGCTCGACCTCGGTGACCCCCTGGAGAAGCATCTTCCGGGTACGGGGGTGGGGGAGGCGACCGTCGCCCAACTGCTCAGTCACACCGCGGGGTTGGCTGCGGAGACTCCTGGGCCGTGGTGGGAGCGGACCCCGGGTGCTCTGCGTCCCGGGCTCGGTGATGTGCTGGGTGAGCAGCCGCGCATCCATCCCGTCGGGCGTGTTCACCATTACTCCAACCCCGGCTACACGCTGCTCGGCCGGCTCGTCGAGGCCGTACGCGGGGATTCCTGGGCCGAGGTGCTGCGGCGCGAGGTCCTGGAGCCGCTGGGCATGCGCCGTACGCGTGCGAGGCCCGAGGCTCCGCACGCCGGTGGCTGGGCCGTGCATCCGTGGGCGGATGTGATGCTGCCCGAACCGGCTGTGGATCTCGGGGTGATGGCTCCGGCCGGTCAGCTCTGGTCGACGACCGCCGACCTCTGCCGCTTCGCCGCGTTCCTCGCGGCGGGTGACGAGAAGGTGCTGAGTGCCGAGTCCGTACGGGAGATGCGCACGCCCGCCGCTCCGGCGGGTCCTGGAGAGGCGGCCGGTGGTTACGGGCTGGGGATGCAGATCGTCCACAGCGGTGGGCGGACGCTGGTGGGGCACACGGGTTCGCTGCCGGGCTTTGTCGCGGGCCTGTGGATGAGTGTGGAGGACGGGGTGGCCGCGGTCGCGCTCGCCAACGCCACGTCGGGGGTGTCCGCGCCGGCGGTGGCGGCCGATCTGGTCCGTATCGTCGTCGAGGCCGAGCCGCGCATCCCGGAACCTTGGCGGCCGTTGGCCGAAGTCGACCAGGAGCTGCTGGTGCTGACGGGCCCATGGTTCTGGGGCACGGCGTCGTACGCCCTCTCGCTTGGCGCCGACCGCGCCCTCGAGCTCCAGCCGCTGCGGGGCAACGGCCGGGGCTCGCGCTTCGCGGCCCGGCCGGACGGGACCTGGACCGGTCTCGACGGTTACCACCTGGGGGAGACGCTCCGGGTGGTACGGCGGGAGGACGGCTCGGTGAGCCATCTCGACCTGGGGTCGTTCGTCTTCACGCGTGAGCCGTACGAGCCGGGGGACGCGGTTCCTGGAGGTGTGGACGAAGGCGGCTGGCGCGCCCTGTGAGGTTTCACGTGAAACCGTGCAGGGGGAGGGGGTGCCGGGAGAGTGCGGGCGGGCCCGAAGCCGCAGGCGCGAATTGCGACTTCGGTCCCCCTCTGCGGTCCGGCTCCGGCGGAGACGCTTCAAGTGTTGCTGTTGAGGACGTGCAGGGCGGCTCCGTTGTCCCACGCTTCCAGCAGGCCGCGGTGGACTGCGGTCACATCGTGGCGGTTGGCCAGCAGCAGCGCGTCCCGGGCGAACGGGCAGGTGGCGACGGGCAGGGCGATGTCGGCGTTGTGGTCCAGCCTGGCCATGCCGATGAACTGCTGGACGTCACCGCTGGTGATGGTCGCCGCCGGGGTCCGGGAGTTGCCCTGGATGACGGTGCGGCGGCCGTCGGGGCGCAGGCGACGATGTGGGCGCCCGTACCGCCGTGGCCTCCGGTGACCGTGACGCGGTCGCAGCCGTCGCGTCGGCAGAGCCGGGCGAGGTGCTGCTCGAACGGGCGGGGGTTCATGGCGTCGAGCGCACCCATCGATCCGGCTGCCTCGCGCTCACCCAGTACGCGTCGGAGGCAGGTCACTTCGTCCTCGACCGCCTCGAAGTAGTCGGCGACCATCTGTGTCGTCACACGCGTCCCGTCCGGGAGCAGTGAGAGCGCCTTGACTTTGTCGAGCGCTTCCGTGCGCTCGGCGGCGCTGTCGCGCAGCGTCCCGGATTCCAGCAGAGTGACTCCGTCGACCCTCTGACCCGTCTCCTCCTGGGCCTTTGGGCCTGTTCGAGTGGGGGACGGGGTCCGCGCATACGGCCGCCCCCTCTTGCCGGGGCAATGAGTCGAATCGGATGAAGAAGTGGTTTTCAGATACTCATCTTGAATCCGACATGGGAGGCTTCGAAGCCGAGCCGCTCGTAGAAGCGGTGGGCGTCGGTGCGGGTGGCGTCGGAGGTCAGCTGGACCAACTGGCAGTCCTGGCGCCGGGATTCGTCGATCGCCCACTCGATCAGCTGTGTTCCGAGGCCGCTGCCGCGCTCGTCGGCGTGGACGCGTACGCCTTCGACGAGCGAGCGGGTGGAGCCGCGCCGGGACAGCCCGGGGACGACGGTGAGCTGCAGTGTGCCGACGACCCGGCCTTCGCGTACGGCGACGACCACCTGCTGGTTCGGGTCGTCGGCGAGCCGGGTGAGGGCGGCGGTGTACGGGGCGAGGTCGTCGGGGGACTCGCGCTGGGCGCCCAGCGGGTCGTCGGCGAGCATGGCCACGATCGACGGGAGGTCACCGGGTGCTGCGGGGCGTATCTCAAGATCGCTCATGGAGCGCAGATTACGCAGTCGGCGCGGGGATGCGCAGTTCTTCGACGGCCTTGACCAGGGGGGCCAGCTCAGGGTTTTTCGCGGCCTCGTCGAGGGCCTCGCGCAGTGCGGCGTCGTTGGTGGGCCGGGCCTCGGCGAGCAGGGCCTGGCCGGCATCGGTGACGTCGGTGTAGATGCCGCGCCGGTCGGTGTCGCAGAGGTAGCGGGTCAGCAGGGCGCGGTCCTCCAGGCGGGAGACCAGGCGGGTGGTGGCGCTCTGGCTCAGTACGACGGCGTCGGCGACCTGCTGCATCCGCAGATGTCCGCCGGGGCCGTTGTGCTGGCGGCTGAGGACGTCGAGGAGTGAGTACTCGCGCACGCTCAGGTCGTGGCGGCCCTGGAGGGCCTTCTCGATGTGGGTGGCGATCCTGCTGTGCAGCAGGGAGAGGGCGCACCAGCCCTGGGAGAGCGCGGTCAGGGCGGGGTCTGTCGCTGTCATGGATCTCTCCTTGTCCGGAGCGGCTTGAGCCCGGGAGCCAGGATAGACGACTATCGCAATAGCCCGCGCTTGCAATTATTCGGCGCCTGCAATTATTGTGAACGCCCATAAGGTGCATGCGCAATCTATTCGGAAGGTCTGGCCATGCCACTCGCACTCCTCGCCCTCGCCATCGGGGCGTTCGGGATCGGCACCACAGAGTTCGTGATCATGGGTCTGCTGCCCGAGGTCGCCACCGACTTCGGTGTCTCGATCCCCACCGCCGGCTACCTGGTCAGCGGTTACGCCCTCGGTGTCGTACTGGGCGCTCCGCTGATGTCGGTCCTCGGTACCCGGATCTCCCGCAAGCGCATGCTGATGCTGCTGATGGGACTGTTCATCGCGGGCAACCTGCTCTCGGCACTCGCTCCCTCGTTCGGTGTGATGCTCACCGGCCGGGTGGTCGCGTCCCTCGCGCACGGCGCGTTCTTCGGCATCGGGTCGATCGTCGCGGCCGACCTGGTCGCCCCGGAGAAGAAGGCCGGAGCCATCGCCATGATGTTCACCGGCCTCACCGTCGCCAACGTCGTGGGCGTCCCGCTCGGCACGTTCATCGGGCAGAGCCACGGCTGGCGGCTCACCTTCGCCGCGGTGGCGGCGCTCGGGGTGCTCGGGCTCGCGGGCGTCGCCCGGCTCGTACCGGAGACGCCGAAGCCCGAGGGCGTACGGCTGCGCCACGAGCTGGCCGCCTTCCGCAACGTGCAGGTGCTGCTCGCCATGGCGATGACCGTACTCGGCTTCGGCGGCGTCTTCGCCGCGATCACCTACCTCGCACCGATGATGACCGGCGTCGCCGGCTACTCCGCCGGGTCCGTCACCTGGCTGCTGGTCCTCTTCGGACTCGGCATGGTCGGCGGCAACCTGATCGGCGGCAAGTTCGCGGACCGTGCGCTGATGCCGCTGCTGTACGTCTCCCTGGGCGCCCTCGCCGTGATCCTGGCCCTCTTCACGGTCACCGCGCACCACCGGATCACGGCGGCGGTCACGATCGTGCTGATCGGCGCGCTGGGCTTCGCGACCGTTCCGCCGCTCCAGAAGCGCGTACTGGACCAGGCCGCGGGCGCTCCCACTCTTGCCTCCGCCGTCAACATCGGCGCGTTCAACCTCGGCAATGCGCTCGCCGCCTGGCTCGGCGGCCTCGTCATCGCGGCCGGCCTCGGCTACACCGCGCCCAACTGGGTCGGTGCGGTGCTCGCCGCCTCGGCTCTCGGCCTCGCGTTCCTGTCCGGCGCCCTGGAGCGCCGCACGGACGCCCGCAGCCGGGTCGTCACGGGATCGGTCCCCGAGCCGGCCGCTGTCACCACTGCCGCCGCGCGTCGCTGAATCACCCCCACCGGTAATTCGAGGAGTCACCCCATGAGCACCACCGCACCCGCACCCGCGACCTCTGTCGTCCCGCTGACCATTCAGGACGCCGAAACCCTCGTCGACGCGGCCCGCCGCGCGGCCGAGGAGGCCGGGGTCACCGTCGCTGTCACCGTTCTCGACGCGGGCGGTCACCTGCCGGCCTTCCGGCGCGACGACCGGACCGTACTGATCGCCGGTGAGACCAGCACGCGCAAGGCGTACACCGCGCTCCAGCTGAACGCCCCGACCGCCGAACTGGTCGACGCGGTCCAGCCCGGTGGGCTCTTCCACACCTTGCCGACCGCGCTGGAGCGTCCCCTCCTGTTCATCGCCGGAGGAGTGCCGGTCCACCGTGACGGCCGCCTGATCGGTGCGGTCGGTGTGGGCGGCGGAGCGCCCGGCCAGGACCACGGTTTCGCGACCACCGCTGTCGCAGCCCTCGGCCGGTAACCCAGCCGGTAGCCGAGCCGGTGGCCGGTGGCCGGTAAGCGGGCCGGGCACGGACCCGCCGTCAGCCTGCCGCGAGTGTCAGGGGGGCGAAGCGGCGGGTCCAGTCGCCGGGGAGGGCGGGGATCTTGTAGGTCATCACGTCGTTGAAGGCGACCGGCTCCAGGCCGCAGGCCTTCACCCAGGCCAGCAGTTCCTCGTGGCGTACGTCGATGTCGGTGCGCAGGGGGCGGTCCGTGCCGGCGGCCAGGGAGGCGATCAGTGCCTTGGCGGTCTGCGTGTCCCCGGCGATCAGCGGGCCCACGACATGGGTGTGCATGTTGGGCCAGGCGGCGGCGTACCCGGTGATGCCGTTCTTGTCCTCGGCGACCCGGATCTGGTCGGCGAAGGCGGGCAGCCGGGTGAGCACAAGGGTGCGGTCCAGACCGAAGACCTCGGTGTCCAGGCGCAGGATCGCCGGCAGGTCGTCGGCGGTGGCGGGGCGGGTCGGTACTTCGGCCGGGGGGCCGGCCGGACGGAAGTGGCCGCGCACCATTTCGGCCCTGCCGGTCACGGTGAAGCCGAGCTCCTCGTAGAGCGGGCGGCCGTTGGGGGTGGCGTGCAGGGTGAGGGGGATGTCTCCGGCTTCCGCGACGAGGTGGCGCATCATGCGGCGGCCGACGCCCTGCCGTGAGTGACGTTCCGCGACGAGCATCATGCCGATCGCGGCGAGTCCGGGTCCGTACGAGGTGAGGACGCTCGCGGCGGCGAGACCTTTTCCTTCCGGTGCGTCGATGCCGTAACCGGTGCCGGAAGCGAGCAGCAGGCCCCATTTGTGCTCCTCGCGTGGCCAGCCCCGGTCTTCCGAGAGGTCGGCGCAGGCGGTGAGATCGCGCAGGGTCAGGCGTCGGACAGGCAGATCGGCGAGGGAAGTCGGCATTGGATCAGGCTGGCCGACGCACCGATCACGCGTCCACCGCTTTACGTGAAGAGGAGGCGGCGGCTCGGAGACGCCGGCCGCGACGGGTGGGTCCCCAGGGCTGTCGGGGCGTGAGAGTGGTTTCACGTGAAACACGGCGACGGGCCGGTCCGGCGTCTGAGCGAGGGGGTAACCGCGCGTACTAGCCTCGGCGTACATGACGCGACTTCATCTCTTCGATCTCGACGGAACGCTGATGCGAGGTTCGGCGGCGGCTGTAGAGATCTCCCGTCAGCTGGGTGTGAGCGCCGAGATCGCCGAGCTGGAACGGGATTTTCTGCTGCACGGCCTGGCGCCCGACGAGTTCGCCGTACGGGCCGGAGCGCTGTGGGCACGGCTCACTCAGGCGCAGGTGACGGCGGCCTTCGAGGGCGCGCCGTGGCTGTCGGGCATCAAGGAGGTGTGGGCGGACATCCGCTCGCGTGGTGAGTACTGCGCCGTCATCTCCCTTTCGCCGGACTTCTTCGTGGAGCGGCTGCTGGCCTGGGGCGCGCATGCCACCCACGGTTCGCGCTGGCCCGCAGTGCCTTTTCTGGAGCCGGTGGAACGGGCGGGCATCCTGAACGCGTCTGCGAAGGTGAGGATCGCAGACCGGCTCTGTGAAAAATTCGGACTGGGACGGCGTGACTGCGTTGCTTACGGGGATTCGATGTCGGACGCGGAGATCTTCGCGGCGGTTCCGCTTTCCGTGGCCGTCAACGCGGATCACCACGTTTCGGATCTTGCTGTGCTCGCCTACCGGGGTGGCGACCTGCGAGAGGCGTACGCACTGGTAACCAATGAGGTTCTGCCGGTAATTCCGGAATGATCACGGGGAAAGCGTGAATTAGGGGGTAGGAGCAGCGGGGGCAGGGGGCTTGTGTGCCGGGCTACCGCCGGTAGGGTCGTCTCCGGTCTGCTCCCGGCGCCTTGGTGTCATCAGGCATGAGGCGGGCAGAGCAGCGTAACCGGAAAACGGGCTCGGATGCCCGGACTTCCTCGACTTTGTCCGATGCGAGAGCGGTGCCTGCCATGCTGTGACAACAAGAACTGCGGTCAATGTCACAGTTTTGTCCGGCTCACCCCAAATGGAGGCAGCGGCGTGATTAATGTGTCCTGTCGACATCGGCAGAACTGAGGCACAGACCAGCAGCAGAGCGGGGAATTGCGAGCACCTTCCGGTTCCGGAAGTGCAGAGACCGACCGAGAGATGTTCGAGGCGAGGCACATTCATGGACGCTCCGACCACCACGTCGGCCGACAGCGGCACCTCCAGTGAGGGCGGCGGCTGGTTCAAGCCGCGCAAGAAGCCGGACGCGGGGCTTCGGCAGCCGCCCGGCCAGGACTCCGAGACCGGCCAGGACCGGATACCGGGCCCCAGCCGCCCGGTGTCCGCGATACGCCCGGTGGGCACCGGCGCATCGCGCCCCCGGCCCGACCATGTCTCCGCGCCGGCCCCCGCCGCCACGCGCGCCCCGGCCTCCGACGTCCCGCCCGCGGCGCCGGTAGCCCCCGCGGCGCCGGTAGCCCCCGCGGCGCCGGCGGCCTCCGAAGTGCCGGAAGCGCCGGCGGCCCCCGAAGCGCCCACCGCGCCCTCCGCTCCCGCGGCGCCCGCCGCCCCCGTTTCTCCCGACGCAGCCCTCGTCCGCCGCACCCTCGCCGACATCGGCCCCGACGCCGGCAAGGTCACCTCGTACTTCTACGCGCTGCTCTTCACCCGTCACCCCGACCTGCGCGCGCTCTTCCCCGCCGCCATGGACACCCAGCGCGACCGCCTGCTCAAGGCGCTGCTCACCGCCGCCGAGCACATCGACGACAAGCCCGTGCTCACCGAGTACCTCAGCAACCTGGGACGCGGCCACCGCAAGTACGGCACCCAGGCCGCGCACTACCCGGCGGTCGGCGAGGCCCTCCTCGGCGCGCTGGCCCGTTACGCGACGGCCACCTGGGACGACGAGTCCGAGGCCGCGTGGATCCGTGCGTACACCGCGATCTCCCAGATCATGATCGACGCGGCCGCGGAGAACGAGCTCAGGGCGCCCGCCTGGTGGCAGGCCGAAGTCGTCTCGCACGATCTGCGCACCCCCGACATAGCGGTCATCACCCTGCGTCCCGACCAGCCCTACCCGTTCCTGGCCGGCCAGTACACGAGCCTGGAGACCCCCTGGTGGCCGCGGATCTGGCGGCACTACTCCTTCGCCGCGGCCCCCCGCCCCGACGGCCTGCTGTCCTTCCACGTCAAGGCGGTCCCGGCCGGCTGGGTCTCCAACGCCCTGGTCCACCGCGCCCGCCCCGGCGACACCGTGCGCCTCGGCCCCCCGGCCGGTTCGATGACCGTCGACCACACCACCGACAACGGCCTGCTCTGCCTCGGCGGAGGCACCGGCATCGCGCCCATCAAGGCGCTCGTCGAGGACGTGGCCGAGCACGGCGCGCGCCGCCCAGTCGACGTCTTCTACGGTGCGCGCAGCGATGACGACCTGTACGACATCGACACCATGCTGCGTCTCCAGCAGTCGCACCCGTGGCTGTCCGTGCGCCCGGTGGTCGACGGCAGGACGCAGTTCCCGGACGCGGTGATGGAGCACGGTCCGTGGAACTCCTACGACGCGTACCTCTCCGGTCCGCCCGGCATGATCCGCAGCGGCATCGACGCCCTCAGGAACCTCGGGATCCCGGGCGACCGTATCCGTCACGACTCCCTCGAAGAGCTGGTGGCGGCGGGCGACTAGCCCGGACCCGAGCCCTCTGGCCCCGGGCCCTCGAACCCCGGGCCCTCGAACCCCGGGCCCGCCAGGCTTTCGAGCCCCGGGCCCGTCACCCCAGGTCGTGGGCGTGCATCGCCCGTACGCCCTCGATGTTGCCGTCCAGGTAGTGCCGCAGCGACAGCGGCACGAGGTGCACCGCCGCGATCCCGACCCGGCTGAAGGGCACCCGCACGATCTCGTACTCTCCGCGCGGTTCGTCGACTTCGGGCCCGTGTCTGCGCGCGGGATCCATGGACTCCAGCCGGCAGACGAAGAAGTGCTGCACTTTCACGCCCGTCACCCCGCCGTCCGCGATGTGCTCGACGGTGTCGACGAAGCAGGGCACCACGTCGGAGATCTTCGCGCCGAGCTCCTCGTCGACCTCGCGGTGCAGGGCGTCGACGACAGTGGCGTCCTCCGGTTCGACGCCGCCGCCCGGCGTGAGCCAGTACGGGTCGACGCCGGGCTTGGTGCGCTTGATGAGGATCAGGTCGTCGCCGTCGAGCAGGATGGCGCGCGCGGTGCGCTTGACCACGGGCCTCGGCGGCGCGGGGGTGGTTCCCTCGGGAAAAGAGGTGCCGGTCATGGCAGTACAGTGGCCCGCTCCGCCCGTTCTGAAACGCACACACCGCTGTTGTCCGCCGAGTACGGCCGGCTCAGCACCAGTCGGTGGCGGCGCGCAGCAGCCACTCGTGCGCCCGCGCGATGTGCGCAAGGGTGAGCGTGCCGGTGCGTACGGCCAGGAAGTAGGTCCGCAGCGGCGGCACCGGCGGGTCGAAGAGCGCCACCACCTCTCCCCGCTCCAGCGCCTCCTCGCACAGGTACCTCGGCAGTACGGCGAGCCCGGCGCCCGCGACCGTGGCGTGCAGCACCGCCCGCAGGTCGGGCGCTATGACGGTGCCGGCCGCGGCCGGCCGGGTGTCGAAGACGGTGGTCCAGTAGCGGGTGACCAGCGGCAGCGACTCGTGGACCTCCACCACCGGGAGCTGCTCCAGCACCTGCGGCCCCTTGCGGCGCAGCAGTCCGGGACCGATCCTTCCGGCCCAGCGCGGAGCGGCCACCAGGACGTGTTCCTCGTCGCAGAGCGGGCTTCCGGTGAGCAGGGTGCCGCGCGGCCGGTCCGTCGAGACGGCCAGGTCGTGGTGTCCGGCGGCGAGGCCCTCCAGGGTCTCCTGGGCGTTGCCGAAGGAGATGCGCAGCGCGAGGCCCTGCGCGATGAGCGGGGAGAGCGTGGGCAGGACGCGTACGGACGTGAACTCCGGCGGCCCCGCGAGGTGCAGGGTCCGTACGCCGGAGTCCTCGTCGAGTCCCGCCTCTGTGATCTCGACGAGTGCGTCCAGGTGCGGCGCCGCCCGGTGCGCCAGCTCGTCGCCGACGGTCGTGGGCGTGACGCCGCGGGCCTGGCGCAGGAACAGCGGGCGCCCCAACTGGCGCTCCAGGGTGCGTATCTGGCTGGTCACCGCGGGCTGCGACAGTCCGAGGAGGGCGGCGGCGCGGGTGAAGGAACCGGCCCGGTGCACCGTGACGAACGTGCGGAGCAGAGCCAGGTCCACGGCGTGCCCTCCCGTCCCGGCGAAATCGCCGACGGTCACCACTATAAATATGTCGATAGGTCCCTGTCGCTCCTGTGATTGGACACTGACGCAGAGTCAACTAGCCTTGACCGCGCGGTTCTTCACGTAGGGAACCGGGACGGTCCGAGTCATGAGGGGGGAGACTCGGACCGTCCGCCGTACGCGGAGGACGCGCCAGTGGGTGTCAGGACGCGTCAGGGATGTCAGGACGCGCCAGGGGTGGCCGCGTCGAGTGCGCGCAGGACGTCCGCCACCAGGTCCTCGGGGTCTTCGGCCCCGACGGAGAAGCGGATGAAGCCCTCCGGTACGGCGTCGCCGCCCCACCGCGCGCGCCGCTCGGCGGTGGACCGCACCCCGCCGAAGCTGGTCGCGTCCTCGGCCAGCCGCAGCCCGTCCAGGAAGCGCTCCGCGTACCCGCGGTCGGGCAGCGTGAAGGACACGACGGAGCCGAAGCGGCGCATCTGGCGCGAGGCGAGAGTGTACGACGGGTCGCCGGGCAGCCCGGGGTGGCGCAGGCCGCTCACGGCCGGATGCTCGCGCAGCGCCTCGGCGAGGGCCAGCGCGTTCGCGCCCTGCTTGTCGGCGCGCAGCTGGAGGGTGGCCAGGGACCGGTGTGCCAGCCAGGCCTCCATCGGCCCGGGGATCGCCCCGACGACCTTGCGCCAGCGCCGTACCCGCGCCGCCAGTTCCGCGTCGCGGCAGGTCACGTAGCCGAGCAGGACATCGCCGTGGCCGGTGAGGCCCTTGGTGCCGCTGGCCACGGAGAAGTCCGCGCCGAGCTCCAGGGGGCGCTGGCCGAGCGGGGTGGCGAGGGTGTTGTCGACGGCGACCAGCGCCCCGGCGGCGTGCGCCGCGTCCGCGAGCCTGCGGATGTCGCACACGTCGAGCCCCGGGTTGGACGGCGTCTCGAGCCACAGCAGCCGGGCCCCGTCGAGTACGCCGAGCTGCGCGTCGCCACCGGTCGGCGCGGTGCGCACCCGTACGTCGTACGCCTCCAGCTGTTCGCGTACGAGCGCGAGTGCCTGGTAGCCGTCGGAGGGCAGGACCACCGTGTCGCCGGCCCGCGTCTGCGAGAGGAGGACCGCGGAGACGGCGGCCATGCCGGAGGCGAAGACGACCGTCTCGACGCCTGTTTCCTCCGGTGCCTCCAGCTCGCCGATGGCCCGTTCCAGGTGCGTCCAGGTGGGGTTCTCGTCGCGTCCGTAGGTGTACGGTCCGGTCGGCTCGCCGGGCAGGTGGTAGTGCGCGGCGAAGACCGGTCCCGGGAGGGTCGGTTCGTACGCGACGGGGTCGGGCAGTCCGGCCCGTACCGCCCGGGTGCCGTCGCCGGTGCCGGTGCCGGTGCCGCTGCCGTTGTTCGTGGTGCTCATGGATCAGTCCTTGTCGGGCAGGATGACGTTCATCGCCCACGAGACGATGCTGATGACGAGGGCGCCGAGCACGGCCGTCCAGAACCCCTCGACGTGGAAGCCGAGATCGAACGTGTCGGCCAGCCAGGAGGTCAGCAGCAGCATCAGCGCGTTGACCACCAGCGTGATCAGTCCGAGCGTGAGAACGAAGAGCGGCAGCGTCAGCAGCTTCACGACGGGCTTGACGAGGAAGTTCACCAGGCCGAAGAGGAGCGCGACGACGATCAGCGTCAGCGCCTTGTTGCCGGTGCTGTCACCGGTCAGCGTGATGTCCTGGAAGAGCCAGATGGCTACCGCCAGGGCCGCCGCGTTGGCGATCGTCTTGACTACGAAATTCATCATGTGTCTGATCGTGGCAGACATGATCGGCGCCGGACACCGGCGTCCGACGGGCCGAGGGGCGGACGGACGATGAAGGCATTCCGGCTGGACGAACTGGAGGCGGAGCGCGCCGCCAACGAGGGCGCGTATCTGCAGTTCCTGAGGGAAAGGAACGTGTCGGTCGGGTTGTACGCCCTGGACGCGGGCGAGAGCGACCCGCAGCAGCCGCACCGTGAGGACGAGGTCTACTTCGTCGTCAGCGGGCGCGCCTCGATCACCGTCGGCATGGAGACGACGCAGGTGGGGCGGGGCAGCGTGGTGTACGTACCGGCCGGGGTGCCGCACAAGTTCCACCACATCAGCGAGGACCTGCGGGTGATGGTCGTCTTCTCCCCGCCCGAGAGCTGACGCGGACGTCAGGGTTCCCTAGGGGGCCGATCAGGGGTCTTCAAGGGCTCCGGGGTCTCCGTGGGCCACCCTTTCGCCCCTAGCATCGGGGTCAGGAAGAAGGCTTCGAGGGAGAAGAGGCAAGACGATGGCCGTGCGGGAGCTGTTCGCGGGGATGCCGTGGTGGGTGAAGTGGGTCGCGGTGCCCGTCATCGCTCTGGCGGTGTTCGGCGGCGTCATCCTGAGCGCGATCGGTCTGCTGATCGGTCTCCTCTTCAAGGTGCTGGTCTTCGTCGCCCTGGTCGGCGGCCTGATCTACGTCGTGCGGAAGTTCATGGCGTCGCCCTCGTAGCCGGGCGGCGCGACCGGCGGACCGGACGCGCCCCGGACGCCCCGTACGTACGCCTCCCGAGCGCCGTACGTACGCCGTTCGGGCGCCCTCCGCAGGGCCGTTAGCCCACTCGGGGGACCCGGGCGGCAAACATCCTGCGCGCCCGGGACGGCCGGTTAGGGTAACGATTCTCCGCCGCCCCTGGGACTCGTGGCCCGGCAACCGGCGCCGGCCGAGGGCGATCCCCACTCCATCGGCCCAGGCCCGCGGCGAGCCCGCGGGGGCGGCCCCCGCAGGCGGGCGCGCAGCCCGTCACCACGCCTGGGGGTGAGTCCTGTGGCCACGGCACACACCGCCGCTGCCCCGACCCTGATCGGTTCGGTGCAGCGCGCCCTTCGTCTGCTGGAGGCGGCGGGCGCCCATGCCGACGGGGCCCCGGCCAAGCAGCTCGCCAGGGAGGCCGGCCTCCCCCTGCCGACCGCCTATCACCTGCTGCGCACGCTGGCGCACGAGGGCTACCTGCGCCGCCAGCAGGGAGTGTTCGTCCTCGGCGAGGCGGTCGGGCGGCTGACGGGTTCGAGCGCGCGGCAGAATCGCCGCGGCATGATCACGGACTCGCTGGAGTGCTGGCGGGACGCGCTCGGCGTGGCCGTCTACTTCGCCCTCTACCGCGAAGGCGAGATCGAGCTCGTCGCGGTCGCGGAGGGCCCGTCGTCACCCGCCGTGGAGGAGTGGGCCGACTTCCGTGCCACCTGCCACGCCCACGCGCTGGGCCAGTGTCTGCTGAGCCAGCTCGACGAGGGGTCCCGCCGGGACCACCTGGCCCGTCATCCGGTCGAGCCGCTCACGCCGCATTCGGTACGTGACCAGGAGGCCCTGCTGGACCGCCTGGCAGCGACGGAACGGATGCGTCCGGTCGTGGAACGCCAGGAGTACGCGGTCGGATCCGTCTGCGCGGCCATTCCGATCACCGTCGGTTCCACTGCCGCCACGATGGCCATTTCCCTCCCCGCCGACCAGGAGGAGCGGTTGCTTCTCGCGATCACACAACTACGCAGTGCGGTGGAGATGTTGCTCGGCTCGTTCACCTTCTCTATCAGTATCTGAAATATCACTCCTTGTGATCTGCTACTGCTTCGAGCACCATGTCGTCAAGAGGGCCAGGGGGACGATTCCTGGCCAGTCTCACTAGTGCGGGGTTTGAGCATGCGCGAGTCGGTTCAGGCAGACGTCATGATGAGCTTCCTTGTCTCGGAGGAGCTCTCCTTCCGGATCCCGGTGGAGCTCCGGTACGCGACCAGGGATCCGTACGCGGTGCGGATGACGTTCCACCTGCCCGGCGACGCCCCCGTCACCTGGGTGTTCGGGCGGGAGCTGCTTCTCGACGGTCTCAACATGCCGTGCGGCGAAGGCGATGTGCACATCGAGCCGGCCGGTCCGGACGGGCTCATGGACGTGCACATCCGGCTCCAGGTCGCCGGGGACCGCGCGCTGTTCCGGGCGAGCGCGGCCCCGCTGGTGGCGTTCCTCGACCGTACGGACCGGCTGGTGCCCCTGGGGCAGGAGTGCACCCGCGGGGACTTCGACGGGGACCTGGAGGACGCGCTCGACCGGATCCTCGCCGAGGAGCAGAGCGCCGGCTGAAGGCACGTGCTGAAGGCACCGGCTGAAGGCACGTGCTGAAGGCACCGGCTGAAGGCGTCGGCCGGGAGGTTCCGGCCGAAGGCCGCCCGGCGCTCGAGGCCGTCTCAGCGCTTGCGGCGCCGCTTGCCGCCTCCGCCACCCCGTACGGGAAGAGCCGCAGCGCCCCCGCCGGACGCCGGCCGGTCGGCCGAGACGACCAGCGCGGCGAGCGCGGTGGTCACCGGCACCGACGCGACCAGACCGATCGAGCCGACCAGGGTCCGTACGATCTCCTCCGCGACCAGCTCGCTGTTGGCGACCGTGCCGACACTGCTCTGCGCGATCGAGAAGAGCAGCAGCAGGGGCAGTGCGGCGCCCGCGTACGCCAGGACGAGCGTGTTGACGACGGACGCGATGTGGTCGCGGCCGATGCGGATGCCGGCCCGGTACAGGGCGCGCGGGCCCATCGACGGGTCCGCCTGGTGGAGTTCCCAGACCGCCGAGGTCTGGGTGACCGTCACGTCGTCGAGCACGCCGAGCGAGCCGATGATGACGCCCGCCAGCAGCAGGCCGCTCATGTCGATGTCCGGGTAGAGGCCGTGGATGAGCCCGGTGTTGTCGTCCGTGTTGCCGCTCAGGAACGCCCACCCGATGAAGAGCGAGCCCAGCAGACCGATCAGCAGCAGGGAGACGAGCGTGCCGACGACGGCGACGGACGTACGGGCCGTCAGGCCGTGGCAGGCGTAGAGCGCGATGAGCATGATGGCGCTCGCCCCGACGACCGCGACGATCAGCGGGTTCGAGCCCTGGAGGATCGCGGGGAGGATGAACAGGGTCAGGACCGCGAAGGACACGGCGAGCGCGATCAGTGCCATCAGGCCCTTCATCCGGCCGACGGCGATCACCGCGAGCGCGAAGATCCCGGCCAGCAGGGCCATCGGAAACCCGCGGTCCACATCGGTCACCGAGTACTGGAGGTCGCGGGGTGCGTCGGGCGCGTACGCCACCACCACGCCCTGGTCCTCGTTCAGCTGTCTCGGCGCGTCGGGCTGGACGATCTCGGTGAAGGTGCGGCCCTTGTCCTTGCCGGACGTGACCTCGATCGTCGCCTTCTCGCAGGTGCCCTGCTGGGCCTGCTGGGCCTCGCGGCCGGACGGCGTGGACGTGTCACCGGTGGGAGGCACCTGGGCGGCGTTCACGTCCTTGCAGTCGACCTGCTGCACGTCCGTCACCCTGCCCGACACGGTCTGCCGGTCGAAACCGACACCCGTGCGCTCGTGCTCGGGCGCGCCGCCCGGCCAGAGCACGACGAGGCCGACGAAAACGGCCGTGGCGAAGGGGATCAGCACGGCCGCGATGACCTTGCGCAGGTGCTGGGAGACGGGCGCGGCGGGCCCGTGGCTGTGGGCGTGGCTGTGGGCGTGGCCGTGGTTCTCGGGCGTTGGCTGGGGGGACGTCACCGACCGATCATCGCAAGAACGGAGGGGGCCCTCTGGTCAGCGCGCCAGAGATGACGCTAGCGTGGGGGCACCTTTGCACACGCGGGAGCTCGGAGCACCGGGCTGAGAGGGCGCTGACATCCGTACGGACATCCGTACGGAAGCCGCTGCGCCGACCGCCGAACCTGTTACCGGGTAATGCCGGCGTAGGGAGTAGGTCTCATGACCACAGCGGATGCACACACGCCTGCCACCAGCCAGGACGGCCGCAAGCCGGGCTGGCACAAGGGATACGTGACCGGGCCCGAGGGCTCGCGTTCGGATCTTCGCGTGCCGGTCCGTCAGGTGCACCTCACCAACGGGAAGGACGTGACGCTGTACGACACGTCCGGCCCGTACACCGACCCGACCATCGAGACGGACGTACGCCGGGGACTCGCGCCGCTGCGCGAGAACTGGATCATCGGCCGCGGCGACACCGAGGAGTACGCGGGCCGCCCGGTCCGCCCCGAGGACGACGGGATCAAGCACACCTCGCCGCGCGGGGGCCTCAGGAACCTCGACGCGGTCTTCCCGGGCCGTCCGCGCCAGCCGCGCCGGGGCCGTGACGGCCAGGCCGTCACGCAGCTCGCGTACGCCCGGCGCGGGGACATCACGCCCGAGATGGAGTTCGTGGCGATCCGCGAGAACGTGGCGCCCGAGGTCGTACGGGACGAGATCGCGGCGGGCCGCGCGGTGCTGCCGGCGAACGTCAACCACCCGGAGATCGAGCCGATGATCATCGGCAAGCGGTTCCTGGTGAAGGTCAACGCCAACATCGGCAACTCGGCGGTCACCTCCTCCATCGAGGAGGAGGTGGACAAGATGACGTGGGCGACCAAGTGGGGCGCCGACACGGTCATGGACCTGTCCACCGGCCGCAACATCCACACCACCCGCGAGTGGGTGCTGCGCAACTCCCCCGTCCCGATCGGCACCGTCCCGCTCTACCAGGCACTGGAGAAGGTCGACGGCCGGGCGGAGGAGCTGACCTGGGAGATCTACAAGGACACGGTCATCGAGCAGGCCGAGCAGGGCGTCGACTACATGACGGTCCACGCCGGCGTGCGCCTGCCGTACGTCCCGCTGACCGCCCGCCGCAAGACCGGCATCGTCTCGCGCGGCGGATCGATCATGGCCGCGTGGTGCCTGGCGCACCACAAGGAGTCGTTCCTGTACGAGAACTTCGAGGAGCTCTGCGACATCCTCGCGGCGTACGACGTGACGTACTCGCTCGGCGACGGCCTGCGGCCCGGTTCGATCGCGGACGCCAACGACGAGGCGCAGTTCGCCGAGCTGCGGACCCTCGGGGAACTCAACACGATCGCCAAGCGCCACCACGTGCAGACGATGATCGAGGGCCCGGGGCACGTCCCGATGCACAAGATCAAGGAGAACATCGACCTCCAGCAGGAGATCTGCGAGGAGGCGCCGTTCTACACGCTCGGCCCGCTGACCACGGACGTGGCCCCGGCGTACGACCACATCACGTCCGGCATCGGCGCGGCGATGATCGCGTGGTGGGGCACGGCGATGCTCTGCTACGTCACGCCCAAGGAGCACCTGGGCCTGCCCAACCGGGACGACGTGAAGACCGGCGTCATCACGTACAAGATCGCGGCCCATGCGGCGGACCTCGCCAAGGGGCACCCGGGGGCGCAGGAGTGGGACGACGCGCTGTCGGACGCCCGTTTCGAATTCCGCTGGGAGGACCAGTTCAACCTGGCGCTGGACCCGGACACGGCGCGGTCGTTCCACGACGAGACGCTGCCCGCCGAGCCGGCGAAGACCGCGCACTTCTGTTCCATGTGCGGGCCGAAGTTCTGCTCGATGAAGATCAGCCAGGACATCCGGCGTGAGCACGGCGGCACGCAGGACGAGATCGAGGCGGGCATGGCGGAGAAGTCCAAGGAGTTCGCCGCCGCCGGCAACCGGGTGTACCTGCCGATCGCCGACTGAGCGCCCGGCGGGCCCCTGTCGGGGGGCGGGGCCCGCCGGCCGGGCGGTAACAGAACGGGCAGGACCACACCGTCCCTTGATCGTTGCTGGGGCGTCGCCGACCGGTGGGAACACCGGACGGCGGAGCTTGTCCCCTTCCGCCCGGCGGACGTGTCCAGGTACCTCCTGCGGACGGACCGGATGCACCGGTGGGCCCCGCCGGCCCCGGCGCTGTTCCCCCCTGCGCTGGCCCCCCCGGCGCTGGTCCACGTCCACGGCCGCGCGTCGGTGGAACGCGCGGCGGGGCGGGCGGTGCGCCGGCTGCCGGCGTCAGTCGGGCGTGTGGTCCGGGCCGCCGAAGTCGGGGCTGGAGAAGTCCGGGCTGGAGAAGCTCGGGCGCGGCCCCGGCGTGGTGCCGCCGTCCGGGCCCGGACTGCTGTAGTCGGGCCGCGAGTACCCCAGATCGGGCATACGGCCGGCGGGCCGGTGCGGCGCCGGGCCGGGCGGGTCCGGCGGGTCCGTGCCCGGCCCGGCCCGGGCCTCGCGCAGGAACGGTACGACGCCCCGCTCCAGCAGGGCGTGACGCCAGGCTTCCCCGGCCCGGGCGACCTCCTCCGGCAGCTCGCTTCCCCGGTCCGCGAAGAACGCCGTCGAGCCGTTGCGCAGAGCCGCCAGCAGCAGCCCGGCCGCGGCGACCAGGATGCCCACCGCCGTGAGCGCCCCGAAGAGCCAGCCCACCGTCAGCAGGGTGTGGGCGAAGGCGGGTTCGGGCGTGAGCAGCGTGAGCAGGGAGCCGACGATCAGGAAGATGGCCGCGGCGGTTCCCGCGAGCAGCGGCGTCAGGACGGCGACGACGGCGACGACGCCCGCGCCCGTCGTCTCGGCGCTCTCCCCCAGGGGGAGGACGGAACCGGCGCGGCCGGCCGCCGCGGGAGGTGTGCGTACTTCCTCGCGGACCTTGACGTAGTGGTCGTACTCGGCGGCCGCGGCGGCGGCGATGAGCGCGCTGGCGTCCATCGCCATGGTGCGCAGCTGTGCGGTGGTGAGCCGCTGCCCGGCAGCGGCTGGATCCGGACGGTGACGAGCGGTGCGCAGTGCCTCGTCGAGGACGCCTTCGAATTCCGGGCGGTCCTCGGCCAGCAGGTGCGGAGCGCTGCTGTTCATGTGCATCCCCCGATGCTCCGTAGGGCCGTACAGCCCGCTCCGGGCGGGCGGTTGGGCGGAAACGGAGGAGAGCCTGCTACGGATAAGCCGATGGTAGAGCGCTCATGGCAGGGGGTGACAGGGGGTTTCCGGAAATAGGCCCAGTGGTAAGTGCGGCGTGGATATGGCCGCGTCTTCCCCGGCCGGGGTCAGCCGTGCAGGGGGAGCTGGACCACCAGCAGCTTTCCGGCCATGGTCACGCCGCCGTCCATGGCGATGGCGAGCCCGTCGGCGTACACGTGAGGTCCTTCGATGACCGGCCCCGCGTTCTCGCCGTTGTCCGCGCTCTCGTTGCCCACCTCTCCCAGCAGGTAGGGGATGGGGCTGTGACCGTGGACGATGCGTTCGCCGCCGTACGCGCCGAGCAGCTCGCGCGCCGCCTGGGCGCCGCCCTCGTCACGGAAGGCGAAGCGCTTGGTGAGCTTGCGGAAGACGTCCCAGCACTCGTCGGCGTCGTTGCGCGTGAGGATGTCGTGGACGGTGTCGTTCACGTCCTCGATGGTGTGGCCGTAGTCGAGGTAGGCCGTCGTGTCGGAGTGCGTCAGCAGGTGAGCGTCCTCCAGTGCCACCGCGTCGAGGCGGGACATCCACTGGAGGTGTACGTCCTGGAGGCGGTCCATGTCGGACTTCTGGCCGCCGTTGAGCAGCCAGGCGGCCTGGAAGGTCGCCGTTCCCGCACCGGAGTTGACGGGGGTGTCGCCGAACCGTTTGGCGCCGATGAGCAGCAGCTCGTGGTTGCCCATGAGGGCCTTGCAGTAGCCGCCGGCGGCCGCGGCCTCGGCGGACAGCCGCATCACGAGGTCGATGACGCCGATGCCGTCGGGTCCGCGGTCGGTGAAGTCGCCGAGGAACCAGAGCCGGGCGTTGCCGGCGGCCCAGCGGCCTTCGGCGTCGATGAGCCCCTGCTCCGCGAGGGCGGCGAGCAGTTCGGCGAGGTAGCCGTGCACATCGCCCACGACGAAGAGCGGCCCGAGCCCTTCGCCGGCGGCGGGCCACGGCTCGGGTCCGGTCTGCGCGGTCATCTGGACCGTGTCGCCCGGGCCGCCGCGGCTGATCACCGGCAGGTCGCGCTGCGTGGGGGTGTACCCCTCCGGCTCCTCGTCGGGGGCGTAGGCGCTCCCGACGGCGTGCGGGTGCGGCGCGTGCGCGGGAATGGGGGCCTGTGCGTACGGTGGTACGCGGAAGTCCCGCACTGTAGCCGTCCGCACTGCGGGTCCCTGACCGGCCCCCTGTGTCATCGACCCCTCCACCACCGTCGCGCGCCGCCGTACACCTTCCGGCCTCACCTGGTCGTGGTGGGTCCGCGGTGTCGTGCGCCCATCATAGGAATGCGGCTCGTGCTCTGTGACGCACCAGGGGTGGTGAATCCGGATGCGCACGCGGTTCTCTGGTCGTTTCGCCCGAATTGGTGAGGTCAGTCCCCGGAAGGTGAGCGTGGTGGGCTCACCTTGGTGCGGGGCGGCCGGCGCTGCGAGGACGTCCGGACGATGAGTTCGGTCGGTATGACCTGCTCGACGGGACCGTCGGTGTTGACGCCCTCGATGGCGTCGATGAGGAGCTGGACGACGGCCGTGCCGATCCTGCGCGGCTTCAGCGAGAGCGTGGTGACGGGGGGTTCGGTGGCGGCGTACACGGTGGATTCGCTGCAGCAGACGAGCAGCAGGTCCTCGGGTACGCGCAGTCCGTAGCGGCGGGCGGCGGCGAGCAGGTCGGTGCCGTTGGGGTCGAAGAGGCCGTAGACGGCGTCGGGCCGGTCCGGGCGGGCGAGCAGCCGGTCGGCGGCGACGGCGCCCGCGCACGGGTCGTGGGCCGGGTAGGACTCGTACACCGGGTCCTGGCCGACGCGCTGGCACCAGCACAGGTACGCGTCGGTGGACAGGCGGGTGTAGGTGTCGGTGGTGTTGCCGGTGAGCAGTCCGATGCGGCGGGCTCCGGCGTCGGCGAGGTGGTCGAGCAGGCCGAGGACGGCTGCCTCGTGGTCGTTGTCGACCCAGGCGGTCACGGGCAGGGTGCCGGCGGGCCGGCCGTCGGAGACGACGGGAAGGCCCTGGCGTACGAGCTCGGTGACGACCGCGTCCTGGTCGGACGGGTCGATGACGACGGTGCCGTCGAGGGCGACGTTCGACCAGACGTCGTGCCGGGAGGTGGCGGGGAGGATGACGAGGGCGTATCCGCGGGCGAGCGCGGCGGACGTGGCGGCTCTGGCCATCTCGGCGAAGTAGGGGAACTCCGTGAAGGTGAAAGGTTCGTCCCCGTAGGTGGTCACGGTCAGGCCGATGAGGCCCGACTTGCCGGTACGGAGGGTGCGGGCCGCCGCGGAGGGGCGGTAGCCCAGTCTCTCGGCGACCTCGCGGACATGGCTGCGGGTGGCGTCCGGGAGCCGGCCCTTGCCGTTGAGCGCGTCCGAGACCGTCGTGATGGAGACACCGGCGGCGGCGGCGACGTCCCGAATGCCCGCTCGTCCTGGCCGGGTGCTCCGCCGGTGGGTTTCCGTCCGGCTCACCTGATGCTTCCCTGCTGCTGTCATGGCGAGCCGATAGTAGGGCTCGGGCAGGCGGTTAGGGCGGATGCATATGCAGGCGTTGACAGGCACGTTTCTGCAAGGCTCCATCGCGTTAATCACCTTGGATTACAAGGGAGTTGGCGGGAAAGGTAAACCATTGGCACGTGTCGATCGGCGCAGCCCTGCCCAGTGGCCCACATCTCGAAGAGGTCTCAACTCACCTTCACGGGGGACGCGCGCCACGGAGTGAGCCAGGGGCGCGCGCCAGGGCGTGGAGCGCTCCCCCTGTTCTTTGCGCCTGCCATTCGCAGAGGGCCGCAATCCTCATAAGGTGAGCAGCATTGGTGGTACGTACGGTCGAGGAGGACCCGAAGTGAGCGAGACGAGCCCCAAGCTGCGCGCGGTGCTGGACGGCATCCCCACTTACAAGCCGGGGAAGCCTGCCGCTGCCGGGGGACCGGTGGCGTACAAGCTGTCCTCCAACGAGAACCCGTATCCGCCGCTGCCCGGTGTGCTGGACGACGTGATCGCCGCCGCCGGGAGCCTCAACCGCTACCCGGACATGGCCTGCACCGGCCTGATGAACGAACTGGCGAACCGGTTCGGGGTGCCCGTGTCGCACCTGGCGACCGGCACCGGGTCGGTCGGGGTCGCGCAGTCGCTGCTCCAGGCGACCTCGGGCCCCGGCGACGAGGTGATCTACGCCTGGCGGTCCTTCGAGGCGTACCCGATCATCACGCGGATCAGCGGCGCCACGGCGGTGGAGGTGCCGCTGACCGACGGTGACGTGCACGACCTGGACGCCATGGCCGACGCGATCACCGGGCGGACCCGGCTGATCTTCGTCTGCAACCCGAACAACCCGACCGGCACGGCGGTGCGCGGGGCCGAGCTGGAGCGGTTCCTGGACCGGGTGCCCTCGGACGTGCTGGTGGTGCTGGACGAGGCGTACCGGGAGTTCGTCCGGGACGAGGAGGTGCCCGACGGCATCGAGCTCTACCGCGGCCGCCCCAATGTGGCGGTGCTGCGTACCTTCTCCAAGGCGTACGGACTGGCCGGGCTGCGGGTCGGCTTCGCCGTCGCGCACGAGCCGGTGGCGGCCGCGCTGCGCAAGACGGCGGTGCCCTTCGGGGTGAGCCAGCTGGCGCAGGACGCGGCGGTCGCCTCGCTGCGGGCCGAGGACGAACTGCTCGGGCGGGTCGGCTCACTGGTCTGCGAGCGCACGCGGGTGCACGAGGCGCTGGTCAAGCAGGGCTGGACCGTGCCGGACACGCAGGCGAACTTCGTCTGGCTGCGGCTGGGGGAGCGTACGGCCGACTTCGCGGCGGCCTGTGAGGAGGCCGGCGTCGTCGTCAGGCCCTTCGCGGGCGAGGGGCTGCGGATCACGATCGGCGAGGCGGAGGCCAACGACATCCTGCTGCACACCGCGGAGGCGTTCCGCAGGGAGCTGTAAGTCACACGCTCTGTCCCGCACGGGCACCCGGCCTTGGTTGTTGTGGTCGCATCGCCCCTTACTCCTTGCTTTCCTGTGCCCTCGTGCGCCTTTTCGGAGGTGTTCGAGGGCACAGTTGTACCCCCCGGCTGGATGTCGCGATATGCGTGTGCGCCATACTGTTGCTTGTGAATGTGAACGCGTTCACAAGCTCCACAAGCTCCGAGGCGATACGAAGGAGAAGGCGACGTGGACCTAGCTCTGGCGCCGGAGACTCTCGCGCGATGGCAATTCGGCATCACCACCGTCTACCACTTCCTTTTCGTCCCCCTGACGATCTCGCTGGCCGCGCTCACCGCGGGGCTGGAGACGGCCTGGGTGCGTACGCAGAAGGAGAAGTACCTCAGGGCCACGAAGTTCTGGGGCAAGCTCTTCCTGATCAACATCGCGATGGGTGTCGTCACCGGCATCGTCCAGGAGTTCCAGTTCGGCATGAACTGGTCCGACTACTCGCGCTTCGTCGGTGACGTCTTCGGGGCGCCGCTGGCCTTCGAGGCGCTGATCGCCTTCTTCTTCGAGTCCACCTTCATCGGACTGTGGATCTTCGGCTGGGACAAGCTGCCCAAGAAGCTCCACGCGGCCTGCATGTGGATGGTCTCGATCGGCACCCTGCTGTCGGCGTACTTCATCCTGGCGGCCAACTCCTGGATGCAGCACCCCGTCGGCTACCGGATCAACGAGGAGAAGGGCCGCGCCGAGCTCACCGACTTCTGGCTGGTCCTGACCCAGAACACCGCCCTCAACCAGGTCTTCCACAGCTTCTCGGCGGCCTTCCTGACCGGTGGCGCCTTCATGGTGGGCATCGCCGCCTTCCACCTGATGCGCAAGAAGCACGTCCCGGTGATGCGGACGTCGCTGCGGCTCGGCCTGGTCACCCTGACGGTCGGCGGTCTGCTCACCGCGGTCAGCGGCGACACCCTCGGCAAGGTCATGTACGAGCAGCAGCCGATGAAGATGGCCGCCGCCGAGGCGCTGTGGGACGGCGAGAGCCCGGCGCCCTTCTCCGTCTTCGCGTACGGGGACGTCGACAAGGGGCACAACAAGGTCGCCCTGGAGATACCCGGCCTGCTGTCCTTCCTCGCCCACAGCGACTTCGAGTCCTATGTGCCCGGCATCAACGACACCAATGAGGCCCTGCGGGAGAAGTTCGGCCCCGGTGACTACAAGCCCATCGTCCCCGTCGCCTACTGGGGCTTCCGCTGGATGATCGGCTTCGGCATGGCGTCCTTCTCCCTCGGACTGCTGGGGCTGTGGCTCACGCGGAAGAAGTTCCTGCTGCCGGCCGCCCTGCGGACCGGGGAGGAGGAGGTGCCGCACCTGGTGCTGCTGAGGCAGCCGCTCGGGCCGAGGCTCACCCGGCTGTACTGGCTCCTGGCCCTGTGGACGATGGCGTTCCCGCTGATCGCCAACTCGTGGGGCTGGATCTTCACCGAGATGGGGCGGCAGCCCTGGGTCGTCTACGGCGTGATGCAGACCCGCGACGCGGTCTCCCCCGGGGTGTCCCAGGCGGAGATCATCACCTCGATGGTCGCCTTCACCCTGCTGTACGCCGTCCTGGCCGTCATCGAGGTCAAGCTGCTCGTCAAGTACGTCAAGGCCGGACCGCCCGAGCTCAGCACGGCCGACCTGAACCCGCCCATGAAGATCGGCGGCGACGTGCGTGACGCCGACAAGCCGATGGCCTTCTCGTACTAGGCCGAGGGAGCTGCACAGTCATGGAACTGCACGACGTCTGGTTCGTCCTGATCGCCGTCCTGTGGATCGGCTACTTCTTCCTGGAGGGCTTCGACTTCGGGATCGGCGTCCTCACCAAGCTGCTGGCCCGCGACCGGACCGAGAAGCGGGTGCTGATCAACACGATCGGCCCCGTCTGGGACGGCAACGAGGTGTGGCTGCTGAGCGCGGGCGGCGCGACCTTCGCCGCCTTTCCCGAGTGGTACGCCACGTTCTTCTCCGGGTTCTACCTGCCGCTGCTGCTGATCCTGCTCTGCCTGATCGTGCGCGGAGTCGCGTTCGAGTACCGGGTCAAGCGCAGCGGGGAGCGCTGGCAGGCCAACTGGGAGCACGCGATCTTCTGGACCTCGCTGCTGCCCGCCTTCCTGTGGGGCGTCGCCTTCGGCAACATCGTGCGCGGCGTGAAGATCGACGCCGAGATGGAGTACGTCGGCACCCTGGGCGACCTGCTCAACCCGTACGCGCTGCTGGGCGGGCTCGTCACGCTGAGCCTCTTCACCTTCCACGGCGCGGTCTTCGCGGGGCTCAAGACGCTCGGTGACATCCGGGAGCGGGCGCGCAAGCTCGCGCTCGGGCTCGGGGCCGTCACCGGGGTGCTGGCGCTCGCCTTCCTGGGCTGGACGCAGGCGGACAACGGCGACGCGGCGAGCCTCGTCGCGATGGCCGTGGCGGTGCTGGCCCTGGTCGCGGCGGTCGGGTTCACGGCGGCGGGGCGTGAAGGCTGGGCGTTCGGGCTCTCGGGGGTGACCGTCGTGGCCGCGGTCGCGATGCTGTTCCTGACGCTGTTCCCGAACGTCATGCCGTCCTCGCTGGACGACGCGTGGAGCCTCACGGTCACCAACGCCTCGTCCACGCCGTACACCTTGAAGATCATGACCTGGTGCGCCGGGATCGCGATGCCGGTGGTGCTGCTGTACCAGGGCTGGACGTACTGGGTGTTCCGTAAGCGGATCGGCACGCAGCACATCGCCGATGCGCACTAGTGGGAGATGTTTCACGTGAAACCGATCGACCCGCGTCTGCTCCGGTACGCCCGCGCCACGCGCCTCTTCCTGGGGGCCGTGGTGGTCCTCGGCCTTGCCGGGGCGGGCCTGGTCATCGCCCAGGCGATGCTCATCGCCGAGGTGGTGGTGGGCGCGTTCCAGCGGGGGCTCGGCGGCCCGGAGCTGCGTACACCGCTGATGCTTCTGGCGGCGGTCGCGGTGGGACGGGCCCTGGTGGCGTGGCTGACGGAACTCGCCGCGCACCGGGCGAGCGCGGCGGTCAAGTCCGAGCTGCGGGGGCGGCTGCTGGAGCGGGCCGTCGCGCTGGGGCCCGGGTGGCTGACGGGAGACGGGGTCTCCCCTGCTCGGGCGGAGCCGAGAGCTTCGGGAAGGGCGGGGTCGCTGGCGGCGCTGGCGACGCGGGGCGTCGACGCGCTGGACGACTACTTCTCGCGGTACCTGCCGCAGCTCGGGCTCGCGGTCGTCGTACCCGTGGCGGTGCTCGCGCGGATCGTCACCGAGGACTGGATCTCGGCGGCGGTGATCGTGGTGACGCTGCCGCTCATTCCGCTCTTCATGATCCTGATCGGGTGGGCCACCCAGGCGCGGATGGACCGGCAGTGGCGGCTGCTCTCGCGGCTGTCCGGGCACTTCCTGGACGTGGTGGCCGGGCTGCCGACGCTCAAGGTCTTCGGGCGGGCGAAGGCGCAGGCCGAGTCGATCCGGTCGATCACGGCCGAGTACCGGCAGGCCACCATGCGGACGCTGCGCATCGCCTTCCTGTCGTCGTTCGCACTGGAGCTGCTGGCCACGCTGTCGGTGGCGCTGGTCGCGGTGGGTATCGGTATGCGGCTGGTGCACGGGGACCTGGATCTGTACACGGGTCTGGTGATCCTGGTGCTGGCGCCCGAGGCGTACCTGCCGCTGCGGCAGGTGGGGGCGCAGTACCACGCGGCGGCGGAGGGACTGGCCGCCGCGGAGGAGATCTTCGAGGTTCTGGAGACGCAGCCGCGAGGGCCGGCGGGTGACGCGGACGCCCCCGCGGGGCCGCTGCGGGTCGAGGGGGTGACGGTCCGGCACGCGGGGCGGACCGAGGCGTCGCTGGACTCGGCGTCGCTGGTCGTGGCGGAGGGCGAGACGGTCGCCGTCGTCGGACCGAGCGGGATCGGCAAGAGCACGCTGCTGAACGTGCTGCTGGGGTTCGCCCCGGTGGACGAGGGACGCGTGGTCGTCGGCGACGGGCCGGGCGCGGTGGACCTGGCGGACGTGTCGATGGAGCGGTGGCGCGAACGGATCGCGTGGGTGCCGCAGCGGCCGCACCTCTTCGCGGGAACGGTCGCCGAGAACGTACGGCTGGCGCGGCCGGAGGCGGACGACGCGGCGGTGGTGACGGCGTTGCGGGACGCGGGGGCGTACGACTTCGTGGCCGCGCTCCCCCAGGGCGCCGAGACGCGGCTCGGGGAGGACGGCGCCGGGCTCTCGGCCGGACAGCGCCAACGGCTCGCTCTCGCCCGGGCGTTCCTCGCGGACCGGCCGCTGCTGCTGCTCGACGAGCCGACGGCGAACCTGGACGGCGAGACGGAAGCGGGGATCGTCGAGGCGGTACGGAGGCTGGCGGCGGGGCGGACCGTGGTGCTGGTCGTGCACCGGCCGGCGCTGCTGGCTGTGGCGGACCGGGTGGTGGAACTGACCCGGCCGTGCGGGGCGGATGCGGGCGTGCGGGACGCGCCTCCCCTCGGGGCGGAAGGGTCTCCCGCCCTCCCGCCCGTCGGAAGGGGGACGGCGGGTGCCTCGGTGAGGCCGGTGGCCTCCGTGGCGTCGGTGGAGCCGGTGGCCTCGGTGGCCTCCATGGCATCGGTGGAGCCGGTGGGTGGGGACGGTGGCCCCGTGATGGCAGGGGGCGCGGCCGGTGCCGGCGGGCGTGGGGCGCTGGGGCGGGTCCGGGAAGCCGCCGGGGAGCTGCGGGGGCGGCTGGGGCTCGCGCTGGGGCTCGGGAGCCTCGCGCTCGGATCGGCCGTCGGGCTCATGGCCGTGTCCGGGTGGCTGATCTCGCGCGCTTCCGAGCAGCCCCCGGTGCTCTATCTGATGATGGCGGTCACCGCGACCCGGGCCTTCGGCATCGGGCGGGCCGTCTTCCGTTACGCCGAGCGGCTCGTGTCGCACGACGCCGTGCTGCGGATGCTCGCCGAGATGCGCGTCGCCGTGTACCGGCGGCTGGAGCGGATCGCGCCCGCCGGGCTGCGCGAGACCCGGCGCGGTGATCTGCTGTCCCGGCTGGTGGCGGACGTGGACGCGCTCCAGGACTACTGGCTGCGGTGGCTGCTGCCCGTCGGGACGGCGGTCGTCGTGAGCGCGGGTGCCGTGGGGTTCACCGCGTGGCTGCTGCCCGAGGCCGGTGCGGTGCTGGCCGCCGGGCTGCTCGTCGCCGGGGTGGGCGTGCCGTGGCTGAGCGGGGCGTGTGCCCGGCGGGCCGAACGGCAGCTGGCGCCCGCGCGCGGAGTGCTGGCGACGCGCGTCGTCGACCTGCTCGGCGCAGCGGCCGAGCTGACCGTCGCGGGCGCGCTGAAGCGGCGTGTCCAGGGCGTCCGGGAAGCGGACGGGGCGCTGACGCGGATCGCCTCGCGGAGTGCGACCGCCACCGCCCTCGGCGGCGGGCTCTCCTCGCTGGCCTGCGGGCTGACCGTCGTGTTCGCCGCGCTCGCCGGGGTGGAGGCGGTGCAGGACGGGCGGCTGTCGGGGGTGACGCTGGCGGTGGTCGTGCTGACCCCGCTGGCCGCCTTCGAGGCCGTCACCGGGCTTCCGCTCGCCGTGCAGTACCGCCGGCGCGTCAAGCACAGTGCGGAGCGCGTGTACGAGGTGCTGGACGCGCCGGTGCCGGTGCGCGAGCCGCACACCCCCGCCGCCCGGCCCGCGTCGCCGTTCCCGCTGGAGGTACGCGGGCTGAGCGCCCGGTACGCCGGGCAGGAGCGGGACGCGCTGTCCGGCCTCGACCTCACGCTGGAAGCGGGCGGGCGCATCGCCGTGGTCGGCGCTTCCGGAGCGGGGAAGACGACGCTCGCCCAGGTGCTGCTGCGCTTCCTGGACGCGCGGGCGGGGACGTACACGCTCGGCGGGACGGACGCCGCCGAACTGGACGGCGACGACGTGCGCAGGCTCGTCGGCCTGTGCGCGCAGGACGCGCACATCTTCGACAGCTCGGTACGCGAGAACCTCAGGCTGGCCCGGACCGACGCGACCGAGGAGCAGCTGAGGGACGCCCTCGCCGCCGCCCGGCTGCTGACCTGGGTGGACGGCCTGCCCGACGGCCTCGACACGATGGCCGGCGAACACGGCGCCCGTCTCTCGGGCGGCCAGCGCCAGCGTCTCGCGCTGGCCCGCGCCCTCCTCGCCGACTTCCCCGTACTCGTACTCGACGAGCCCGCCGAACACCTCGACCTGGCGACGGCGGACGCGCTGACGGCCGACCTGCTCAGGGCCACCGAGGGGCGTACGACGCTGATCATCACGCACCGGCTCCGGGGGCTGGAGGCCGTGGACGAGGTGATCGTGCTGGACGACGGGCGCGTCGTGCAGCGTGGCGGGTACGCGGCGCTGGTGGAGACCGAGGGGCCGCTGCGGCGGATGCTGGAGCGTGAACGGGAGGCCGAACCGGTCTGACCGGCCTGACCGGTCGAACCGGTCTGATCCGATGAATCGGTCGAACCGGTCCGACCGGATGAACCGCTGTGCATCCGGCTTTTCGCCCGGAACGGTACTTCCTTACTAGGCTCGAGGGCATGCCAGTGCACGACGTGCCGGAACCGGAAGACCATCGCGAAGCCGCCGCGGAGGCGACCCGCAGCCTGCAGGGCCTCTCCACCGAACTCACCGCGCGCGTGCCCCAGCTGCTGGAGGCCATGCGGTCCGTCGGCACGGGGCTCGAACTGCACTCCACCCTCGACCGGATCTGCGAGACCGCCGCGGAACTCGCCGACGCCCGGTACGCGGCGATCGGCGTCGTCGACCAGGAACGCGACGGGTTGTCGGACTTCGTGACGTACGGCGTGAACCAGGCGCAGGCCCAGCGGATCGGGCGGCTGCCGGACGGTCACCAGGGGCTGCTGGGCGCCCTGGTCCAGCACCCCGAGCCGGTGCTGCTCGGCGACCTGACGACCGACCCGCGCTTCGCCGGATTTCCGGCGCACCACCCGGTGATGCGGACCTTCCTGGGCGTCCCCATCCGCGTACAGGACGAGATCTTCGGCAACCTCTACCTCGCCGAGAAGAACGGCGGAGCCGAGTTCAACGACTACGACCTGCACATGGTCCGGGTGCTGGCCACGGAGGCCGGGATCGCCATCGGCAACGCCCGGCTGTACGAGGCGGCCCGGCAGCGCGAGCGCTGGATCGACGGGTCCGTCGCCGTCACCACCGCGCTCCTGTCGGGCGGCGACGCCGACGACGCGCTCACCGTCGTCGCGGAACAGGCCCGCCACCTCGCCGACTCGGCCGCCGCGATGGTGCTGCTGCCCGCCGAGGAGGGCGGCCTGGAGATCGTCGCGGTCTCGGCCGACGAACCGTCCGAGTCGCTCGGCGTGGTCCTCCCACCGGAGAGCCCGGTCGTCGCGCGGCTTCTCGACGGCGAGGCGGTGTTCATCGGCGACCCGGCCGGTGACCCCCTCATGATCACGAGGATGGCGCAGCGGTACGGCCCGTGCATGCTGCTGCCGCTGCGCAGCGGCAGCCGGGTGCTGGGCGCCCTCGCCACCCCCCGCGCGCGGGGCGGGAAGCCGTTCACGGAGTCGGAACGGACGCTGGCCACGCAGTTCGCCTCCCAGGCCGCGCTCGCGCTGATGATGGCGGAGACGCAGCGGGACCGGGAGCGGCTCGCGGTGTACGAGGACCGCGACCGGATCGCCCGCGATCTGCACGACCTGGTCATCCAGCGGCTGTTCGCCACGGGACTGATGCTGGAAAGCGCCCAGCGCAGGTCCGTCGTGCCCGAGGTGCGGGCCGGGGTGGGCAAGGCGGTGGACGAGCTGGACGTGACGATCCAGGAAATCCGTACGGCCATCTTCGCGCTCCAGCAGGGTCCGGCCGAGGCGCCCGTGGGGCTGCGCACACGCGTACTGCGGGAGATCAACATGGCGGCCGTGCCGCTGGGCTTCAGGCCCGCGCACCGCTTCGTCGGCCCGGTCGACGCGCTGGTCGGCGAGCTCACCGGCAAGAACCTCGTCGCGGCGCTGCGCGAGGCGCTGTCCAACGCCTTCCGGCACGCGCGGGCATCCCGTATCGAAGTCGTCGTCGACGCCACCGCCGAGCTGGCGGACGGCAGCCGGGGGGTGCGGCTCTCGGTCGCGGACGACGGTGTCGGCATCCCGGAGGGCGGCCGGCGCAGCGGACTGCGCAACCTCAAGCGGCGCGCCGAGTCACTGGGCGGTACGAGCCGGTGCGGGCCGGGGCTCGGGGAGGGCGGCGGGGGCACGACGGTGGTGTGGGAGGCGCCGCTGTAGCGCCGCCGCGGCGCCCCGGGTACGCCGGATGGCGGGACGACACCCCGGTGAGGTGGCCCTGGTACCCGCAATCGCGGGGTGACCGGGACACGATCCGTGGATGCACCTCGGACCCTGCCAGCGGCTGCTCGTGCCGGTGCTGTGCGTGCTGCTGTGGTTTCCCGCGCCCGCTGCTGTTGCCGCCGCTCCCCTCGTCCGTGTCCCTGTCGCACCGGGTTCTGCTCCCGCCGGTGACGAAACCCCCTCCGACGGGCCGGCCATCGGCGCCGAGGTGGCGCGGCTGTACGAAGAGACCGCCCGGGCCGTCGAGGCGTACGAGCGCGGCAGGCGCGCGGCCCGGAGCCAGCGGGCGAAGGCGCTGCGCCTGGAGCGGCTGATCGGGAAGGAGCGGCGCGAGATGGAGGGGCTGCGCGGGGACGTGGGCCGGATCGCGCGTGCCCAGTACCGGGCCGGCGGCGGAGGCATCGTGCACGCGGCGAAGCTGCTGCTCGCCGACGATCCGCAGGAGGTGGTGGACAACCACCGGCTCGCCCGGCAGGCCGGGCTGGCCGTGACCCGGACGCTGCACCGGGCCGAGCGGGCCGAGCGCAGGCTCCTCGAGGACGAGCGGCGGGCGACCGCTGCCTGGCGCGATCTCGACGTCCGTACGCTGCGGCTCGCGTCGATCAAGCGGGGCATCGCGGCGAGGCTGAAGGACGCCCGGTGGCAGCTCCAGGGCGAGGCGGACCGCAGTGTCGCGGCGGGGCGCTGCGCCGGCGCCGTACGGCTGGAGGAGGGGGAACCGCCCGCCACGCCCAGGTGGGTGACCCCCGTGAAGGGGTACGAGCTGTCCGCCGGGTTCGGCGGTACGGGGGCGCGCTGGAGGAGCCGGCACACCGGGCAGGACTTCGCCGTGGACATCGGCACACCGGTGCGGGCCGTCGGCGCGGGACGTGTCGTTTCCGTCTCCTGCGGCGGCGGTTTCGGGATCGAGGTGGTGCTCGGGCACCCGGACGGCTACTACACGCAGTACGCGCACCTGGCCGGGGTCATGGTCGACCAGGGGGAGCGGGTGCGTACCGGACAGTGGATCGGGCAGGCCGGCACCACCGGCAACTCCTCGGGGCCGCACCTGCACTTCGAGGTGCGGCTCACTCCCCACATGGGGTCGGCGATCGCCCCGGGGCCGTGGATGCGTGAGCGCGGGGCGGGTTTCTGAGGGACGGTCCGGAGGTCGCCCCCCACTCGGCTACAGGCCGGCCAGGATGCGCTCGATGACCACCGCGACGCCGTCGTCGTTGTTCGCGACGGTACGGCCGGACGCCGCGGCCACCACGGCCGGATGCGCGTTGCCCATCGCGTACGACGTGCCCGCCCAGGACAGCATCTCCACGTCGTTCGGCATGTCGCCGAAGGCCACGACCTCCGCGGGCGAGATGCCGCGCTCCGCACAGCACTGGGCCAGGGTGCTGGCCTTGGAGACGCCGTAACCGCTGATCTCCAGGAGGGCGGTCGGGCTGGAGCGGGTGATGGACGCGCGCTCGTCCGCCGTGGCGCGGGCCAGGGTGAGGAAGTCGTCGGGGGCCAGCTCGGCGTGGTGGGCGAGCAGTTTGATCACCGGGGCCCCGGAGCCGGGGGCCGCCTCGTGGAGGAGCTTCTCGGCGGTGGCCACGGTCGCGCCCGGGTCGAGGTGGAACGGCGGGTAATCGGGTTCGTAGTGGATGCCGGTGGAGAGCTCGACCGCGAAGGAGGCGCCGGGGGCGGCGGCCCGCAGCGCGAGCACGACGGCGAGGGCGTCCTCGCGGGCCAGCGGGCGGACCTGGACCAGTGTGCCGCCCGCGTGCAGGTCGACGACGGCGGCGCCGTTGGCGCAGATCGCCAGGCCGTGGCCGTGGACGTGATCGCTGACCACGTCCATCCAGCGGGCCGGGCGGCCGGTGACGAAGAAGACCTCGATGCCGGCCCGCTCGGCGGCGGCGAGTGCGGCGACCGTACGGTCCGACACGGACTTGTCGTCGTGCAGCAGCGTGCCGTCGAGGTCGGTCGCGATCAGCCGCGGGGTGATGGGGCCGGCCGGGGCCGGCCGGGCCTGCTGGGGGTCGGTAGCTGAGGTCACGGATCCATCTTCCCGTATGGGGTGCACGGGCGTGCGAAGGGACGCACATGTGAGAGCCTCCCCACAGAGCCAGTCGGTCGCCGGCCCGCCACCGTCCGGCGCGCTGCGGGAGGGGACCCCGCGATCACCCGCCCCGGCGCCCTCGCGCCCCGCGCTCCCGCGCCTCGCGCCTCGCGCTCCGTGCCCCGCGCTCCCGCGCCTCGCGCCCCGCGTTCGCTCCGGCGGGCGCGGCTTCTGCCCTGGTCCCTGGTCCCTGGCACGGCTTCCGGCACGGCCCGTCGGTGGCCGGGGCGGGCGGCGTAGGGTCGGGGGATGCGTCTGAGTACCTTGATCCTTCCCATCCGCCGTTGGTCAGAGGGCGGGCGTGACGCGTGGCAGCGGGCCGAGCGGCTCGGCTTCCACACCGCCTACACCTACGACCACCTGTCCTGGCGGACCTTCCGCGACGGCCCGTGGTTCGGCGCCGTCCCGACCCTGACCGCCGCGGCCGGCGCGACCTCGCGCATGCGTCTGGGCACCCTCGTCACCTCGCCGAACTTCCGCCACCCCGTGACGCTCGCCAAGGACCTGATCACGCTGGACGACGTGTCCGGCGGGCGCGTCACGCTCGGCATAGGTGCCGGCGGCAGCGGATTCGACGCCACCACGCTCGGCCAGGAGCCGTGGACCCCGCGCGAGCGCGCCGACCGCTTCGGTGAGTTCGTGCCGCTCCTGGACCGGCTGCTCACCGAGCCCGCCGTCACCCACACGGGCAAGCACTACTCCGCCGTCGAGGCCCGCAACATCCCCGGATGCGTTCAGGGTCCCAGGCTCCCCTTCGCCATCGCCGCGACCGGCCCGCGCGGGCTGAAGCTCGTCGCCCGGTACGGCCAGGCCTGGGTGACCACGGGCGACCCGAAGCTCTTCGAGTCCGGTACGCCCGCGCAGTCGGAGGAGGCCGTCCGCGGCCAGATCGCCAAGCTGGGCACCGCCTGCGCCGAGACCGGCCGGGACGTCGGCGGACTCGACAAGATCCTGCTCACCGGCTTCACCCCGGAGCGAAACGGTCCGCTGGAGTCCCTCGACGCCTTCGTCGACTTCGCGGGCAGGTACTTCGCGCTCGGCTTCACCGAGATCGTGCTCCACGCACCGGTCCCCGACTCGGACTTCGCGGCCGACGAGAAGGTCTTCGAGCGGATCGCGACGGAGGCACTGCCCCAGCTCAGCTCCTGACCATCCGGCCGAGACACGGACCGGGACACGGACCGGGACACGGACCGGGACACGAGCCGGGACACGGGCCGGGACACGAGCCGGGAGACGAGCCGGGACCCCGGCTCAGACATCCCCCGGTGGGAAAGTGCCGGTCTTCCGTGCCGGAGATCATGCGGCGTGCCTAGGCTGGCCCGTATGGACGGGGAAACGGTTCTGGCGGCCCTCAGGGCCGAATCGCAGCGCCTGTACGAGAAGGTCTGCGAGATCCCGGAAGGGGAGTGGGACCGGCCGAGTCCGTGCGGCCCCTGGACCGTGCGCGAGGTGGTCGCCCACCTGACGACCGCCGTGGGCCGGGCCGGTGACATGCTGGCCGAGCCCGAGCCCGAGCCGTCCGGTGTTCTGGTGACGGCCGCCGGTTACTACGCGCCGGACGAGCGCTTCTCGCCGCGGAGCAACGACCTGCGGGTCGAAGCGGCCCGGGAGTCCGCCGCCGCGTATGCCGACGGCCGGGCCCTCGCCGACCACTTCGACGCCGTCTGGCGCTCCGTGACCACTGCCTGCGTCAAGGAGCCGCCGGAGCGCCAGGTCCGTACCCGGCACGGTGACCCGATGCTGCTGTCCGACTTCCTCGTCACGCGGGTCGTCGAGGTGTGCGTGCACGGTTTCGACATCGCGGCGGGGCTCGGTCACCAGCCGTGGCCGACCGGGGAGGCGGCGGACGTGGTGGCGCGGCTGCTGCTGGACGGACGCCCGTACGACCGGCCGGTCACGGTGTCGGGGGCGGGCTGGGGCCGTACGAAGTTTCTTCGCAAGGCGACCGGCCGGCTGCCGATGTCCGCGGCCGAACGCACCGCGGCCGAACGTCAGGGGCTGCGCCGGCTGGCACTGGGCTGACGCCGGGCCGGGGCCCGGCTCAGCGCGGAAAGCGCAGGAACTGCGGCGGTACGGACGCGGTGAGCCATACGCCGTTGTCGCTCACCCGGAACGCATGACCGGCGCGGTGCATGGCCCCGGCGTCGACGCTGATGACGACCGGGCGGCCGCGCCGGGCGCCGACACGTGCGGCGGTCTCGCGGTCGGGCGAGAGGTGGACGTCGTGGCGGGCCATGGCGCGCAGGCCCTCGGCCCGGATCGCGTCGAGGCTGCGGGCGACGGTGCCGTGGTAAAGGTACGCCTGAGGCTCGGCCTCCGGAAGCCTCAGGTCGACCTCCACCGTGTGCCCCTGGCGGGCACGGATCAGAGGGCCCTCGATCGCGAAGCGCTGTTTGTCGTTGACGGCGACGACATGGCCGAGCTCGGCCCGGGTGAAGGGGAAGCCGTGCTCGGCGGCGGCCCGGAGCAGGGCGTCGATCTCCACCCGGCCGTGCTCGTCGAGCACGATCCCGATCCGCTCGGGCCGGTGCCGAAGATGGGCCGAGAGGTACTTCGACACCTGTGTGGTGCGTCTTTCGTCCATCTCACCAGAGTGCACAGCGAGACGAGCATCACGCCACTTCATTGAACGAGCAGGTTTGATCCACAGGTAGGGCGTGTTTTACACAAGGGATTTGACGACTCTGTGGATAACTGGCAAGAGAATTCAGGGTGTTTCGACGACATCGGCCCTCAGCGCACCGTCTGCGGCAAGTGCATCCAATGTCCTGGCCCGCACCTCCCGCTCGGCCGCTGCGGAAATGAATGCCGCCGCGCGGGCGGGACCGACCAGTGCGCGGACAGCGCGCACGGTCTCCCCCGGAAGCGTCACCGCGACGGGCTCCGGTTCGGCGGCGGGCGAGGTGGCCGGCGAGGCGGCGGGCGGGGCGGCCGCGCCGAGGTGCTGCTGGAGGCGGCGGGTGGCGAACAACCGCATGGCCCGGGCCAGTTCCGCGTCGACCGTCTGCTGGGCGAGCGGACGCAGGCGCCGCACCAGCGTCGCCGCGTCCGCCGCGTCCGCGTCGGTGGGCGGGCGGTGGCCGAGGCAACGGGCGAACACGTGCTCGGCGGTGAACTCCAGGAAACGTTCGGCGATGTGCTCCATCTGAACGCGAAGCTCCCTCAGGTGTCCGGAGATCGCAGGCAACGGCACCCCCGCCGCGTGCAACTCGGCCGCCACCGCGAGCTCTTGTGGTGACGGCACCAGGAACTCGTCGTCCCGCCCCGGTACGCGCTCCAGCACCCCCAGCTCCACCGCCTCGTCGATCACCTTCTCCACCGCCTCGCCCACCACCGCCTCGCCCACCACCGCTTTGCCGACGGCCGCCCCGTCGACCACTGCCCCGTCGACCGCCTCGCCGGCCGTCGCGGCGCCGGGCTTCCCGCCGAACCGCTCGGCCAGCTCGGACCGCGAGATCCGGCCCGCCTCCTCGTCCGTCCACGGCCCGCCGACCTCGGTGACGAGCCCGAGCACCCCGCCGAGCCCCTTGCCCGCGTCCCACGCCTCCAGCAGTTCCTTGATGCTCGCCAGGGTGTAGCCGCGTTCGAGGAGGCCGGTGATCTGGCGGAGCCTGGCCAGATGTGTGTCCCCGTACACATTGGACCGGCCGCGCCGCTCCGGTCTGGGCAGCAACCCGCGGTCCTGGTAGGCGCGGATCGTACGGACCGTGGTGCCGCTCAGGTGCGCGAGGTCCTCGATCCGGTACTCCAGGTACTCCAGGTGCTCCTGGTACTGCCGGCGCTCCGAGTGCTCTCCGTGCCCCTCGGTGCTCACAGCGGCGGATCGATCCGGGCGATCGCGCGCAGGGCCCTCGGCGAGAAGCGCGACAGGAAGCGGAGACCGCGGGCCTCGGGCGTCACCGGCACGACCGCCTGGTTGCGTACGACGGCCCTCAGCACCGCTTCCGCGACCTTCTCCGGCGGGTAGTTGCGCCGCCCGTACAGCAGCGCGGCCTTCTGCCGCCGGCGCTTCTCCTCCGCCGCCGAGGTTCCGGCGAACCGCGCGGTCGAGGTGATGCCGGTGTTCACGAACCCGGGGCAGATCGCACTGACCCCGATGTCCCGGCCCGCGAACTCGGCCCGCAGGCACTCGCTCAGCATCAGCACCGCCGCCTTCGACGTGCAGTACGCGGGCAGTGTCCTCGACGGCTGGTACGCCGCCGCGGAAGCGGTGTTGACGATGTGGCCGCCCTGGCCGCGCTCGGCCATCTGCCTGCCGAAGAGCCGGCAGCCGTGGATGACACCCCACAGGTTCACGTCGAGGACCTCCTTCCAGTCCTCGGAGGTGGTGTCCAGGAAGGAGCCGGAGAGGCCGATTCCGGCGTTGTTCACCAGGACGTCGACGACGCCGTACTCCGCGGCGACCTTCTCGGCCAGCTTCTCCATCGCCCGCTCGTCGCTGACGTCCACCGTCTCGGCCCACGCCTCGGGGGCGCCGATCAGCCGGGCCGTCTCCGCCGTACGGGCCGCGCCCTCCGCGTCCCGGTCGACGGCCACGATCCGCGCCCCCGCCTCGGCGAACGCGTGGGCGGTGGCCCGCCCGATGCCGCCGGCCGCGCCCGTCACCAGGACGAGCTGCCCGCCGAAGCGGTCGGCGTACGGACCGCTCGCCACCGTGGACCCGGGCGCCGCCCCCGCCGCGGTCTCCTCGCTCACCGTGCTCTCGTTCGCGGTGTCCTCGTTCGCCGTGACGAACTCGGCGATCCAGGACGCCAGTCGGTCGGGCCGCGTGCGCGGCACCCAGTGTTTCGCGGGCAGCGTGCGCCGCACCAGACGCGGCGCCCACCGCTCCAGATCGTCGTACAGCCGCTCGGAGAGGAACATGTCGCCGGTCGGCGTGATCAGCTGGACGGGTACGTGGGCGTACGCGTCGGCGCGCGGCCGGCGCAGCCGGGCGCGGACGTTGTCCCGGTAGAGCCAGGCGCCGTGCGCCGCGTCCCGGGGCAGTGACGCCGTCGGGTAGTCACCGGCCGCCACCTTCTCCATCCGCCGGAGGATTCCGGGCCACCGCTTGCCGAGCGGGCCGCGCCAGGCCAGCTCCGGCAGGACGGGGGTGTGCAGCATGTACACGTACCAGGACTTGGCGCCCTGCCCGAGCAGCTGGGCCGCCGCGCGCGGGGTCGGCCGCGTCATCCGCTTCCGGATCCAGTGGCCGAAGTGGTCCAGGGACGGGCCGGACATCGAGGTGAAGGAGGCGATCCTGCCCTCGGTGCGCCCGACCGTCACGAACTCCCAGGCCTGCACGGACCCCCAGTCGTGCCCGACCAGGTGCACCGGCCGGTCAGGGCTCACCGCGTCCGCGACCGCCAGGAAGTCGTCCGTCAGCTTCTCCAGCGTGAAACCGCCGCGCAGCGGCACGGGCGCCGTCGACCTGCCGTGCCCGCGCACGTCGTACAGCACCACATGGAAGTGCTCGGCGAGCCGCGCGGCGACCTGCGCCCACACCTCCTTGCTGTCCGGATAGCCGTGCACCAGCACCACGGTCGGCCGCGCCGCGTCGCCCAGTTCGGCGACGCACAGCTCGATCCCGTCCGTGCGCACCCGCCGCTCGGTGGCTCCCTCGATACTCACGCCGGCTTCTCCCCCGCCCAGCCCAGTGCCGCACGTGCGGCAGATCGTCGTCGAACCGGAAACCTGACACTGACGAATGTGACCATGCCCGGCGGCGAGGTCAAGGGGCCGACCGTACCTGTGGAAAACCAAGGCGGAAACGAGCCTTCGAACCGATCTTCGAAACGGCCTCCGAACCGGTCCTCGGAACAGCCTCCGAACCGGCCTTCCCCTACGGGTCCGTACGCCTGGAGGCGGACACCGATCCAGCCTCCAGGTCTGACGCCTCCTGTGGTGTGCGCCACTACCTTCGAAGACGTGACTGTGATCGCGACCGAAAGCCTGAGCAAGCGGTTCCCGAGGGTGACCGCTCTTGACCGGCTCTCCCTGGACATCGGACCCGGCGTGACCGGTCTGGTGGGCGCCAACGGAGCCGGCAAGTCCACCTTGATCAAGATCCTGCTGGGTCTGTCCCCCGCCACGGAGGGCACGGCCGCCGTGCTCGGCCTCGACGTCGCCACCAGCGGCGGCGCCATCCGCGAGCAGGTCGGCTACATGCCCGAGCACGACGCGCTGCCGCCCGACGTCTCGGCCACCGAGTTCGTCGTCCACATGGCACGCATGTCGGGGCTTCCGCCGACCGCCGCCCGTGAGCGCACCGCCGACACGCTGCGCCACGTCGGCCTGTACGAGGAGCGCTACCGGCCCATCGGCGGCTACTCGACCGGCATGAAGCAGCGCGTGAAGCTGGCCCAGGCCCTGGTCCACGACCCGAAGCTGGTGCTCCTCGACGAACCGACCAACGGTCTCGACCCGGTCGGCCGCGACGAGATGCTCGGCCTCATCCGCCGCGTCCACACCGACTTCGGCATCTCGGTGCTGGTGACCTCGCACCTCCTCGGCGAGCTGGAGCGCACCTGCGACCACGTCGTCGTCGTCGACGGCGGCAAGCTGCTCCGCTCCAGCTCCACCAGCGACTTCACGCAGACCACCACCACCCTCGCCGTCGAAGTGACCGACAGCGAGGCCCACCCGGACGGCACCCGCGCCCTGCGCGAGGCGCTGACCACCGCGGGAGTGACGCTCCACGCGCGCGGGGAGGACGGTCTGCCGGGCGCGGGCCACATCCTGCTCGTCGAAGCGACCGGCGAGGAGACGTACGACCTGGTGCGGGACGCCGTCGCCGGCCTCGGGATCGGGCTCGTACGGATGGAACAGCGCCGCCACCGCATCGCGGAGGTCTTCCGCACAGGCACAGAAACAGAGACAGGCACAGGCACAGGCACAGGCGCTCACGCCGCATCGGACGCCGGGGCCGCCCGCGAGCCCTTCGCCGCCGTACAGCAGAAGGGAGGCGGCCGCGATGGCGTCTGACCTCACGACACCGCCGGTCACCGACCCGACCCGTATCCACAACATCGGCTACCGGTCGTACGACGGACCGCGCCTGGGCCGGGCGTACGCACGCCGCTCACTCTTCTCGCAGTCCCTGCGCGGCGCGTACGGCCTGGGCCGAAGCGCCAAGTCCAAGGTGCTGCCGATGATCCTCTTCGCGGTGATGTGCCTGGTCGCGGCGATCATCGTCGCGGTCGCCGTCGCCACCCCCGGCATGACGGACCTGCCGCTGGAGTACACGCGGTACGCGATCGTCATGCAGGCCGTCATCGGCCTCTATCTGGCCTCCCAGGCCCCGCAGTCCGTCTCGCGCGACCTGCGCTTCAAAACCGTCCCGCTGTACTTCTCGCGCCCCATCGAGCGCATCGACTACGTCCTCGCCAAGTACGCCGCGATGGCGTCGGCCCTCTTCATCCTCACGGCGACCCCCCTGGTGATCCTGTACGCCGGTGCGCTGCTCGCCGAATTCGACTTCGCGGACCAGACGAAGGCGTTCGCACAGGGGCTGGTCTCCGTGGCACTGCTCTCCGTCCTCTTCGCCGGCCTCGGCCTGGTGATGGCCGCCCTCACCCCGCGCCGCGGCTTCGGCGTGGCCGCCGTCATCGCCGTACTGACCATCTCGTACGGCGCGGTGTCCACGGTCCAGGTGATCGCCTGGGAGCAGGGTTCCACCGGGGCGGTCGAATGGCTCGGCCTCTTCTCGCCCCTCACGCTGATCGACGGCGTGCAGACCGCCTTCCTCGGCGCCGCTTCCGCCTTCCCCGGAGGGGAGGGCCCCTCGGCCGGCAGTGGCGTGGTCTACCTGCTGGCCGTCCTCGCGCTCGTCCTCGGCTCGTACGCCGTGCTGATGCGCCGCTACCGAAAGGTCGGGCTGTGACCACCATCGACATCGACCACACCTCGCGCTGGTTCGGCAACGTGGTGGCCGTCAACGACGTCACCATGCGGGTCGGCCCGGGTGTGACCGGACTGCTCGGCCCCAACGGCGCCGGCAAGTCCACCCTGATCAACATGATGGGCGGCTTCCTCGCCCCCTCGACCGGCGCCGTCACCCTCGACGGGAAGCCGATCTGGCGCAACGAAGCCGTCTACCAGGAGATCGGCATCGTTCCCGAGCGGGAGGCGATGTACGACTTCCTCACGGGACGCGAATTCGTCGTCGCCAACGCCGAGCTGCACGGCCTCGACGCACGGGCCGCACAGAAGGCGCTCGCGACCGTCGAGATGGAGTACGCGCAGGACCGCAAGATCGCGACGTACAGCAAGGGCATGCGCCAGCGCGTGAAGATGGCCTCCGCCCTCGTCCACGACCCGTCGGTGCTGCTCCTGGACGAGCCGTTCAACGGCATGGACCCGCGTCAGCGCATGCAGCTGATGGATCTGCTGCGGCGGATGGGCGAGGAGGGCCGTACGGTCCTCTTCTCCTCCCACATCCTGGAGGAGGTCGAGCAGCTGGCCTCGCACATCGAGGTGATCGTGGCCGGACGCCATGCCGCCTCCGGCGACTTCCGCAAGATCCGCCGCCTGATGACGGACCGCCCGCACCGCTATCTCGTACGGTCCAGCGACGACCGCGCACTCGCCGCCGCGCTGATCGCGGACCCGTCGACGGCGGGCATCGAAGTGGATCTGGCGGAAGGGGCCCTGCGCATCCAGGCCGTCGACTTCGGCCGGTTCACGGCGCTGCTCCCGCAGGTCGCCCGCGCGCACGGCATCCGGCTGCTGACGGTCTCACCCTCCGACGAGTCGCTCGAATCGGTCTTCTCCTACCTCGTAGCGGCCTGAAAGGAGCTTGCAGCGATGATCTACGAACCCACAGTCGCCCGGCTCACCTACCGGGCCCTCCTCGGCCGCCGCCGGGCCGCCGTCCTCTTCGTCCTGCCGGCCCTGCTGATCGCCATCGCGGTCGCGGTACGGCTGCTCACGGGGGCGGACGACCAGATCGCCTCCGACGTCCTGGGCGGCTTCGCGATCGCCACGATGATCCCGCTGATCGGCGTGATCGCGGGCACCGGCGCGATCGGGCCGGAGATCGACGACGGCTCGATCGTCTACCTGCTCGCCAAGCCGGTGAAGCGGTCCACGATCATCTTCACCAAGCTCGTCGTCGCGATCGCCGTGACGATGGCCTTCTCCGCGATCCCCACGTTCGTCGCGGGGATGATCCTCAACGGCAACGGCGGCCAGATCGCCATCGCCTACACGGTCGCGGCCCTGGTCGCCTCGGTCGCGTACAGCGCGCTCTTCCTGCTGCTCGGTACGGTCAGCCGCCACGCGGTGGTCTTCGGCCTCGTCTACGCGCTGGTGTGGGAGACCCTCTTCGGCAGCCTCGTCCCGGGCGCGCGCACGCTCAGCGTCCAGCAGTGGGCGCTGTCCCTGGCCGAACGCATCGGCGAGAACGGCACGATCACCTCGGACGTAGCCCTGCCGACGGCGACGATCCTGCTGGCGACGGTGACGGTGGCGGCGACCTGGTACGCGGGCCAGAAGCTGCGCGCCCTCAAGCTCGCCGGCGAGGAGTAACCGCCGTAAGCGGAACGCTGTCGTCCGTCAACCCCCGCCCGGTGGGCGGGGGTTGACGTGTTTCCGCGTAACTGTACGTTTATCGGCTCGTTGTTCCCTGTGCGTGGAGGCACCTGGAATCTGATACGTCGAGCGTTCGTGAATCCGGGGATTGCCGGTACCGGAACGGATCCGGGCCGGTCACCAGAGTGAGTAGCCACCTTGAGCGTCCTCCGCCCCCCACCAAGCCCGGGGACAGGGCTGCCCACCGTCGGCTTCCACGAGCGAAAGGCACTCCCGTGCCGTCAGAAGTCACCCTGCTCGAATCGCGCGCCATGCGCGACGAGTATCTGGTGCGCGTCGACGTCCTCGACAAGGTCAAGGCGCTTGTCATGCTCCCGGACGGAATGTACGTCCGCACAGAGGACGTGGCCCGGTACTCCGAGGTATCCACAGAGGTCCTCAAGAAGGTCGTCCAGCGGCATCGCGCCGAACTGGACGAGAACGGGTTGCAAGTCCTGCGAGGCGATGACCTGCGCAGCTTCCATAGGGACATCTTGTCCCTATGGAGCGACGACCTGGGGACAAGTTATCCACAGGCGGCCACCCAACTCACCCTCCACACCTGCCGCACCGTCCTCAACATCGCGATGCTTCTTCGCGACAGCGACATCGCCCGGTGCGTCCGCACGTACCTCCTCGACGCCGAGGAGAACGGCTGGCGCGCGGGTTACGCCTCGCTCGACCAGCGCGTCACCAAGGTGGAGTCGCACCTCGACACGGTGGGGCGCGTGCTCCAGGAACTGGGCCCCGTCATCCACGGGATCTCGCTACGGCTCGACCGGCTCGACCGGCGGCTCGACGCGACCAGCCAGGTGGTCGGAGCCATGAGCAACCGGCTCTGCGATCTGTCCGACCACATGCGCCGCATGGAGGACCGCATCGACCGCAGGCTGGACGACGTCTCGCACCGGCTGAGCGCACTGGAGCGCGGTCGGGGCGGAAAGAGGCGTAAGCGCCGCTGATGCGCGGCCGTCGCCGAGGACCTCGGGCCGGCAGCAATCGCCGCAGTACGGCGGTGTGGCTGCGGTCCGGGTCCTTGGCGGCGGTGAGCAGGGTGAGCCGGCTCCCCTTCGCGAGGTTGCGGCGCAGGTCGTCCAGGGCCGCTGCCGCCCCGGGGGCGGCGAGCTCGGATTCGTAGCGCCGGGCGGACTCCTCGAAGTCGCCGGAAGAGGCGTGGTACCAGCGGCGCGGTTCCGTCGACGGGGTGAGGGCCTTCGGCCACTCGTCGACCTCCGCCGCCTCCTTGCTCAGGCCGCGTGGCCACAGCCGGTCCACCAGGACGCGCGTACCGTCGTCGGCCGACGGCGGCTCGTACACCCTGCGCACTCTCACGTCGGGACGGGTCACGAGGACCAGCCTGCTACACCTTCCGGTCGCGCGCCGCGAACAGCCCCACCGCCAGGGCCGCCGCGCACACCCCCAGCATCAGGGCGATCGGCAGCGTCCAGCTTCCCGTCGCCTCGTAGACCGCGCCGGCCGCCAGCGGGCCCACCGCGGCCAGCAGGTAGCCCACCGTCTGCGCCATCCCGGACAGCCGGGCCGCCGTCACCGCGTCCCCCGAGCGCAGCACGATCAGCGTCAGCGCCAGACCGACCGCACCGCCTTGGCCGACGCCGAGCACCGCGGACCAGAGCCAGGCACCGGCCACCGGGGCGGTCAGCAGGCCGGCGTAACCGGCCGCGACCATGGTCGTGACCACGACGACCAGCGGGCGCTGACTGCGCATCCGGCCGGCCAGCAGCGGTACGCCGAACGCGCCCGCGACCTGGATGAGGTTGTTGAAGGCGAAGACCACACCGGCCGTGGAGCGGCTCATCCCGTGGTCCGTGAAGATCGTCGGAAGCCAGGCGATCAGGACGTACGTCCAGAGCGACTGCAGCCCCATGAAGAGCGTCACCTGCCACGCGAGCGCCGACCGCCACACACTGCGGGGGCGGTCACCGCCGCTGCCCGCCGGTACGACCCGTACCTCATGACCCGTACGGCCACGGGCGATCAGTACCTGCGGCAGCCACGCCACGGCGGCGACCACGGCGAGCAGCGACCAGAACGCAAGCGACGCCTCCCAGCTGTCGCCGAACGCCTTCTCCAGCGGCACCGAAGCGGCCGCCGCGACCGTCGCGCCCGCGATCATCGCGCCGGTGTAGACCGACGTCATGGAGGCGGCTCTGCCCGGGAAGTCGCGCTTGATCAGGCCCGGCATCAGGACGTTGAGCAGGGCGATCGCCAGCCCGATCAGCAGACTGCCGCCGTACAGCGCCGGGATGCCGGGCAGCACCCGGACCACAATGCCCACGCCCAGCAGCAACAGCGCGCAGAACAGCACCGCTTCGGTGCCGAACCGCCGTCCCAGCCACGGCGCCACCATCGCGCCCACGCCGAGGAAGAGCACCGGCACCGACGTCACCAGGCTGGTCGCCGTCGACGACAGCCCGAACGTCTCGCTGATCTCGCTCACCAGCGGCGACGCACTCGCCAGCGCCGCCCGCATGTTGACGGACGCGAGCACGATCCCGATCAGCAGCACCACCGGACGGGCGAGCAGAGCCCGTCTCGCGGCGGCCCCTTGGGGCGACGGCCGTACGTCGGCCTCGGCGTCCAGGAGGAGTTGACCAGAATCCGGGCGTGACAAAACAAGCACCTTTCACAGGGGGTGAGGACAGGGTCAGCGGGTGATCAGGGACGTCACCACGTCGATCGGCACCTGGAGGACCGCCCGTGCGGCCCGTTCCGCCGCCGCCGGGCCGCCGCTCTCGATCGCGTCGATCAGCGCCGTGTGCGCGGCCAGGTCGATCGGCGGCATCTCCTGGTCGCCGAGCGAGGCGACCAGCGTCTCGTGCACCTGGGCGGAGAAGAACCGGTAGACCTCGGTGAACGCGGCGTTGTGCGTCGCCTCGACGATGCCGAGGTGGAGGGCGAGGTCGGCGTCGGCGGCCCGGTCGCCCTGCTCGTGCAGCTCGGCGAGGGCGTGGCGCAGCGTGCGCAGATCCGCCTCGTCGCGTCGTACGGCCGCCAGCCTCGCCGCCCCGGCCTCCAGCGCGACCCGCAGTTCCAGTACGTCCAGTACGCCCGCGTGCCGCATACCGCGCAGTACCGCCGCCGGGTCCGCGGCCGAGCGTACGAAGGTGCCGTTGCCCTGGAGCGATTCCAGGAGCCCGGCGTGCACCAGCACGCGTACCGCCTCCCGCACCGTGTTGCGGCCGACGCCGAGCTGTTCGGCGAGCTCGTGCTCGGTCGGGATCCGGTCGCCGACGGCCCACTCGCCCTCCGCCAGCTGGGCCCGCAACTGTTCCACGACGGTGTCCACCAGGGACTGCCGTCCCGCCGCCCGCAGCGCCATGCCCGCCTCCGATTCGCTGGCCGCTCACTGACTCGCTGGTCACTGGCTCACTGGTCACCGAACAATTCGCCCGGTTGCCCAGTCATCCTACAACTCCGAATATGGGGTGGCGCCGCCCGGCGCTCCCGGGCACAGTGGTGACGTACACCTCACGGGGGAAGGGTGTTGGCCGGTGACGTACCGACCCGGCCAACACTCGCCATGTGCCACCCGCCACCGGCCTCAGCCGGACAGCAGCTGCTCGAGCACCACCGCGATGCCGTCGTGGTCGTTCGACGCCGTGATCTCGTGCGCCACGGCCTTGAGTTCGTCGTGCGCGTTGGCCATCGCCACGCCGTGCGCCGCCCAGCCGAACATCGGGATGTCGTTCGGCATGTCGCCGAAGGCGATCGTGTCCGAGGCCCTGAGCCTCAGCCGCCGCGCCGCCAGCGACAGGCCCGTCGCCTTGCTCAGGCCCAGCGGGAGGATTTCGACCACGCCGGGACCCGCCATGACCACGTCGACCAGGCTGCCGACGGTCTGGCGCGCGACCCGGGCCAGCTCGTCGTCGTCCAGGTCCGGGTGCTGGATGTAGACCTTGTTCAGCGGCGCCGACCACAGCTCGGACGGGTCCTCGAAGGCGACGTACGGAAGCGGGCCTTCCTGCACCCGGTAGCCCGCCCCGACCAGCACTTCGCCGTCCAGGCCGTCGCGGCTCGCGGCGATCGCCAGCGGGCCGGTCTCCGCCTCGATCTTGGCGAGCGCCAGCCCGGCCAGCTGCCGGTCCAGCGTCACCGAGGTCAGCAGCCGGTGTTCGCCGGCGTGGTAGACCTGCGCGCCCTGGCCGCAGACCGCGAGACCCTCGTAGCCCAGATCGTCCAGGATGTGCCGGGTCCACGGGACCGCGCGCCCGGTGACGACGATGTGGGCCGCGCCCGCCGCCGTGGCGGCGGCGAGCGCTTCGCGCGTACGGGCCGAGACGGTGTCGTCGGAGCGCAGCAGCGTCCCGTCGAGGTCGGTCGCGACGAGCTTGTACGGGAACGGCTGGGAAGCGGTGCTCACTTGGAGAGGGGCTCCAGGATCTCTCGTCCCCCGAGGTACGGCCGCAGGACTTCAGGGACCCGCACCGAGCCGTCGGCCTGCTGGTGGTTCTCCAGGATCGCCACGATCGTGCGCGGAACGGCGCACAGCGTGCCGTTCAGCGTCGCGAGCGGCTGCACCTTCTTGCCCTCGCGCATCCGGATCGACAGCCGGCGCGACTGGAACTCCAGGCAGTTCGACGCGGACGTCAGCTCGCGGTACTTGCCCTGCGTCGGGATCCACGCCTCGCAGTCGTACTTGCGGGAGGCCGAGGCGCCCAGGTCACCACTGGCCACGTCGATCACCTGGAACGGCAGCTCCAGCGACGACAGCCACTGCTTCTCCCACGCCAGCAGCCGCTCCAGCTCCGCCTCGGCCTCGTCCGGGGCGACGTACGAGAACATCTCGACCTTGTCGAACTGGTGCACCCGGAAGATGCCCCGGGTGTCCTTCCCGTACGTACCTGCCTCGCGGCGGAAGCACGGCGAGAAGCCGGCGTACCGCAGCGGCAGCTTGCCGGCGTCGATGATCTCGTCCATGTGGTACGCCGCGAGGGGGACCTCGGAGGTGCCGACCAGGTAGTAGTCGTCCTTCTCCAGGTGGTACACGTTCTCGGCGGCCTGGCCGAGGAAGCCCGTGCCCTCCATGGCGCGGGGCCGGACCAGCGCGGGCGTCAGCATCGGGACCAGGCCGGCCTCGGTGGCCTGCGCGATCGCCGCGTTGACGAGGGCGAGTTCGAGGAGCGCGCCGATGCCGGTCAGGTAGTAGAAGCGCGAGCCGGACACCTTGGCGCCGCGCTCGACGTCGATCGCGCCGAGCGCCTCACCGAGCTCCAGGTGGTCCTTGGGCTCGAATCCCTCGGCCGCGAAGTCGCGCGGGGCCCCGACGGTCTCCCGTACGACGAAGTCCTCCTCGCCGCCCACGGGGACGTCGGGGTGGACGATGTTGCCGAGCTGGAGCAGCAGCCGCTTGGACTCCTCGGCCGCCTCGTCCTGCTCGGCGTCGGCGGCCTTGACGGCGGCGGAGAGTTCGCCGGCCTTCTTCAGCAGCTCGGCCTTCTCGTCTCCGGAGGCCTTGGGGATGAGTTTGCCGAGCGACTTCTGCTCGGAGCGGAGTTCGTCGAAGCGGACGCTGGACGACCTGCGCCGCTCGTCGGCGGAGAGGAGAGCGTCGACGAGGGCGACGTCTTCTCCACGGGCGCGCTGGGAGGCGCGAACACGGTCGGGGTCCTCACGGAGCAGGCGAAGGTCAATCACCCCACCAGGCTACCCGCGACCGCTTCCGCCGCTCGACTTGCTCTCGCATTGCATGGCGCTTTGCCCGTATTGCCCAAATATGGACGGTGGTGGCGGAGCGCTTCGGTCGTCTGTCGACGCGCGTCAATAAAACATGCCCTATTGCCCGAAACGGGGCACTTTCCTCCGGTCGGCTTGACGCTTCTCCCTTGCGCGGGGCGGGAGTTGACGAACAAGTTGTCCACAGGGATGTGCGCCCCCCGTGACTTATCCACAGGCTGTGCGAAAGATCTGTGGACACCGGAAGAGATCCTTCCGAAAGGCGGGGAGAGTGGAGGATTCCTTGTCCAAACCCACTTCACACACTCATTCGGGTGGTAATTACTCGCTCTAAAGTGTTGATCAATGGAATTGAGGTGACAACGCTCTGCCTGCCCACACCGCTGCACTGTGGAAGGAAGCGGGTCGTCCGAGCCGCTTTGTCGACGATGTCGGGATGCGTTGTCGACTTGTCCCCAGGGCGAGAAGCGACCCTGTGGATAACTTCTGTGGGTAACACGGGTGTCGGCGAGGGGGACCGCCCGGCCGGTCAGACCCGCCCGTCCTGGCTCCGCGCCAGCCAGTCCGAGGCCGCCACGAACTCCGCGTCCGAGGTCCCCGGCCGCAGCGCCCGTACGTCCTCGGCCGTCACACCGGCCCGCGGGTACGACCCGAGGAACCGCACCTTCGGGCAGATCCGCTTCAGCCCCATCAGCGCCTCGCCCACCCGCCGGTCCGAGATGTGGCCCTCGGCGTCCACCGCGAAGCAGTAATTGCCGATCCCCGCACCCGTCGGCCGCGACTGGATCAGCATCAGGTTGACCCCGCGCACCGCGAATTCCTGGAGCAGCTCGAGCAGTGCGCCCGGGTGGTCGTCGCCCAGCCACAGGGCCACCGACGTCTTGTCCGCTCCGGTCGGCGCCGCCGGCCGCGCGGGCCGCCCCACCAGCACGAAGCGCGTCTGCGCGTTCACTGCGTCGTGGATCTCGGTGACGAGCGGTACGAGGCCGTACGTCGCCGCGGCGAACTCCCCCGCGAAGGCCGCGTCGTACCGGCCCTCCTGCACCAGCCGGGCCCCGTCCGCGTTCGACGCCGCGGACTCCCACAGCGCGTCGGGGAGGTTCGCCGCCATCCAGTTGCGCACCTGCGGCTGGGCGGCGGGGTGCGCGGTGACCGTCTTGACGTCACTGAGCTCCGTACCCGGACGGACCAGCAGCGCGAAGGTGATCGACAGCAGCACCTCGCGGTAGATCATCAGCGGTTCGCCGGACGTCAGCTCGTCGAGGGTGGCGCTGATCCCGCCCTCGACGGAGTTCTCGATCGGTACGAGCGCCGCCGCCGCCTCCCCGCCCCGCACCGCGTCGAGGGCGGCCGGTACGGACACCATCGGGACGAGCTCCCGGGTGGCGGCTTCCGGGAGCGTACGGAGGGCGACCTCGGTGAAGGTGCCTTCGGGACCGAGATAGGCATAGCGCGTGGCCGACATACGGTCACCCTAATGCGCCGTACGGGACGCGTGCCGCGCCCTCAGGACTCCAGCAGCCGCTGCCCCACGTACTCCCCGTCCCGCGCACCGCCCGGCACCGCGAACAGCCCGCTCGCCTCGTGCCGGATGAACGGCGACAGCGCGTCCCCCCGGTCGAGCTTGCGCTGCACCGGGACGAAGCCGCGCAGCGGGTCCGCCTGCCAGCAGACGAAGAGCAGTCCCGCGTCCGGCGTACCGTCGGCGGCGATCCCGTCGTGGTAGGAGAACGGCCGTCGCAGCATCGCCGCGCCGCCGTTCTGTTCGGGGGCGGAGATGCGGGCGTGCGCGTTGGCGGCGATGACGGGCTTGCCGTCGGAGCCGGTCTTCTCCAGGTCGGGTTCGGTGGTCTCGCTCCCGCCCGTCAGCGGCGCTCCGTCGCTCTTCCTGCGCCCGATGACCCTCTCCTGGTCGCCGCGCGCCAGCTTCTCCCACTCGTCGAGGAGCATCCGGATGCGGCGTACGACGGCGTACGAGCCGCCTGCCATCCACCCGGGCCCCTCGCCGCTCCCGTCCGCCGGTACGAAGATCCGCCGGGCGAAGTCGGCCTCGGACGGTTTCGGGTTGCCCGTCCCGTCGACCTGTCCCATCAGGTTGCGGGTGGTCATCGGCTGCGCGGTCGCACCCGGGGAACGGTTGAAACCGTCCATCTGCCACCGCACCCGGGCGGCTTCCCCCGCCTCCTTCTGGATCGCGCGCAGCGCGTGGAAGGCGACCAGGGCGTCGTCGGCGCCGATCTGCACCCACAGGTCACCGTTGCTGCGCCGCGTGTCCAGGTGGTCGGAGGAGAAGTCGGGCAGCGGGTCGAGCGCGGCGGGGCGCTGCTTCTCCAGGCCCGTACGGCCGAAGAAGGTGCGGCCGAAGCCGAAGGTGACGGTCAGCGAGGAGGGCCCCGCGTCCAGCGCCACCCCGGTGTCGGCTTCCCCGGACGGCTCGCCCGCCGTCATCCTCCGCGCCGCCGCCGACCAGCGCCGCAGCAGGGCCGCGGCCTCCTTGCGCCCGGCGCCCGGCGCCAGGTCGAAGGCGACGAGGTGGCCGCGGGCCTGGAGGGGCGTGGTGATGCCGGCCTGGTGCTCGCCGTGGAAGGGGACGGCGGTGGAGCCGACGGACGCCAGCGCCTTCGCCTCCCCGTCGCCCCCGCCGGAGCCCGAGGCCGCGGCGTATCCGGCCGCTCCGCCTCCGGCGCCGAGCACGAGGCCCGCGGCGCCGGCCGCGCCCGCCGCCCCGAGCAGCCGCCTCCTCGGGATGCCGTTGTCGATGTCGCTGTCACTCACGCCGGTCAGCCGATCTTCACGTTCTTCTTCACGGTCACTTGGTCGATGTCGGAGGTGCGTACGGTCACTTCGAGCTCCCACGTCCCCGGCATGGGGATCTGCACTCCGTTGGCACTCCAGTGTCCGGTGGCGATGCGGTCGGGGACGACGGGCAGCGGCCCGATCTCCTTGGCGTTGTGCGTGAACGCGACCTTCAGCTCGGGTGCGTCCATCGCCCGTCCGTTGGGCCGCTCCAGCCACACGTGCAGGGCGTTGCTCCCCGAGCGCCCCGGGTCGAGTTCGACCCGGGCGGTGCCCTTGCCGTCCTCGCCGCCCGTGTCGAAGGGGATGCGGACGTCGACCGGGCGGTCGGGGACGGCGGCGGCAGCGGTTCCGCTCCGGCCCGCCTCCTTCTCCTCGGTACGTCCGGGCTCGGTGCCCGTCAGTACGGTCGTCACGGCCAGGACCACCACGGCGACGGCGGCCTCCGCGAGTACGGAGCGCCGCAGCCCGAGCCGCCCGGGGTCGGCGTCGCGTACCCGCTTGACGCGCGCGGTGGTCATCGCGGCCTTCTGCCGGGCGAGCTGCGCGGCCCGCTGGGGGTCCGCGGGCACGGTGACCGGCTCGGCCTGCGCCTCCCGCGCCCCCCGCGTCTCCCGCTCCTCGGTCCGCTCCTCGGCGGTCGCGGCGGCTTCCGCCTCCGGCGCGAGCCGCTCCCCGAGCCGCCCCGTCCAGCGCCGCGAGAACCACGCGGTCCCGACGAGGACGGTGATCAGCCCGATCTTGACGAGCAGGAGCCGTCCGTACGCCGTCCCGGTCAGCGCCGACCAGGACCCGACCTGCCGCCAGGACTGGTAGAGCCCGGTCGCGGCCAGCACGGTGACGCCCGCGAAGGCCACACGGGAGAAGTTCCGTACGGCGCCGCGTTCGATGTCCGGCACCCGGTAGAGCGCGACCAGCAGCGCGGCCAGACCGCCCAGCCAGGTCGCGACGGCCAGCAGGTGCAGTACGTCGACGGGCATCGCGATGCCGGTCTGGATGCCGGTCGACGCGTGCTCGGAGAGCGCCCAGGTCGCCGCGATCCCGGCGGCCAGTACGCCGCCGCCCAGGGCGAGCCCGAAGGTGAGGTCCTTCTTCTCCTCGGCGTCCTCCCTCTTCGCGTACGCCCCGAACAGCACGGCGACGAAGAGCGCGGCCGCGCCGAGCAGCAGCAGCCGCGAGACGAGCGAGGCGCCGGTCTTGGTCTCCAGTACGGCCTTGAGCCCGCTGAGGTCGAAGGCGTCGGCGAGTTTCCCGGAGCCGGTGTAGGGCGTGCGGAGCACCAGCATGACCAGGGTCGACGCGGTCAGCGTGATCCAGCCCCGCACGACGAGGCGTTGCAGCGGCCGCTCGCCCGCGCCGCGCTGCCAGCAGGCCAGGACGAAGGCGGCGCCGCCGACGAGGAGGACGAAGCCGGCGTACGCGGTGTAGCGGGCGATGCCGTAGAGCGCGCCGACGAGGCCGCCGCCCGCGCTCTGTTCGGGCAGGGCGACGGTGGTCTCTGAAGGGGCGCCGACGGAGAAGGTGAAGGCGCCGGAGATGGGGTGGCTGTCGGCGGAGACGGCCTGCCAGGCGACGGTGTACGTGCCGTCCGGCAGCCCGGCGTGCAGGGGAACGCCGTACTTGACGACGCCTCCGGTGCTCATGTCGCGCACTTCGCCGGTGTCGGAGCGCTTGCCGCTCGGTTCCAGTACGCGGATCGAGTCGTTCCCGAGAGCGATCTTCTCGGAGAAGGTGAGGGTGACGTGCTCGGGAGCGGTGGCGACCACCGCCCCGTCCTTCGGGTCGCTCCCGGTCAGTGCGGCGTGCGCGGACGCGGGAGCGGCTCCTGCGAGGAGTGTGCCGAGGAGCGCCGTGGTGACGAGCAGCAGCCTGATCACTGCGGCTCCGAAGGGCGGGGCGGATGGGGGCATGGCGTGTCAGTCCCTCACTGCTTGTCCGGGTTGTGGGTGGTCTCCTTCACGGGAAGCTCGGCCCTGATCGGGCCGGCCTTCTCGAAGTGCAGTTCCACGGACACCGTGTCGCCCTGCTCGGGCTTCTTCCTGAGCTCCATGAACATCAGGTGGTTGCCGCCGCGTTCGAGGTTCAGCTCACCGTCCGCGGGGACGTCGAAGGAATCGACCTCCTGCATCTTCTGGTCCGTGGTCCGGTGGATCGTGACCTCGCCCGCGATGTCACTGGTGACGGAGGTGAGCCGGTCCGCCGTGTCGCTGTCGTTCTTCACGGTCAGGAAGCCGGCGGCCATGTCGTCCGTGACCGGCTCCGGCATGAAGGCCCCTTCGACCTTCAGCGCGGGTCGCCGGCTCCCGGATCCGGTGGAGCAGCCCGCCAGTACGAGGCCCGCGGTGAGGGCCACGGCCGTGGCGAGGGTGGTGCGGCGGTTCACGGGTTCTCCCCCTCGACCAGCTCGGGGAGGTCCTCGATGTAGTCGTCGGCGGTGGTGTCGTCGCTGTAGAGCACGTATCCGGCGTCGGTCTTCGGGGAGAACGCGATGACCTGTGCGCCGTGCATGGAGACGACCGAGCCGTCCTTCTCCTTCTTCGGCGGGTCGATGCCGATCCCCATGCGGCGGGCCCCGGCCTGGATGGTCGGGAAGTCGCCGGTGAGTCCGGTGAAGGAGGGGTCGCCCGCGCCCTTGAGCCACGTGCCGAGCGCCTCGGGGGTGTCCCGTTCGGGGTCGGTGGTGATGAAGACGACCTGGAGCTTGTCCCGGTCCGCCTGGGGGAGCTTCTTGTGGGCGATGGCGATGTTGCTCATCGTCAGCGGGCAGACGTCGGGGCAGTTGGTGTAGCCGAAGTAGATGAGCGTCGGCTTGCCCTTGGTGCGTTCCCGCAGGTCGTACTTCTCGCCGTGGGTGTCGGTGAGGACGAGGTCCGGCTTCTCGAAGGGCCGGTCGAGTACGGTCGCGGCCTTCTCGTCCGTACCGGCGGAGACGTCGGAGACGGGGCTGGAGCCGCTGTCGGCCGTGTCGCCGGCGCAGGAGGACAGGGTGAGCGCGGCCGTGGCGACGAGCGCCACGGCCAGCGCGTTCTTCTTGAGCATGGAGGGGGATCCCGGTGTTTCAGTGAAGGTGCGGGGGGCGTCGGGGGACGTCAGGAGGTGCGGCGGCGCCCGGCGAGGACGCCGAAGGCCACACCCGCGACACCCACGATGATGCCGATGACACCGAGGACGCGGGCGGTCGTGTCGCTGCCGGAGGTGTCGGCGGTGTCGTCGGCGGCGGCCGTCTCGCTCTCGTGACCGTCGTCGGCCTTGGCCGTTTCCCCGTCCTCGCTCTTGGCCGCATCGTCGGAGCCGCCGTGGTGGTCGTCACCGGCGGGCTCGCTCAGCTTGAGGACGGGCGCGGGGGACTGCGGCTCCTCCTCGCCCTCCTTGGGCTCCTCGATCCAGCGGACGACTTCCTTGTTGTCGTACGTCTGGACGGCCTTGAGGACCAGCTGGTCGGCGTCTTCCGGCAGCTGTCCGAGGGAGAGCGGGAACTGCTGGAACTCGCCGGGGCCGATCTTGCCGCCGCTCCAGGTGATCTTGGAGACGGCCTCGTCGATCTCCCTGCCGTGGACCTTGAGCGGCTTGTCGAGCTTCGCCTTGGTGACCTCGGCCTTCCAGCCGGGCACGGGCTGCGGCATCACGGACGACAGCGGGTGGGCGCTGGGGAAGGAGACTTCGAGCTTGACGGTCGAGGCGTTGTCCCGCTCGTTGGGCACCTTGACGTTGACGGTGGCGTAGCCGCCCTTCTCGGCGGGCCCGACGGGCTGTACGCCGACGTGTGCGAAGGCCGTTCCCGCGAAGAGCAGGACGGTGGAAGCCGCGGCGGCGACGGAGACGGAGACACGGGTGATGTTCATGGCTGTGAGTACTCCACGGAGCAGGGGTGAATGGTGTTCCGGCGCGCGGGTGCGCACCGGCATCACGACGCGGCTCCCGTGGTGTGGTGCGTGCTGTGCCGGGGAGTGCGCCGTGTCAGGCTGCGAGGACGAGCGCCGCAGCGGGCGGTCCGCGCCTGATCACCGTGTGCTGGAGGGCTTCGCCGGCCGGTCGCAGGGACGTGACGAAGGGGGTGCGCAGGGCGCGCGGCCCGTGCGCGGGCGCCCCGGGGAGCGGGCCGGCGTTCAGCGACCGTACGAGAGCCAGGGCGGCGCGCAGCGACCGTACGAGCGCGCCTTCCGCGACCCCGTGGGCCGACAGCACGACCAGCCGGGACAGTGCGCTCTCCCCGCGCCGCAGGAGCCATCCGGTCGCGACGGCCGCCAGCAGGTGGCCGAGCAGCATGGGGAGGGTGGGCAGCAGTCCGGCGACCGGTCCGGCGGCGATGCCCGTGTGCGCGGCGTGCGCGGTGTGCGCGAGGTGCTGCTGCGCCGTGTGTACGGACGCCGGGTCGATGCCCGCTTCGGTGACGATCCGCCGCGCTTCGGCCGTGCTGAGCGGCAGTGCGCCCGCGCCGCACACGAGCTTCGCGGCGAAGGCGCGCAGCGAGGTGTCGGTGGCCGCGCTTTCGAGGGCCGGGCTGTGCTGGCCCAGCCCGAAGAGGGCGTGCAGGGCGAGCTGCCCGCAGGTCAGTGCGGCGGCGATGGCGGGCATCGAGCGCGCGCGTCCGGCGAGCGGGGCGACCAGGCCGAACACGGCGGCGGCGCCGAGTACCAGCGTCCACCAGGGGACGGTGGCGCAGGACGCCATGGCGTGTCCTGTCGCGGACAGCACGACGCAGACCGCGGTGAACACCGCGGTCCTCAGCAGCCGCAGACCGGCTCCGGCGCGTGCGTCGGACGTAGACATGGCTTCGACATCATCGCACTGCGCCCCCGGTATGCCTACGGCAGGTCCAGGAGCGTATACACCGGCGTAAGGAGTGCTCGCGTCGGCCGAATGAGCGCAAACACGTTGACTCCACGCTTATGGAGCGTCGCCCACGGCAATACGTAACCGTATGTCGAGCCGCAGCCAGGAGGCTGGAGCATGAGCATCTGGTGGTCTCTCCACTTGCGGCGCGAAGCCGCGAGCGTCCCGCTCGCCCGCCGCCTTCTGCTCGGCGCCATGGAGACGGCGGGGGTCGATCCGGACATCTCCTACGACCTGTCGGTCGCGCTCAGCGAAGCCTGTGCGAACGCGGTCGAGCACGGCGGGGACGAAGGGTCCGGAGCACCTTCCGCGGAATACCGCGTGACCGCTTATCTGGACGGCGAGAAATGCCGTATCGAGGTCGCCGACTCCGGGCCGGGTTTTCCCCTCTCGCGGCGGGGCCGCCCTGCCGCGCCACTTCCGGCGCTCGCCTCGGCGGAGAGCGGCAGAGGGCTGTGCCTGATCGAGCAGCTCGCCGATCACGTGCATTTCGGGAACAGGCCGGGGCACGGTGCGGTGGTCAGTTTCGACAAGATCCTGAAATGGCGCGAGGGCGCGCTGCTCAAGGTGTCCTGAAGGCCCTGAGCGGCGTGCCCTCGCGGCGGGGGTGGCAGGCGGGTCAGCCCTGCTTGACCCGCGCCATCCAGGTCTCGACCTCGTCGGAGCGACGGGGCAGCCCGGCCGACAGGTTCCGGTTGCCGTCCTCGGTGACGAGGATGTCGTCCTCGATGCGCACGCCGATGCCGCGGTACTCCTCGGGCACGGTCAGGTCGTCCGCCTGGAAGTACAGGCCGGGCTCGACGGTCAGGCACATGCCCGGCTCCAGCGTTCCGTCGGCGTACGCCTCGCGGCGGGCGGCGGCGCAGTCGTGGACGTCCATGCCGAGCATGTGGCCGGTGCCGTGGAGGGTCCAGCGGCGCTGGAGGCCGAGCTCCAGGACCCTCTCGACCGGGCCTTCGACCAGGCCCCACTCGACGAGCTTTTCGGCGAGCACGCGCTGCGATGCGTCGTGGAAGTCGCGGTACTTGGCGCCGGGCCGCACGGCGGCGATGCCGGCTTCCTGGGCCTCGTACACCGCGTCGTAGATCTTGCGCTGGAGGTCGGTGAAGGTGCCGTTGATGGGCAGGGTGCGGGTGATGTCGGCGGTGTAGAGGGTGTGGGTCTCCACGCCGGCGTCGAGCAGCAGCAGGTCGCCGGAGCGTACGTCGCCGTCGTTGCGCACCCAGTGGAGGGTGGTGGCGTGGGGTCCGGCGGCGCAGATGGAGCCGTAGCCGATGTCGTTGCCCTCGACGCGGGCGCGCAGGAAGAAGGTGCCCTCGATGTAGCGCTCGCTGGTCGCCTCGGCCTTGTCGAGGATCTTGACGACGTCCTCGAAGCCGCGGACGGTGGAGTCGACGGCCTTCTGGAGCTCGCCGATCTCGAAGTCGTCCTTCACGGCGCGGGCCTCGGAGAGGTGGACGCGCAGTTCCTCGTCGCGCTCGGCGGTGACCTTGTCGGTCAGTGCGGCCTCGATGGCGGCGTCGTGCCCGCGGACGCACCGGACCGGTCCGGTGGCCTCCTTCAGGGCGGCGGTCAGCTCGCGGACGTCCTTGGCGGGGATCCCGAGGGCCTGCTCGGCCTCGGCGAGGGAGTGACGGCGGCCGACCCACAGCTCGCCCTGGCCGTCGAGCCAGAACTCGCCGTTCTCACGGTTGGAGCGGGGCAGCAGGTAGACCGTCGCGTCGTGGCCCCCGCCGGCTTCCGGACGGGGTTCCAGCACGAGGACGCCGTCCTGGCTCTGGTCGCCGGTGAGGTACGCGTACTCGGTGGAGGCGCGGAAGGCGTACTCGGTGTCGTTGGAGCGGATCTTGAGGTTGCCCGCGGGGATGACCAGGCGCTCGCCGGGGAAGCGCGCGGAGAGCGCGGCGCGGCGGTCGGCGGTGTGCCGGGCCTGCGCGATCGGCTCCAGGCCGTGCAGCTCGGTGTCGGCCCAGCCGGACTTCATGTTCTCGGCGAGCTCGTCGGAAACGCCCGGGTACAGGCCGTTCTTCCGCTGCTTGATCGGCTCTTCGGACTCTTCCGGGGTCTCCGGGCTGAGCTCTTCGGACACGACTGTCTCCTTGATACGACACTGGACCGCCCTCCATCGTATGTGCGACGGAAGGACGGCCCAGGGCCCTGTGGACAACTGTGAGGAATCAGTCGAACCGTGCCGCCAGCAGCACGATGTCCTCCGCCGCGTCCGCCGAGCCGGCCGTGTCACCGCCGTCCGGCAGCACGGTCCGCAGCACATGGTCGGCGATCGCTCCCGGGTCGTCCCTGTCGGCCCTGGGCACACTCGCGGCGGCCGCGTGCAGCCGTGCGAAAGCACGGTCCATCGGGTCACCGGTGCGCTGGAGCAGCCCGTCGGTGTAGAGGAGGACCGTTTCGCCGGGTGCGGGCGCGATTTCCACGCTCGGCGCCTCCCAGCAGGACAGCATGCCCAGCGGCGCCGAGAGCGACGTCTCGACGTACTCGGTGCGCCGGGCGCCGATGACGAGCGGCGGGCTGTGCCCGGCCCCGGCCAGCACGATCCGGCTCCCCCGGTCTCCGGCAGCGGAGACCCCGGCGGGTTCGCAGTAGGCGAAGAGCGCGGTGGCCGACCGGGCGGGTTCGGTGAGCCGCAGCAGCAGTTCCAGGTCGGACAGTACGGCGACGGGGTCCTCGCCCTCCATCACGGCGTACGCCCGGAGGCTGGCCCGCAGCCGTCCCATCGCGGCCAGGGCGCTGGGCCCCGATCCGGAGACCGACCCGACGGCCAGTCCCAGGGCGCCCTCGGGCAGCGGCAGCGCGTCGTACCAGTCGCCGCCGCCGTGCGGTCCGGTGCGGTGGCGGGCGGCGAGCCGCACCCCGGCGACCCGGGGCAGCCTGCTGGGCAGCAGTTCCTCGGCGACGGTCGCCACCTGCGCGCGGGCGAGCTCCAGCTCCAGCAGCCGGGCCAGGTGTTCGGCGGCGTAGCGCGTGTAGAGACCGGCGAGGTGACGCCGGCGCTCCGTGGGTTCGGCCGGTTCGTCGTACAGCCAGACGGCCGCGCCGAGCCGCGGGGACGCTTCGGTGGCCAGGGGCAGCGCGTAACTGGCGGCGTAGCCGAGGCGCGCCGCGACTTCGCGGTGGCGCGGGTCGAGCTCCGCCTCACCGAGGAGGTCGGGGTGGACGATCTCGCCCGGGCGGGGGGATCCGGGGAGGCCGTCGAGGAGCCGGCCGTACGACGTGGCGCTGCGCGGCACGGTCTCGATGTGGCCGAGGTCGGCGTGGCCGAGGCCGAGGCCGACGGTGGCGGACGGGCCGGCGTCGTCGGCCGGTTCGAGGACCACGAAGCCGCGGCGGGCGCCCACGAGGGCGGCACCGGCGCGGAGCAGTTCGTGCAGTGCGGCGTCGGTCGAACGGGTGCGGGTCAGGCGCTCGGTGAGTTCATGGAGGGTGGTGAGGTCGGAGACCCAGCCCGCGAGCCGGTCCTGGAGCACCACGCCCGCGGCGGGTGGGGCGGGAGCAGGCGGAAGGGACGCGGCATTGTGGGCGGGGGAGGGAACCGCTGGATCGATTCCAGCCACTTTCGGTACGTGCGGGGCGCTCATGATCGCAGGCTTTCCTGCTGGTGCGTTCTGCTCAATAGCATCGCAAACCCCCATGTCATTCTGCGCCGCTATCAATGCATCCACATGTACACGCACAAGTGAGGGGATGTCCAGCATGGCGATCGTGGAACCCCTGGTGTCTGTGGGGATAGTCAACTTGGCCTAAAAATGCCAGACACGGCAGCGATTTGAGGTCGACTGAGGGCGTTCGACAGCGCGTCATACCAGCCGTGATGGGTACCTGATCGGTGAGGGACAGGGGCAGTTGGGACCGCCCTGGAACCTGGTGGCGGGACCGGGCGTCTTAACCGCCGCGGGCCGTGCCCCATCCCCGAGCGGCCGGACCGCAGCACTACGGATCTCCTACGGATCAGTCAAGCGCCATCCGTACGCCACCCTCCGCCACGTTTCACGCTCAGCCCCGAGGCGCTGCCCGTGCCGCAGGCTGAAAGCGCGGCGGTGTGCCACCAGTACGCAGCCAGTACGCGACGTGCACGACCAGTGAAGATGCGCACGCACAGTGCGACATGGACCCCGGCGTTCAACGGAAAGGAACGAGCGCTCATGCGCGAGATCCTCGGAAGGCGACGCAGGCTCCTCCGGTTCCGGCGGAGCGCGGGGCCTGCCCAGCTCGGTGCGGCGCTGACCTGCGCCACCGCTTGGCAGTGGCCCGTACTCCCCGGCGTGGGGCTGAAGGCGTCCGGTGGACGCGGCAGCCGCGACGGCCGCGACGGCCGCGACGGCCCTGGGCAGGGCTGCGCCTGCCCCGATCCCGAATGCGTGGTACCCGGCGCGCACCCCTTCGACCCGGGCATCCTGGCGGCCACCACCGATGAACGCATGATCCGCTGGTGGTGGACCAACCGCCCGACGGCCCCCGTCGTGCTGGCCACCGGGGGCGCGGCCCCGTGCGCGATCAGTCTCCCGTCGGCCGCCGGCGCCGTCGCGCTGACGGCGCTCGACGGCATGGGGATGCGCCTCGGCCCGGTCGTCGCGACCCCGACCCGCTGGTCGCTGCTGGTCGCCCCGTACTCCCTGGAGCGGCTCGGTGAGCTGCTGTACGCCAAGGACTGGGTGCCCAGTTCGCTGCGGTTCCACGGAGAGGGCGGCTATCTGGTGCTGCCGCCCTCGGAGACGGGCACCGGGCAGGTGCGCTGGGAGAGGGCGCCCCTGTCCGGTTCGGCCGCGCCCTGGCTGCCGGATGTCGAGGCGGTCGTGGACGCGCTGGTCGCGGCGAGCAACGGCGCACCGGACGGCGGCAGCCGGCTCGCGTACTGAGGCGCGTACGGAAGCGCGTGCCGAGTGCGGGTGTGGGGTGTGGGGGCGTGAGGCCGGCGGCGGCTGCTGTAGGAGGACGCGCCGCCGGCTCACCCGTACGGGGGTGAGGGAGCCCGTGTTCCGGGGGATTCCGGAGGAATCGGGCGCGCGGCGGCCTTGGTGCGGGCCATCCGTCGATACCTTCGGCTCACCGCAAGAACTTCCGGGCAGCTGACAGGTGGGACCCGCCTTGAACCTCCGCATGATCGGACTCGCGGCCGTCGTGGCGTTCACCGTCCTGCTGCCGCTGGCCGGCGCGTCGGCGGAACCCGAACCCGCGCCCGCGCCCGCGCCCGACGACGCCAAGGCCGCCCCTGCGACCGTTCCCGGGAACGCCCCTGCGACCGTTCCCGGGAACGACCCTGCGGCCCTTCCCGGGAGTGTCTCCGTGACCGTTCCCGGGAGCGCTTCCCGGGCCACCCCCTCACCCGCGCCGCTGACCGCCCTTCCCCCCGTCCCTTCGCCGGTCTCTCCGTCCGCCCCTCCGTCCGGCCGCGACCCGGCCGCGCAGTGCGGCCCCGAGCTCAGCTCCCCGGAAGGCGTCGAGGGGCAGACCTGTGTGCTGACCGACGGCGGCGACACGTGGGCGCGTACCTACTACCGCAATGCCACGGGTACGGAGCTGCGTTCCGTACTCACGCTGATGGGCCCCGGCGGCCGGACCGTTCAGATGCATTGCGTGGTGAGCGCCGAGGACGAGCCGGGAGTATGCGAAACACCGCGTGAACCGTCGCGCGGAAAGGCCGCTCACTATTCGGCGGTTTCGGAGTTCGCTGCGGCGGGAAACGGCCCGCTGCTGTTGCGTTCGGGAAGCAACTCGGCGACTCCCGCTCCCCGTTGATCATCCGATTACGCACAGTGGCGGGACCGGGGCACGGAAAGGCCCGGCCGCTGGCGACGGGGGATGCACCAGCGACCGGGCTCTCAGAACCGTAACAAGATATCCACGGTTGGCAAATTTGATCTCACCTATTCGGACAGGGGTTTACCTGCCGATATGGGGAGTTGTGGCCGGAGTCCCCGGCCGTCCGCGGGAATTGCGGTTGTCAGCTGAGCGTCACCTGGCGGTTGGTGAGTCCGCCCCGCGCGCGGCGCTCCTCCGGGGTCAGCGGGGCGTCCGACGCGAGGGCCGCGGCGAGCCGCTCGGCGAACTCCGCGGCGGGCTTCTCGATGTCCTCCGCCCTGACCTCGCTCGGCAGGTCCCACACCGGAACCATCAGCCCGTGCGCCCGGAAGGAACCGACCAAGGGGGTCCCCCCTGCTCGAACGGAGTTGGGGGCTTGGGGGCGTGTGCCTTCGCCGAGTGAGGACGTACCGGCGGCGTGCAGCCGGGCGAGCGCGTCGAGAAGCTGCTCCTCGGCGTGCGGCATGACCCAGCGCAGGTGGTTCTTGTCGGGGGTCTCGCACCAGTACGCGGCGTCGACGCCGGTCAGCCTGACGGTGGGGATCGCGGCGGCGTTGGCGCGTTCCAGGGAGGCGCTCACCTCCGGCGTCGCGTTCTCCGCGTCGGGGACCCAGAACTCGAAGCCGGAGTGCACTTCCGGCTCGAACGCGGCGTCCGGGTCGAGCAGGTCCTGGAGGCGCGGTCCGTCCGCGGGGGCGCGCTCGGCCGTCACCGGGGTGCCGGGCTTCGCGGTCAGCGCGCGTCGCAGGGTGTCCGCGAGGTCGCGGCTGAGGTCGCCGGAGGGGGTGTCGTTCTGCAGTCCGAGCAGGACGGAACCGTCGTCGCGGCGCAGGGCGGGCCAGGCCATCGGCAGTACGGTCGCCAGCGTGACGGAGGGAACGCCGTCCGGCAGCCCGTCCCTCAGCGTCAGCGCTGCGGTCGCGGCGGGCACCAGCTCGCGCAGGGCGACCCAGTCGCTCTCGCCGGCCAGGCCCTCGAAGGGGCGCTGGACCAGCTCGGTGACGGCGTGCGAGGCGGCGCGGCCGTGGCAGGCCTTGTAGCGACGGCCGGAGCCGCACGGGCAGGGCTCGCGGGCTCCGACGACCGGCACCTCCCCGCTGCTCACCTGGGCCTGCGACGTGGTTCCCCTTGCGGGCTGGGGGCGCTTCTTGGCCATGGCTTGGCTTCTCCCGTTCACGGCAGTGCTGTGTCGGGCGCGAGCCTAGCCGCTGAGACGCCCCCGGCCGGGACCGGCGGGGTCGGTTCGGACCGGTTCGGTGCCGGTCCCGGCCCGCCCCCTGGTCAGTCCAGGTCGTCGAACGGGACCGCGAAGTCCAGTTCCGGGACCGCGATGCGCGTGGCGAAGTCGTCGCGCCGGTGCCCGTCGGTGACGTTCGCCCACACCGTGACCTCGCCGGACGCGTTGTCCCGGACGCCCCAGTCCTGTGCCAGCGCCGTGATGATGTTGAGCCCGCGGCCGCCGCGTGCGGTGACCGAGGGCGTGGCTGGAACCGGCCGGGTGGGCCCGCCTCCGTCCGTGACTTCGACGGTCAGCCCGCCTGCCGTGTCGACGCGCCACGCGGCACGTATGTCGCCGTCGCCCACCTCGGCCTGGCCCAGTGGCCTGCCGTGGCGGCAGGAGTTGCTGAGCAGTTCGGACAGGATCAGTACGGCATCGTCGATGACCGAATCGGACACTCCGTTGATACGCAGTTCGTCGCGCATACGGCGTCTTGCTTCCCCCACGCCCGCAGGGCCATGGGGCACGGCCATGCTCGACGACGTGGGCACTTCTCGTGCCACCACCAACGCCACCCCCGAGACCTCCTTCGCCCCACGCCAGGGAGTGAATGCCCCAATGGCCTGGACCGGAAACCGGCCAGGCGCCGGTCGGTGACGCACTCGCACTGATCGAATACGGACCGAACGCGCCGGTGCACTCCCTGTAGTGAAAATCATGAGCGGCCGAGCTGGGAAAGCACCTGCTTCGGGCGGTTTGTGATGATCGCTTCCACGCCGAGGCGCGCGCAGAGTTCGACGTCCTCCGGCTCGTTCACCGTCCAGACGTGCACCGGGTGGCCCGCGCGGTGCAGCCGTTCGATGTAGCGGGGGTGGCTGCGGACGATCCGGATGCCGGGGCCCGCGATGTGCGCACCGGCCGGAAGCCGCCCGTCGCGCAGGAGCGGGGAGGCGAACTGCATCAGATAGACGGTGGGGAGGGCGGGCGCGGCGGCCGCCACCCGGTGCAGCGAGCGTGCCGAGAAGCTCATGACGCGCACGGGTGAGGGCTCGCCGGCCACGGGCGCGTCCAGGCCGAAGCGCTTCAGCAGCTGGAGCAGCCGCTCCTCGACCTGGCCGGCCCAGCGGGTGGGGTGCTTGGTCTCGATGGCCAGCTCGACGCGGCGCCCGGCGTCCGAGACCAGCTCCAGGAGGCGCTCCAGGGTGAGTACGGAGGTGAACTCGCCAGGGCTGTGCCCCCGGGCCGGATCCCAGTCCGGCGACTCCTCGCCGCCTTGCCAGGAGCCGAAGTCGAGGGCGGCGAGGTCGGCCAGTTCGAGGGCGGAGACGGCGCCGCGGCCGTTGGAGGTGCGGTTCACCCTGCGGTCGTGGACGCAGACGAGGTGCCCGTCCGCGGTGAGCCGTACGTCGCACTCGAGGGCGTCCGCGCCGTCCTCGATGGCCTTGGTGTACGCCGCCAGGGTGTGTTCGGGGGCGTCCTCGGAGGCACCGCGGTGAGCGACGACTTGGATGGTGTGCTGCCGTGCGTGAGTCACCGCGTCATGGTGTCACCGAGGGTGGGTAGGCGCGTAGACACGTCACAGGGGGGAGCTGGTTCGGCCCTTCTCGGGATGCGGGCGTTTTGACCGATGTAAAGGATGTTCCGTGGATGCACAGGAACCGCTTACGGCCGCCTGATGTGCGGTGAGAAAAGCTGACAGCGGACACTTGCACACTGGTGACGTTGACCGAGACCGACGTGGTACCGAGGAGAAGAGAGCTGTGAGCACCGAGAACGAGGGCACTGCGGTTCCGGCCGCCCCGTCAGCACCTCCCGTGCCGGTGGCCGCTCCCGGGCCCGCCCCCGACGCCACGGGCACGGACGCCGTGGCCCCCGGCCACGAGCCGGCGCCGCCCGCCGCGAGCCAGTCCGCCCAGAACCCCGCCCCCGACCAGCAGGCTGCCCAGAACCCCGCCCCCGAGCGGCCCGCCCACAACCCCACGACGCAGGGGCACACCCCCACCCCGCAGCCGGGGTACATGCCGGTGCCGCAGCCCGTGGCTCCCGCCCCGCAGCCGCATCCGCAGTCGTATCCGCAGTCGCAGGGAGAGCCCGGGGCCGGATGGCCGCCTCCCCCGCCCTCCCACGGCGGCGGTGGCAGCGGCGACAGCGCCGGTCCCGGATGGGGCGCGCCCATGGGGCCCGTACCTCCCGCGCACAAGAAGAAGCGCGCCGGCGGTCTCGTCGCCGGGGTGCTGGCCGCCGCGCTGGTCGCGGGCGGCGTCGGCGGCGGCATCGGGTACTGGGCCGCCGAGCGGGGCGACAACCCCACCGACTCGACCACCGTCTCCGCGTCCGGCAACACGAAGGACTTCAAGCGCGACCCGGGCACCGTCGCGGCGGTCGCGGCCAAGGCCCTGCCGAGCGTCGTCACCATCGAGGCGCAGGGCGGCGACGGCGAGGGCGGCACGGGAACGGGCTTCGTCTACGACGTGCAGGGCCACATCGTCACCAACAACCACGTGGTGGCGTCCGCGGCGGACGGCGGCGAACTGTCGGTCACCTTCTCCAACGGCAAGGAGTACGACGCCGAGGTGGTCGGCCGCGCGCAGGGCTACGACGTGGCCGTGCTGAAGCTGAAGAACGCCCCTTCCGGCCTGGCCCCGCTGCCCCTGGGCAACTCGGACAAGGTCGCGGTCGGCGACTCGACGATCGCCATCGGCGCGCCCTTCGGCCTGTCGAACACGGTCACCACCGGCATCATCAGCGCCAAGAACCGGCCCGTGGCCTCGGGCGACGGCCAGAACAGCAAGGCGTCGTACATGAGCGCCCTGCAGACCGACGCGTCGATCAACCCGGGCAACTCGGGCGGCCCGCTGCTCGATTCGAGCGGCGCCGTCATCGGCATCAACTCGGCCATCCAGTCGGCCGGCACCGGTGGCTTCGGCCAGTCCCAGGCGGGCTCCATCGGCCTGGGCTTCGCGATCCCGGTCAACCAGGCGAAGACGGTCGCCCAGCAGCTGATCAAGACGGGCCGGCCGGTCTACCCGGTGATCGGCGCCACGGTCTCCATGGACCCGAAGGGCGACGGCGGCGCCGTCATCGCGGACCGCGGCACGGGCGGCACCCCGGCGGTCCCGTCGGACAGCCCGGCGGGCAAGGCCGGTCTGAAGGCGGGCGATGTCATCACCAAGCTCGACGACCGGGTGATCGACAGCGGCCCGACCCTGATCAGCGAGATCTGGACCCACGAGCCGGGCGACAAGGTCACGCTCACGTACGAGCGCGACGGCAAGACCTCGACGGTCGAAGTCACCCTGGGCCAGCGCGAGGGCGACGACAGCTGACCGGTTAGGCTGTCCTCGCGCCGCCGCGGGACGGTGGCGCGAGGGTGGGTTGCCCGAGCGGCCTAAGGGAACGGTCTTGAAAACCGTCGTGGCAGCGATGTCACCGTGGGTTCAAATCCCACACCCACCGCCAGGTCAGAGTATGTGCAGGTCAGAAGGGGCGTCCCATCAGGGGCGCCCCTTCGGCATGGGCCCCTGTCTCACCCTGACTCGCCCGTGTGCCGCTTTAGATCATGGTGTGTGGACCAGGCGTGGACCACTGTGAACCTTCCATAGCAGGGTAAAGGGAATCGGGCAAAACCCCATGCACCAGCCGTAGTTACCTGGGTAGCATCACGACTCGCAAAGAGCGTTCTGCACAGGGAGCATCGGTGGATCCTCGTCGTCACACGGCTACCAGTTCGGCCTCTGATGGCGATGGCTCCCCATCCTCGGCCGGCCCCAGCGAACTGAGCCTTCTCACGTACTCAGACCTTGCCGAGGAGAGCAAGATCGTACTGGCTCGTGCGAACAGCCCTCAGAAGAAGAAGGCTTGGGGAAACCTCATCACTCTGATCGAGGGGATCAGGGGAACAGGGATAACCGATGCCTGGGATCCCGCGATCGGTCTTTCGTGGGACCTAGTTTCGTTGAGGATCGAGGGATTTCAGGGCGCCACCGTTCCATTCTCTTTTCAGTTTGACCCGACGCCGGGCGTGACCATCATTCATGGGCCCAATGGATCCGGCAAGTCGAGTATCTCTGATGGCATTCGCACGGCGCTTTCAGGGCGATCCGACTGGTGGGCAGCAGTCACTCCGGCGGCCGCGAGAAGCGGGAAGAGTCCGTTGTGGGAGAAAGTGAACTGTGCTCGCGATGCGGAAGTAGCGACGGTTGAAGTCAGGTTGATGCGTGGCGACGAGTCCCTTCGGCTCGCAGCCCAGATCGGCAAGGATGGTCAGGTTGGCAAATTCGATTCTCTTCGTGAGCTTCCGAACGGGGCGACTGAGAGATTCGATATTTCGGAAACTCCATGGGGCTACGCCGTTGAATCTCACCCGCCGGTATTTTCGTACGCCGACGTAGAGAGGCGTGTACAGCAGCATGAAGATCTGCAGAGGTATATCGAAAACCTGCTCGCACTTGGTGGCTGCTTCGATCACCTGGAACGTCGTGTCGAGGAGATTAGCTCTTCTGCATCGGCTAGCCGTAAGCGCCTCACAGTCGCACTCAAAAGCGCTAAGGAGAGGGTAGCCAAGGTAGACGCCCACTTCCAGGGTCTCGATCCACAGCATCATCTTCCGGATGTTTTTTGGAATGAAGATATGCACGATGTGCGGGCCTGGCTAACTGAGAATGGACTCACTGAAGTTGGAGCAACGCTACCTGAAGTCACGGCGGCTGGAATCGAAAGGCTGATAACTTCACTGCATGATGTTGATCGGGCTCTAGAGCTGGTGTTGGGGGACGTTCCTACGATTCACCATCGCTTGGCGATTCATCTGACTTCTCTCCATTCAGAGGTTGGGCAGGTTGCCAACATCGGATATATCTGCCCGGTATGTGACAGTGAGGTATCCGATTGGGTACAGCGCCTGGCTGAAAACCTCGCCAATGTTGCCGAGGCCGCGCCAAGAAGGAATGCGACAAACGCCTCGCTGAAGACGCTACGGGGAGCCATTGAGGTCATCCCGACCGTTCTCGATATCGTTTCAGGGCTAGGGGAGTTCGACGAAGCTCTGCTAAAGAGTTTTCGATCTGATTATGCCGCTCTGCTGGCCGCGTTTGAGGGGTACGGTGAGCAGCCTGTCGCCCCTGTTGTAAAAGAATTCCTAAGTATTCGTGAGGCACTGTCGGGGGAATCCTGGAAGGGTCTTTCGGCTAAGGCGATCGAATTGAGTGATATTTCAGCTCAGTGGCGACGGGGCCGTAGGGCGATGCTGGAATCGTATATCGCGGCCTGGGAGCAGGAGCACGAGGAAGCCGAGTCTGCTCCCCTCTGGGAAGCGACGCGCAAGTGTATCGGTGAACTTGAGGACCGCCTGCGTACCGGGCGCACTGTTCGTTTCGAAGGTAAGGCCGGTGTGCAGGTAGAGCGGCTCCTAAAGGATGCAGGCATCGTGTTGGAGTCGGTAAGCCTCAAGCGGACACGGGCTGAGATCTCAGTGCAGGGAGCCGACGGGAACAAGCTGGAACTTGCCATGCTAAGCGCGGGACAGAGGAATGCCTTCCTGCTTGCCCCGCTCTTCGCAACGGCTGGCGCTGGGCCATTCAATTTTCTAATCCTTGATGACCCTGTCCATTCGTTCGATGAAATTAGAGTGGACAGGCTTGCGGCCGTGATTTCCGACCTGGCTAAGATTAGGCGTGTCATCGTTCTAACTCACGATGAGCGCCTGAAGGAGCACCTCTTGGCGCGGAGTCTAGTGTGCGATGCATGGGCTGTGAGTCGTGACGGGGTTCGGGGAGAGATCTCAGTCGAGAAGACAGACGAACTGTGGCGAGTCCTCATTAAGGACGCCGAGTCGGTATGGCAGTTCTCGCCCAAGGTTTCTTCTACCGGGTACCTTAGCGAGGTGCAGATCATCCGTGGGTTGCTGCGGCAGGCATTGGATGATGCGCTAAGGCAGTGTGTTGTCCGGTATTCGCTCCACTCGGGAGAGAATGTGGCTATGTCATTGGGGCTTCTGGATGAAGCAATGACGACCGTGAAGCGACTCGACTCAGCTAAGCAGATCATCTCTTTGGATCCCGCTCTTCCTCACCCTGTAGATAAGGCCAGGCAGGCATGTGGGCATCACGTTGCCAAGTGGAACGGTGCTGCGCATGGGAATGAGGAAGTGAAGGCAGATTTGAAATTGGAAATCAGGGCGGGTCTTGATGCGTGTTCGACGCTGGGGGAGTGGGGTTTCTGAATGTATGTGGCCGACCTCTCGTTGCGCAGAATCAAGGTTCTGGAGTTGAGGCTACGAATCGAGAGGGTTTCTTTCGATGCCTATAAGCTAGTGTGCAAGCCGGATCGACTGCCGTCTATCTCAAACGGGGCGGATGCTCAGCTAGCCTTTGTGCTCGGCCTTGTTGGGCAGGATAGGTACGGAGAAGTCCTTGGCGTCATCAGGCTGTCTCGCCATATTTACAAGAAGTCATCGGACATTTTGCATGGCCGCTCGGGTCTCTTGAATGCCTCTTCTGTCGTGCTCGACGAGTGGGAATTTGTCGTATCCCGTTTGGAGGGCCTTCTGGACCAATACTCTGAGGGGCGCGAGGTAGGTCGGGAAGCGGCCATCGCTATTCCTGCTCCGGCTGGAAGCACGAGCGGTCAGGTCGCGTCGAGGTGACGCTATAGCAAGCGACTCTCGATTAGAGCGTTGGCCCTGTCCTGAGATCCATGTATCGCCTTGGCGTAGAAGCGAAAGAGGACCGCGATGCTGTGGCCGGCGCGCCGGGCAACCTCGGCGGGCGTGACGCCGGAGTCGAGCCAGAGGGAGACGCCCGCGTGCCGGAGAGAGTACGGAACGTCTGCCAACGGCGAGTCCACTTCGGCTGTCGTCAGGACCTCGCGGCGAGCGGCCTGCCAGACTTCGCCATACTCCTTTGAGAGCAGGTGGCCGCCCTGGACCGCGCGGAAGAGGCGGCCGTCCTCGGCGGTGCCGAACTCCTTGATGTGCTCGCGGACCAGGCGGACGAGGACGGGAGGGATGGGCACGGAACGGGTTGCCTTGCGGGCCCGTCTCTTGAGGCCCCGAGTGTCGAAGGACTCGCCCGTATCCGTCCAGCCCGACCCCACGCGTGGGGTACTGATAGAGAGGATCACCTCTCCCCAGCCCTCTTCGGGGAGGACGAAGTCGTTCTCGCGTAGCCCGGTCGCCTCACCCGGCCGATTCGCTGCGTAGTAGAGGCAGCCATAGAACGTCTTCAGGTGCCGACCGCGTTCACTCTGCCTTCCAGCGGCGTCGATCAGATCCCTGGCGAGCCGGGGACCGGGGACGAATCGGAAGTCGATCTCGTCGTCTGTCTCCGGCGGGCTCCAGTCCACCTGGCCCAGGGGCACCTTGGTGAGCAACTCGCGTTCCACGGCGTACCTGAGGCAGTTGCTGAACACTGGGAGCTTGCGCCTGACCGTGTTCTCGGCCGCAGGCGTCCCGTCCATCTTGAGTTTCAGGGCGTTAAGCGCGGACCGTACTACGGAAGGCGTGCTCAGGTCGGTGATGTCCACGGACTTACGGTCGATCCAGTCGAGCGCGGCCATGATGTCGGCCGGAGGCGTCTCCACATCGAGACGGCACCGCAGTTGGCCGTCGTCACTACGGATGAACCGGAAGGACCAGGAGTAAAGCGCGGCACGAAGAACCTTCGTTGCCGGAGCGCCACGGTTGTCCTTGACCAGCTTGGGAGTGACCGTCGCCAGGGCGTCTGCGATGCTTGCGCGGTGCTTGGCCGAGGCGGTCGGCCACTTCATCGCGGCGTACGCGCGAGCGTGGGCGAACCACGTGGAGGATTCCAGAGCTCGGACCTCGGACTCGGGCAGACCTGAGTCGGTGTCGAAGCGCTCGCGGTTGCGCAGGGCCGTCAGGAGTTCCGTGCGGCGGCCGTCCGCTTGCGCCTTGAGCTTGTAGCTCTTGGAGAACGGCTGGGCACCGACCCGCCAGCGAAGCTGGTAGGCGGCAGCGCGGTCGGAGCGATTGCGGATGCCCCAGATCTTCACGTCGTACGTCAGCATGCCGGCACCTCGCAGCCTTCGAACCACGCGTCGAGGTCAGCCCGGCGGATGCGGATCTGCCCGTTGGGGAGCTTGAGATGGCGTGGGGCCTTGCCTCGGGCTCTGAGCCGGTAGAACGCGGCTCGGGACATACGAATCTCCGCAAGAGCCTCGGCCAGGGTCAGCGTCCGGCTGACGGGTGCGGCGATCACTGCCACACCTCCCCTTCAGTCTTGATTCGTTCCTTGTGGGCGCGGGCTTGGTCAATTTCGTGGCGGGTCTGGGCGGCGAGGAGTTCCTCGCCGGGGCGGTAGCCCGAGGCGAGGTAGGCCCAGGAGGACTCGGTGACGAGCACGGTGTCCGGGGCGAGTGCGGGGTGGCCAGCGCGGGTGCGGGCGGTGTCGGCCTGGGCGAGGCGCCAGGCGCGGCGTACGTCGCGGAGGGCGCCGAGGGTGGTGGAGTAGGCGCGGGACTTGGTGGAGAAGTGGCCGCGGAAGCCGAGCATGTGGGCCCACTTGCAGAGCTTGAGATCTGCGAACTCGGGCAGGCCGCCGAGATCCCAGGCGGTGCGGATCATCTGCCTCACGTGCTGGTGGACGGGCAGGTCCCGCAAGGGCTCGGCCCGGCGGGTGCCTTCGCAGTCGGGGCACAGGTCCCGGATACGGTCGCCGACCGTGCCACGGCCGGAGCAGGTCCGGCAGACCAACGAACGGTCAACCGTGCCGGAGTCCTCGGCGCTCTTGGTGGCGTACTTGGCGATGTAGCCCGCCACCGCCTTGTCGGTGAGTTCGCCGTCGCCGAGCGCGGTGATCTCGTCCACCTTGAACTTCTTGCCCCAGTGGATTTCGTGGTCACCCACGGTGTCGGAGACCACAGTCAGGCTGGTGCGTTTCAGCGCGGGCTTGATGGCGAGGAGGAGGCGGTCTGCGGTGGCCCAGCTCGGCGGAGGGCTGGTGTGACCGTCGGGGCCGTCGAAGCGGATGACGGCGTGGAAGTGGACCAGGCCGCGCTGCTGGTACTCGGCGACCTTCGCGAAGGAGATCCGCAGGGCCGCGTTCATGTCCTTCTGCGTGAGGCCCAAGTTGGCGGCGAGGGTGCGGCGGAGGTTGAGGGTGAAGCGTGCCCAAAGAGCGCTTGCATGGGCGTTCCACAGCACGGCGCCGGTGTAGTCGTACGTCTTCGGGCTCAGCGGGGTGCCGAGTTCGGGGGCGCCGTCGGGGTGGCGGATGCCGCAGCGGCAGGGGTGGGGTTTGCCGTCTTTGGTGGTGGGTCGGTTATGGACGGGGCCGAAGGAGGGGGCGGTGAGGGTCAGGAAGACCCTGGGATGGGTGCGGACGGTTTCAGGGACGTTCTTGCCGCCGGAGAGTCCGGCGCGGATGAGGTGGTAGGTGTCGGCGGCGTAGAGGCGGGAGCAGGTGGGGCAGCGGGAGGCGCGGCGGTTGCCGCAGGTGGTCAGGAGCCGCCCGGTGGGTTCGTGGTCGGTCGAGTAGGAGCGGACCACGTCGCCGGTGTGGTTGCGGGTGATGGTGTGGCCGACGAGGTTGATCGGTCGGGTGCAGCCGCGTAGGCGGGTGATCTGTTCGCGGGTGCGGTCGAAGTCGCCGAGGTTGGCCAGTTCGATCAGGTCCCGGACAGCGGGGCTGATCACGTGCCGCAGGTCGAGGTCGCGGGGCATCGGCAGATGAATCCTTTCCGCTGGATGAGGGCCCCGGACAGCACCGAGGGAGGGTTGGTGGTGCTGCCCGGGGGCATGGCGGGTCAGGCCCATGGGGCCGGGAATGGGGAGGTGCCGGGTGGGTTAGGCCGTCAGGGCCGCGTGTGCGGCGGTGGCCAGGGGGAGGCTGACGCCGAGGCGGGCCTTGAGTTCCGGCGCGGTGATCGGCTGGCCGTATGCGGCACGGTGGGTGTCGGCGATCTCGCGGGCGGCGTCCAGCAGGGCCGGGGCCACCTTGACCGCCGGAGGCGGCACAGCGACAGGAGCGGGAGCGATGGGCGTCGGCGCGGGAGTCGGGGGCACCGCGGATTCGGACACGGCAACCGATTCAGAAGCAGGCTCCGAGGTGGGGGCGGCTTCGGGTTCGGCCGTGGGGTCTTCCGGTACCGGTTCCGGATTGGGCGCCGGGTCGGTCACGGGGGCCGGGGCCAGGGACACAGCCGGTGCGGCGGCGGGGGCCGGTGTGGTGACGGCGTGGAAGTGGCGCAGAAGCGCCGGGCCGACGGCACCCCAGCCGAGGAGGAGCAGCGGGGCCACGGCGTCGACGCAGGCGCGGCCGTAGTGCCCGGCGATGACGGGTTCGGCGATGTTGAGGGCGAGGGTGAAGAAGCCGGAGGTGTGCATCAGCCGGTTCGCGCCCTTGAGGTCGTCGGCGGCCACGCCGCGCAGGGACAGGTACCGCAGGGCGACCAGGAGACCGAGGACGGACAGGTCCACCATCGGCGCGATCAGGGGTGCGATCGGGCCGGGGATGCCCAGGCGCAGGGCCAGGGACCAGACGTTGCCGAAGGAGAACACGAAGGCCAGCAGGGCGATGACCGCCATGACCACGGTCACGGTGCGCTGAGTGATCCGGTCTTCTGACATAAGAGGTTTCACCTCCTTCCGTGCGTGAAGTCGGGTCCGAGGACGGTGGCTCAGTTCCAGGGAGTGAGGCCGGCCATGCGGGCGGCGTTCGGGCCGAGGTAGGTCTCCAGAACCCGGCGCTCGTTGGTGTTGGCGATGCGGTATGCGGCGATACCGATCCGTCCCGCCCTGTCGAGGTCCCCAGTGGTGATCGCCTTGCGCATGTGCCGGATGTAGATCCGCATGATGGGGCGCATGTCAGGCCGCCTCCGCCGGGGGTTCGGGGTCTTCCTTGGTGAGGTCCACGGCTGCACGGCTGACCAGGTCCTCCAGGAGCCTGGCCGGGTGGCGCACCAGGTGGGCGGTGCCTTCGGCGACGCGGGCGGCGTCCTCGTCGGCGACGTAGGGGGTGCGGATGCGGACGAAGCCGGGGCGGCCGTGCTGGGACATGACCGCGACACCGACGTAGGCGGGGTCCTGGAGGTTGACCGGGCTGGCGTCGGGCCACTCGCGGATGTCGTCGCCGAGCGCGGCCACGGCGGCGTCGGCGGTCTTCTGCGCGAAGGACAGTCCGACCGGGCACACGTCCCGGATGAACGTGGGAATCGCGTCCCCGGTGGTCTTCTGCGTGGTCAGCAGAGTCAGGAAGCCGACCGAGCGTCCCTTCTTCACCAGGTCCTCCACCAGGCGGGCGTTCTCCGCCGCGAGCGCGGCCAGCCGCTTCGTGGCCGGATCGGAGCCCTTGTGGTCGCGGAAGTAGGTATGGGCCTCGTCAATGACGACGACGATCAGCGGCCAGTCCGCCGAGGGGCCGACGTGCCACATGTTCTTCACGCCCAGCACGCTGCGGATGGACGCTGAGCGGCCACGGCGCAGCTCGACCAGTTCCTTCAGCTTCTTGTTCGCCTCCTCCAGGTCATCGCCGCAGAACTCGAACGCCCGCTGTACGAGGTCGGCGTAGTCGCCCTCGTAAGCGTGGGAGACCTTCCCGTCGAAGAAGACGAACTGAACGGCCGGCGAAGGAGCCCAGTCACACACCAGCCGGTTCACGCACGAGGTCTTACCGAAGCCCGGCAGGCCGCCCATGGCCACCCCGGGAACCTCCTTAAGGGGCACGAAGACGGGCATGCCGAACTCGTCCACGCCCAGGTCCCACTTCGCGTACTCCTTCGGCGGGCGGCCGGTGGGCACGTGAGCGGTCGGCGTGATCAGCGGGTCCACCCGCACCCCGCGCAGCATGACCTGTCCGGGATTGTCCCCCGGCAGCACGGACACACGGGTCATGCGCCAGGCATCCGCCAGGTAGGGGGCGGCCTTCTGGAACTCGGCCAGACCCACCTTCGGCAGGCAGGTCGCCCACGCCCTCACTCCGAAGGCGTCGGGGGTGACCTTCAGGGCCGGGACCAGGACCCGCGGCTTGGGCTGCTTGCCGTCCGTGTTGGCGAGCGAGGCCAGGGCGGTGGGCATCTTGTCCGTAACCGACAGCCCGCACATCTGCGCCAGTCGCTTCCAACCCCGACGGATCCTTACCGCCTGCCGGATGCTGATCCGCTCCATCGGCGAGGCCATCAGATAACGGACGACCCAGACCACGGCCCACAGGGCCATCAGCCCGAGCCCGAGCCACACCGCTCCACGCAGCCAGCCGAACGCATTGTCCAGCTCGTTCACCAGTCCTCCTTCATTTCGTTCGGGAAATCGCGCGGTACCAAGCGCGCGGGGAATTGCAAGACCAGGGGGCGCAGTTCCCCCAGGCAGGCGGCCGCTTCGTCCACGAAGATCACGAGCGAGCGGCCGCCATCCTGGGTCTCACCCCGGCGTGCGGGGAGCGGCGTCATGCCGCAGCGGCCTCGGGCGCGGCCACGTCCTGCGGCACCTGTGGAGTGGCGACCAACTCCAGGGCCGCGCAGCGGTAGGCCACGCCCTCCTGAAGCTGGTCGTTGAAGATCCGCGCCCACGGGCTGGCGAAGAGGTCCACCGGGCGGACGAACCGGCCCGGGTGCAGACCGTTGGGCAGACCGGTCTGCGGAACAGCCACCTTGAGCGCCTCGGCGCGGTCGCCCTCCATCACGAAGAGCGTCAGCGTGCACAGCGGCGCACCGGTCTCGAAGTCCACCGAACGCACGCCGTTCTCCTGGTCCTTCCACTTCGGCACCGCCGGCGTGCCGACCATGACGTTCGTGGAGTCCAGTACGTGCACACGGATGAAGGTCCTGGCCATGACAGAGAAGCCCTTTCAGTCGGGGTTGTGACCGCTCGGCCACACCCAGAGATAACCACAACACATAGGTGTACTGCAACACCTGCGTGTTGGAGGGAGCCTGCTATCCGTGCGTTCCATAGGTGGGCCAGGGGCGGCGGTCGTATCCTGCGGGCATGACACTGCCCCTCGAAGACGACTCCCGGCCGCCCTACGTCCAGGTGGCCGAGTACCTGCGACGCCAGATCCAGAGCGGCAAGCTAGGCCCTGGCGACAAGGTGCCGTCCTCGCGGGAGCTGCAAGAGAAGTTCGGGCTCGCCAGTGCCACCGTGCAGAACGCGTTCCGGATGCTCAAGAGCGAAGGGCTGATCTACAGCGTTCAGGGGCGGGGCAGCTTCATCCGCCGGCCCGCCCCCGAAACCGCATCTACGGAGGTTCAGCAAGAACCTGCGGAAGCACCTTCCGACGCTCCCCCCAGCCCTGATGCGCGATACGTCCGACTCTCCCAAGAGGTCGCAGACCTTCGGCGGGACGTTTCTGTCATGCGGGACCACCTGACAGAAGTTCTCGAATTGATGCAGGAACTGAAGCGTCAGGTCGACGGAGACGAAGAAGACGCATAGCCTCGCCCCTCGCGGACTGAATCAACGACGCGAGGTCGGCCACTTCTACTGCAAGGCGCGTCACGTCCGCGTCCAGCGCTGCTATCTCCGACTCGTTCACCGTTTCCCCGTCCATCGCCGTGCCGTGCTTTCGTACCGTTTCGCAAGACCCCTCGGTGGCCCGCCCTGGTGACGCTCGCGTGCACCATCGGGCCTCTTGTTCCGGAAGCCTGCTGAACCCGGACTCCCTGCCGCAACCCTGGTGCCCGCCGGGCGGGAGCGCGTAGGCGAAACCCTCCTGACTTCCCGCCGTACGGGCGGAAGAGTCGCAGGGCCGTACCGCCACGCGGAAAGCCGTCGGCCGCTGTGACCAGCGCGGACCGCCATCGATCCCCACCCGTCCCACCTCTGCTTCCTGGGCCGCAGCCCTCCGGTAATCCTCCGGAGAATCCGTGAATTCCGAATTTCCGCCCCGCCGGATACGAGCCGTCCGAGGGGCATCCGGACTCTCACTTGCTACAGGTGTCGAAAACCCTGAGCGTGTGACAGTCGCCCATGTGACCCCCATCACAGCCCCTTCTCCTGGTGCGCGGGCTCTCCGACTGCGGCAATGATCCGGAGAATTCCCGGTTTCCCTAACCGGCGATCGTCGGCTATGTTTCGCCGCCCGCGACCCCGGGATGCCTATAGAGGTGTCGCAATCGGTCCGCGTCTGACCCCGCATGTACATGACCTGGATCACATCTCTCGTTTTCTGTGTACATAGGCCCCGGAACTTCCGGCGCGAGCCGCACGCAATCAGCGAAAGCGGACACCCCTCAGAACGCGCATCTCCGCCCCTTTTCCAGCGGCCCCGCATCCGGCTGTACACCTGTGGACAACTTCCAGCAGGAACATCAGACAGCGGGGAGCCTGTGGATAGATTCCGGCGATCCCGCGAACAGACTGGTGTGAAACAGCTAGATCGCTAGGAGAACGGGGTGAAACATGGCAAAGCGCCCACTGCCTACCGGCCGAAAGCAGCCGAAGGGGTGAGCTGTCCAAAGTTTCTTTACTGGATCAAGGCGGCCCGCTGGCGCGGGCCGCGCGGCGCGGCGGCCCCAGGCCGCCGCTGGCTCCATGTCTCCGCCACCGCCCGCGACGGCCCCCGCCCGCTCGCGCCGCAAAAGCCCGAGAAGCGGGCAGCCATACCCGTGAAGAACCTCGCCTGCCGCCCCACGAAGAGCACGGCCAGCAGGAGCGGGGCGCATGCCAAGTCCGCACCGTTCACCGCGGATTGCCGTTCAACCAGCTGTGGCCGGGGCGGCCGGCCTCCACGGCTTTACCCACCTGTTCGGCTCGGGGCCCGCGTCGGGCAAGTCCAGGGGGCCACTCGTTCAAATTCCGGGCAGGGGCAAAGCCTGCCCGAGTTGCCGGGCCAGCGTACGGCCCCCTGAACATGCCCGACCCCAACCCGAACAGGACACCGGCCAAAGCCGCTCCGGCCGACCGCGTTGTACGCCGCACCAGCATGGGCGACGGCCAGAGCGGGTAGTGCAGTTGTCGTGGGAGCGCAGGCGCTGAAGTGGCTACGCCGGTGTGGTGTGACTGAAACCGAGGGAGGTCAGTCCTTCGGCCTGGCACAGCCTGTCGGAAGGGCCGCCGACCTCGGTCTGAAGGAGCTGGTAGGCGGCGCTGTGGGACTGGCCCCAGTGCATCGCGGCCCGCCATAGGGCGCGGCCCAAGCCCTGACCTCGCGCCTCGGGTAGGACGGCGAAGTACTGAGGCATCAGCTGGGCGCATCCGATCGCGTCGGGGCGTACTTCCATGGGGCCGATCGCGCCCAAAATTCGGTCCTCCACGGCGGCGGCGAGGACCGGGCCGCACAGGCCGTCCTGCATCTGGGCGTGGAGGAAGGCCAGGCCATCAGCGGCCATGGCAGTGGCGAACGGCGCGAAGGTCTCCTGGACTGTGGTCGGCCAGTCGGTCACAGGGCGGACCGGGCTGCCGGGGTCGGAGCAGGCGCGGGTGGTGAAGTCCTGGAGTTGGATGCGAGTGCCGCGGGGGGAGTCGGTCTCGGGGCCGAGCGGGCGCACGACTCGGCCGTTGACCGCGTCGTGCAAGGCGGCGAGTTTGGCGGCCAGCTCTGCTGCCTTGTTCACGACACTGCCGCAGTGCCCATAGGCGAACACTTTGACGGTGCCGCGTCCGCGCCGGTTCAGGGTGGGGATGAGGGTGTGATCCGGCTGGTGCACCACGTCGTCGCGGAGGACCATCTCGTCCTTCTCCCCGCCCCAGCGCCGGTCCTTGTCGTAGGGGAGGAAGTCCCCGGTGGCGGCCACTCGCAGGGTGTCTTCGAAGATGTCGACGGTCAGGGCGTTGGGATGGACGGGACCGAGCGTCGGCACGATCGGCGCGGTCAATACGGGCTGGAGCCAGTCCCAACGGAAGAGCATGAGCGGCACCCTAGCGGTCGGCCGGTCAGGGCTCAGGCCCCGACGCGAATACGCCAGGGCCTGAGCGGAACCGACTGGATCCGTCGGTCAGTGGGGGTTGTCGTCGCCGGCGTCGCAGGAGCACTCTGCGCTCTCCACGATGTCGTCCAGGTCCAGGACGGCGGTCACCGCGAGGGCGGCTACGGGCGGTGCAGCGCGGCGCGCCGAGGGCGGCGGGCCGGGCAGAAGGTCCACCAGTACGGGCGGGGTCATGATGCGTTCTCCTTGTCGCCGTGTTGGCAGTAGCTGTGCAGCGGCGCCTTGGCTTCCTGGTAGTGCTTGGCCAGGGGGCGGCAGACCCGGCAGGTGCCGGACAAGGCGCAGCCCTCGCACCCTCCGGTGCGAAGCATGAGGCGGTCGGCAATCGCGCCGAGCCGGGTGAGGCCGTCGACGCCTTCAGCCATGAGGTCGATCTGGTCGTCCCGGCCGACCTTGCAGATCGATACCTTGGCGTGCGGGTCGGCGTGGAAGAAGGTGTGTCCCGCGTTGCATCCGGCGAACGGCTTGCGCTGCCGCAGGTGCGCGGCGGACTGGGCGAGCAGAGGCTCACCACCGCCATAAATCGTGGGCGTCATGTTCGTGTACGCGTGGTTCTCGACGTTCCACTCCTCGGCTAGGGCGGCCATCTCATCGGCCTCCGAGGCGTTGTCCTCGGTCACCACGACGTTGATGCGCAGGGGCAGGCCCGCCTCGCGCGCGGCGTCCATGCCGCGCCGGAATGCCTTCCAGGCCCCGCGGCGCTGGGTGAGCGTGTCGAAGGATTCTTCGCTCGCCCCGTACATGCTGACGACCAGCCGGTAGGGCGGGCTGTCGCGGAAGAGCTTGAGGAGGTCCGGCCGCCAGAGCAGCGAGCCGTTGGTGGAGATGGTGAGCATCATCCCGGCCTGCCAGGCGTACCGGTAGGCGCCCTGGAAGTGAGGGTCCATGGTGGGCTCGCCGCCAGTGATCTGGAGCCAGAGGACACCGGCCTCGCGCATGATGTCCAGCAGCCGCACCTTGCCCTCCCAGTCGAGGCCGGAGAAGGGGCGCTCGCCGAGGTAGCAGTGCTTGCAGCCGAAGTTGCAGCCGAGGTTGATCTCCCAGGAGGCGCGGCAATAGCCGTACGGGGACGGCTCGCGCACCAGCACCGTGCCCTGCACGCGTCGGCCGATGAGATCCAGGCCCCACACCTCGGCGGCGGTCTGCACCGCCCATGCGGGCAGCGCTTGGCCGTCGGCGGTGGCGTTCCGCAGCTCGTTGTAATCGGCGGTGGGGATCCGGGCCCCGGACCGAGCCCCAGGCTTGAGGAGTAGGTGCCCGTCGAGGAACGGGGAGGCGATCAGAGCGTGGGTCATCAGTGCCCTTCCTTCCGAATCACGGAACGTGACGGCGCGCGCAAGCCCTGGCGGCCAGCGCGGCAGTAGATCTCGCCGAGCCCGTTGCAGGTGCCGCAGCTCTTGCCGGACGAGTCGGCGCCGCTACCGCCCAGTCCCCGCAGCTCTCGTTGCGAGGGGGGTGAGGGTGCCGGAACGGCGTGTGTGGTGCGCTTTCCACGAAGGGGCTCCATACAGAAGAGAAAGCCAAATAGGCGGGGCTGGCACCACTCGCGGTTGGTGCATCGGACCCGGGCGTGCTCAGGAAGAGCGAGGCCGAGATCTGGGGGTCAGTGGCCGGGGTCCCCAGCTAGGGCCAGGACCACCACAACGACGCTCACGCCGACGATGTAGAGGAACACAGCGAGTTGTTGGCGCCAGCCCTGCGGGTCACAACCGTTCCGCCGTGCTTGAGGTAAGGCATCCACTACGCCGTCCCCGGCTTGACGGGTGCCGGGCTGAGTGCACGGGCGGATACTGGCTCGCCGCCACAGCGCGGGCACTCGCACGGCGGGTAGCGGCCCGGGTCCGAGAGGATGACGTAAGGGTCACCCGACTGGACACGGGTCGTCCGAGACCACGTACGACCGGAGTCGCGGGAGACGCGAAGCGTCATGAGGAGGCGCGGCTCGGAAGCGAGGTCGAGAGGCCGAGAGCGTCGTTTGTGGACGTGCCCATCGGCGCCGTTCTGCGTTCCCATATGCGCACCCTTCCGCTGCTTCATGACCGGTCTGTTCGCGTCAACTCTCATGAAAGCGGCGAGAGTCGAAGGACTCCACGGCATACATGCCGCATTCTTGGATCAGATCCGTGCACGGGTGCCGCAGGCTTCGAAGTCGCGGGAAGGGGTCGTCATGGGGCTAGCCGAACGGCGTAGGACCCTGGGCTACAGTCAGGAGACATTGGCCGGGTTGCTCGGCGTGGACCGCACGACGGTCGGGCGCTGGGAGAGCGGCAGGATCGAACCGCAGCCACCTCAGCGGCGAGGCTTGGCCATCGCCCTCGAAGTCAGCCTCCAAGAGCTTGACGCCCTCCTGACAGAGTTACGAGCCGCAGGGCAGGAGGCCACAGGGCAGCAGTCCAGTGACCACCCGAGCGCGGGAGACCCCGACGAAATGATCCGCCGCGAATTCCTCCGCATCCTCACGGTCAGCGGGGCCCTGACGGCCCTGCCAGTCGACGAGGCCGAGGCCCTCGCCGATGGGGTGCTGAGGGGGATGCCCGCCGACTTCGAGCGGATGAACAGCCACCTGTGGCAGGTCTACCAACTGGCGCGTTCGAAAGGCTCGGTCTACCCCGTCATCCGTGACCAGCTGACGACTCTGAACGGAGCACTGGCTGCCAGCCGAGGCGGCTCCCGCCCCCTTCTGAGCGCAGCGGCGGATCTCTTCCAGATGGCCGGCGAAGTCGCCTTCGACGGGAACCGGTACACCGACGCCGCAGCCTCGTACTCGCTCGCGGCCTCAGTCAGCAAGGACGCGGGCGCGTACGACCTGTGGGCCTGCGCCCTCGTACGCCACGCCTACGTGGACATGTCCGAGCAGCGCTACCGCCAGGCGGCGCAGATGCTGGGTGCGGCCGAACGACTGGCCGGTCGAGGGGACAGCGACCTTTCGACGCGGCATTGGGTCGCGTCGGTCCAAGCGGAGGCGTACGCCGGCCTTGGGGACCTCACAGCGTGCGAACGCGCGCTGGACCAGGCCGAGAAGGTCATGGATCTCACCGCGGACAGTACGAATGGCGGATGGCTCCGGTTCGACGGCACTCGCCTGGCCGAGGAACGCGGTGCGCGGTACGTGCAGCTCGGACGCCTGGACCTGGCGGAAGCGACGTTGAAGAGCGCATTGGCGCAGACAGCCCTTGCGTCGGGGCAGTCATATCGGCGCCGGGGTGCAGTGCTGACCAGCCTGGCCGCCATCGGCGCGAAGCGGCGTGATCCAGACCAGGTTCTTGCGTACGGGCGGGAAGCCGTCGGCCTGGCCCGAGCCTCAGCATCCGGGTACGTCGCCCGTAGACTCCAAGCCCTGTGCGACGAGTTCGGTCCCTTGAACCGCGACCACCGCGTAGCGGAGCTGGGGGCGGAGATCGCCACGCTGAGCACGCCGTGACGAGAGGGGCAGACATGTCGCAGACCGAAGGTGCACGACTGTTCCGGGAAACCTGGATCGCGGGGGTGCATCAGCACTTCCCCGGGGAGCCGAAGGCCGGTTACGTCACCCCGTGGGAAGAGACCCCGCAGTGGGAGCGCGAGGCCGCCGGATCGGTCTACGACCAGGTCCGGCAGTTCATCGAGATCAGCGGCGGCCACACGTCGAGGCTGTCCCGTGAACAGAAGAGCCGGTTCGTTGCGACGTGCTGGACGGCCCAGATGTTCAAGTACTTCGAGGACCCGAAGCCGGGCTACGTGGCTGACTGGCCCGACCTGCCGTCCTGGCAGCAGGAGACCGACGCCGACATCTTCGAGGCCATCGAGAACACACTGAGCTGACGACACTGGGATGTTCGCCAGGGTCACTAGCCAGCTAGCACCGGTCCCGTGTCTGCCTCAACGCGGGACCGGTCGGCTGGCCGTCGTGGCTAGCTGGCGTCGCCGTCGCTTCGCTGGCTTCGACGACTACGCCAACGGGACAGCACGTTGCGGGTCGCAAGTACGCCCATGGTTGCAACTGAGCTTGCGGCCAGATTGGCAAGGACATCGAGGATAAAGCCCTGCATGAAGTCTCCGTGGGCAGCTAGAAGCTACCCACCGGATGAGTGGGCTTGCGGCGAACGTCGCTCAAGCGACTGGAAAGTAACCCCGTCCTCGCCCAGGGGCTGCCCGATCCATACGGCAGCAGGGTCATGGTAGCAACGAGACATCCAGCTCTGTGAAGCCCCCAGCCCTCATTTCATCTACGATCTGCCACCATCTTGTTGCCTCGACCTGTGGAGTGCGCGAGCACGAGGGACATCTGAAGATGTACGAATTGCGTCCCACCATGGAGCCAGGCTCGGCATCACTCATGGGCGACGCAAAATATCTGAATGCATAGGTCATCCCATGACTACCGTCGGGTTCACGTCGTGCCATGGTCAAGCGAATCCGTGCATGCTGTCCCCTGTCGGTGCAGACGATCCCGACCCGGTACTCACGTGGCATGTGAACAGTCTTCCCCCAGGAGAACTCGATCAGGCGAAGGCGTGTGCCCGACGTGCGAGCCCCGCGGAAGTGAGACCTGTGGACCAGGAGTGGACCACAACCGAACCTAAGAGGGCCTGAAAGCTCGGTAGGTGCAGGTCAGGCACACCGGAGTCGTTTCTCACAGCACTCTCTTGAAAACCGTCGTGGCAGCGATGTCACCGTGGGTTCAAATCCCACACCCACCGCAGTCCGTCCGAAGGGGCGTCCGGAGTTTCCGGGCGTCCCTTCGGCATGTCCGGCGCGTGTCCCGTGTGTGCTCGCGCGCGGCGCTGTGTGCTCGCGCGGTGGCGTGCGCGCGGGCTCAGGAGGCCGTGGTGAGGCGGGCGGCGGAGGCGAGGGTGGCGCGGGCCTCGCGGTCGGTGAGGCCCGCGTGGACGGCCGCTTCGGCGAGTGCGTCCGCGAGGGAGTCGCCGATGCCGTCCTCGTACGCGCGGCAAGCGGCCCAGAACAGGCGGGTGTTGCGCTGGCCCTCGTGTGCCGCCCGTACGAACTGGACCAGGCCGTGGCCGTGTCCGGGCCCGTCGGCGGGGCGGCCCGCGCGGGGGTGGGAACGGGCGGGGGGCACGAGGAGGCGCAGGAGCGCGCCGGGGCAGGGGGCCGGCGCGAGGTGGCCGGTGCCGGGCGCGGTGCGGTAGATGCCGTGGTCGGTGAGGGAGCCGGGGCCCACCAGGTAGCCCCCGGCGCCGCGGATGTCGATGCCGGGGGCGAGGCGGCTCGCGGAGTTGGGGACGGTGACGCCGGGCGGGCCGGTCAGCCAGATGTGGCGGCCGCCGCTGGGGGTGAGGACGACGACGGTCTCCGGGATCGTGAAGAGGTGCCGCAGCGCCAGGTGCCTGAGGGAGGCGGTGGCGTCGGTGTCCGACTTCGTGTCCAGGTCGATGCCGATGAGGTGGTGCGGGGAGCGGCCGCAGGCGATGCCGTAGCCGGTCGCCCAGGGGGCGGCGGCGAAGAGGGCGCGGACGGTGGCGGGGTCGGCGGTGGCGTCGTGGACACCGTGTCCCGGGCGCCCGCACTCGCCCCGGCACAGGAACGGCTCGGGGGCGTCCCGGTGCGGGGAGCGCAGGGCGGGGAGTTTGGTGCGGGACAGGGGATGACGGGGAGCCCGCGCTCGGCTGCGGAGAGGGCGTGGGCGAGGGCCAGGGTGGCGGTGCGCCGGTCGTAGGTGGCCATGGATCTATTTTCGTACGTAGGTTCGAATAAAGGAAGGGGGGCGGACGAGGGAAGGGGGTGGCCGGAAATGCGGGGGAACGCTTTTTCCCTTGGTGGGTCCGGGGTGTGGGGTGCGACAGGGGTGAGCTGGGGTTTTGGGGGCGTGAAGGGTGTTTATCGACATGTCCTCACGCTTGAGGGGGAATAAGGGACTCCGACCTGGTTCGCCGGGGATTCGGTGGGCAATTCTGATCTCGCGACGTCGTGACCAACACTGAGGCAGTCGGCCAACTGCCCCGGAAAAAGCCGTACTTACAGCCCACGGAGGAATTCACATGGCAAACATCCGTACCGCTCGCGTCATCGCCGCCGTTGCCACCCTGCCCCTCGCGGCCGCTCTCTTCTCGGGTGTCGCCCTCGCGGACAACGGTTCCTTCGCGAACGACGGATCCAACGCCAGCGTGGCCACGATCGGCGGCAGCGGTGTCGGCAACGACAACTACGGCAACTCGACCACCACACAGCAGGTCGCGACGGGTGCCGGTGCGTCGAACCAGAACAACACGGCGAGCGTGAGCGGCTGGGGCTTCACGGCGATCGACCAGTCCAACGACAACGTCGCGGTGAACTTCGCCGAGCTCTGGTGAGCCGGGGCCCGGCCGGGGTCTGTGCTGCGGGGTGAATGACTGCCTGCGTGATGGTGCTGTCGGCGCCGTCACGCAGGCCGTTCCCGTTCCGGGGCGTGATCACGCCCGGATACCGCCGCCCGGATACCGCCGCCCGGGTACCGCCGCCCGGGTGCCGCCGCCCGGGCAAGGAGTTCCCACGTCCGGGTTGAACCTGGGCGCGGATGGCTGACGGCGGGGTGTGAGAGGCGCCCGGCGGCGCCGGGGGCACGTTCACTCTCCCCATGTACCTCCCCATGTACCTGCAGAGACTCCTCGGATACGCAGTCGCGCTGGTGGCCGTGCTCGGAGTGCTGGGCGTTCCGCGACAGGCGGACGCACAGTCGAGAGCCCCGGCCCCCGCCCCGGCCTCCGCTCCTGCCCCCGCCGCGGCCCCCACCGTGACCTTCCGCGGCCGGGCCTTCGACACCTGCCTGACCCCGTCGCTCTCCACGATGCGCGCCTGGCGCTCCTCCCCGTACCGGGCCGTCGGCGTCTACTTCGGAGGCCGCGGCCGGGCCTGTCCCAAGCAGCGCAACCTCACCAAGAAGTGGGTGGCGGAGGTGGACCGGACGGGCTGGCGGGTGCTGCCCGTCTTCGTCGGCTCGCAGTCCCCCTGCGTAGTGGCCAAGAACAAGCGGCACGTCAGGATGGGCAACGCGCCCTGGCGCCAGGGCAAGAAGGAGGCCAGGCAGGCGGTCCGCGCGGCGAAGGCGCTGGGCATGCTCAAGGGCAGCGCGCTCTACCTCGACATGGAGGCGTACGACGCGGGAAACAGCCGCTGCGCCCGCACCACCCTCGACTTCGTCCGCGGCTGGAGCCGTGAAGTGCGCAAGTACGCGTACCTCCCCGGCTTCTACAGCAGCGCGGATTCCGGCGTGCGGCACATGGAGCGCGCCCGCAAGGCGAAGGAGGCGGACCTGCCGTCGGCGATGTGGTTCGCCCGCTGGAACGGCAAGCCGTCGCTGTACGGCGAGCGGTCCCTGTCCGACCGGGCCTGGACGCCGCACCGCCGCATCCACCAGTACGCCGGGAACGTCACGGAGAAGCACGGAGGCCGGCGCCTGAGCATCGACCGCAACACGGTGGACGCCCCGGTCGCCCGGATCCGTTCCTGACCCGCTCCTGAAACACCCCTGACCTGCCGCAACGGCCGACGAGCCGGCTCCGCCCCCGAGACGCGCCCCCTACGGAAGTCCGTGCGTCCTCCACCCTCAGGAGGTGGGGCCGGCACCATCCCTACAACCTGAGGCGGATCCGGCTCCGGGACCTGGGGCCGATCCGCGGCGCGGTACCCGCTCCTAGCGTGGAGCCATGACCACGCCTGTCTGCACCAGCGCCTCCAAGGCGGCGACGAGGGCGCCGACGCCGACGCCGGCACCGACGCCCTGTCCGTCGTTCTCCGTGTACGTCCGCGCCCGGGGGCCCGTGCTGCTGCGCACCGCGCGCTCGCTCACCGCGAACCCGTGCGACGCGGAGGACCTGCTGCAGACGGCGCTCACCAAGACGTACGTCGCCTGGGACCGCATCGAGGACCACCGCGCCCTCGACGGCTACGTACGCCGCGCCCTGCTCAACACCCGCACCTCCCAGTGGCGCAAGCGCAAGGTCGACGAGTTCGCCACCGACGAGCTGCCCGAGCCGGCCGCCACCGCCACCGCCGCCACCACGGCCGCCGACCCCGCCGAGCAGCAGGCGCTGCGCGACGCGATGTGGCGGGCGGTCATGAAGCTGCCGGACCGCCAGCGCGCGATGGTCGTCCTGCGCTACTACGAGGACCTCAGCGAGGTCCAGACGGCCGAGATCCTCGGCGTCTCCGTCGGTACGGTCAAGAGCGCCGTCTCGCGCGCCCTCGGCAAACTCCGCGAGGACCCGGAACTGGCCCCGGCCCGCTGATCTCCCCGGGTCTCCCCGGCTCTCCCCGGGCCTCTTCGCGGGTCTCAGCCGATTCGTACCCCCGGAAGTAGTGACATACCGAGCGGTACGTGCGCAGAATCAGGCCACCCTTATTACTGCCACGTAGCGCCCACCGGGAGGACGCCGTGCTGAGCACCATGCAGGACGTACCACTGACCGTGACCCGCATCCTGACGCACGGGATGACGATCCACGGTCGCTCACAGGTCACCACCTGGACCGGTGAGGCCGAGCCCCGGCGCCGCACCTTCGCCGAGACCGGCGAGCGCGCCATCCGGCTCGCGAACGCCCTGCGCGACGAGCTCGGTGTCGACGGCGACCAGCGGATCGCGACCCTCATGTGGAACAACGCGGAGCACGTGGAGGCGTATCTCGCGATCCCCTCCATGGGCGCCGTGCTCCACCCGCTCAATCTGCGCCTGCCCCCGGGGCAGCTGGCCTGGATCGTCAACCACGCCGCCGACCGCGTCGTCATCGCCGACGGCTCGCTGCTGCCGCTGCTCGCGCCGCTCCTCCCGCACCTGAAGACCGTCGAGCACGTGGTCGTGTCGGGTCCCGGCGACCGCTCGCTCCTCGACGGCTGCGCGCCGCGCGTGCACGCGTACGAGGACCTGATAGCGGACCGCCCCACCACGTACGACTGGCCCGAGCTGGACGAACGCGCCGCCGCGGCCATGTGCTACACCTCCGGCACCACCGGTGACCCCAAGGGCGTCGTCTACTCCCACCGCTCGCTCTACCTGCACTCCATGCAGGTCAACATGACCGAGTCGATGGGTCTGACCGACCGCGACACCACCCTCGTCGTGGTGCCGCAGTTCCACGTCATGGCCTGGGGGGTGCCGCACGCCACCTTCATGACCGGCATCAACATGCTCATGCCGGACCGCTTCCTCCAGCCCGCCCCGCTCGCCGAGATGATCGAGCGCGAGAAGCCGACGCACGCCGCCGCCGTCCCCACCATCTGGCAGGGCCTGCTCGCCGAGGTCACGGCCCGCCCCCGCGACCTCTCCTCCATGGCGAGCGTCACCATCGGCGGCGCGGCCTGCCCGCCCGCCCTCATGGAGGCGTACGACAAGCTCGGGGTGCGCCTGTGCCACGCCTGGGGCATGACGGAGACCTCGCCGCTCGGCACCATGGCCCACCCGCCGGCCGGGCTCACCCCCGAGGAGGAGTGGCCGTACCGCGTCACGCAGGGCCGCTTCCCGGCCGGTGTCGAGGCGCGCCTGGTCGGGCCCGGTGGCGACGTCCTCGCCTGGGACGGCGAATCGGCGGGTGAGCTGGAGGTACGCGGCAACTGGATCGCGGGGGCGTACTACGGCGGCGCGGCCGGCGAGGACCTCAGGCCGGACGACAAGTTCAGCGCGGACGGCTGGCTCAGGACCGGCGACATCGGCGTCATCAGCCCCGACGGCTACCTCACCCTCACCGACCGCGCGAAGGACGTCATCAAGTCCGGCGGAGAGTGGATTTCGAGCGTGGAGCTGGAGAACGCCCTGATGGCCCACCCGGACGTCGCGGAGGCGGCCGTCGTCGCCGTACCGGACGACAGGTGGAGCGAGCGCCCGCTGGCGACGGTGGTGCTGAAGGAGGGCGCGACCGCGGACTACGAGGAGCTGAGGGCGTTCCTCGCCGGCAGGATCGCGAAGTGGCAGCTGCCGGAGCGGTGGGCGACGGTCCCGGCCGTGCCGAAGACGAGCGTGGGCAAGTTCGACAAGAAGGTGATCCGCAAGCAGTACGCGGACGGCGAGCTGGACGTCACGGAGTTCTGACGCCCCGGCCGGACTGCCGAGCCGGACTGCCGGGCCGGACCGTTGAAGGGGACCCGCGACGACGGGGTCCCCTTCACTCCGCACCGGCCACGGCTCAGTTGGTGCCGATCTTCGCGAGCAGATCCACGATCCGGCCCTGCACCTCACCGCTGGTCGAGCGCTCCGCGAGGAAGAGCACCGTCTCCCCCGAGGCGAGCCGGTGCAGTTCGCCCTCGTCGCGTCCGGCCGAGGTGTAGACGACCAGCGGAGTGCGGTTCAACTGCCCGTTCGCGCGCAGCCAGTCCACGATCCCGGCGCGGCGGCGGCGTACCTGCATCAGGTCCATCACCACCAGGTTCGGCCGCATCTGCGTCGCCAGCGCGACCGCCTCGGTGTCCGTCGCGGCGCGTGCGACCTGCAGGCCGCGCCGCTCCAGCGTCTCCGTGAGCGCGAGCGCGATCTCCTCGTGCTCGTCGATCAGCAGGACGCGCGACGGGTGCTGCTCGCTGTCGCGCGGCGCGAGCGCCTTCAGCAGTACGGCGGGGTCCGCGCCGTACGCCGCCTCACGCGTCGCCTGCCCGAGCCCGGCCGTCACCAGGACCGGGACCTCGGCGGCGACGGCGGCCTGGCGCAGCGACTGGAGCGCGGTACGGGTGATCGGCCCGGTCAGCGGGTCGACGAACAGCGCGGCGGGGAAAGCCGCTATCTGCGCGTCCACCTCCTCGCGGGAGTGCACGACCACCGGACGGTAGCCGCGGTCGCACAGCGCCTGCTGCGTCGAGGGATCGGGGGCCGGCCACACCAGCAGGCGGCGCGGGTTGTCGAGCGGCTCCGGGGGCAGCTCGTCGTCGACGGGCTGCGGCTGGGGCCGGTTGGCCACCTCCACGGCGCCGTTGGGACCGTCCAGCGGCTCGGGCCCCTCGGAGCCCTCGTCGGGTGCGCCTATGGCGTACGCGCGCCCCTCGGCCTGGGCCGGCAGCCGGTGCTGGAGCGGGCCCTGGGTGTGCGGGTGCGGGTGCGGGCGGGCGGTGGGCTCGGCGCTTTCCGGGACCTCGGCGCCCTCGGCGGATACGGGCTGCTCCGCCTCGGTCCGCCCGGCGGCGAGCTTGCGGCGCCGGCCCGAACCCAGGGTCTGGTTCTGCTGCTGGGCGATCTGCTGCGCGAACGGCATGCCCTGGCCGAGGGTGCGCACGCTGAACGCACGGCCCTGCGAGGAGTCGGCGGGCACGGGCTGGGCGGGCGGCAACGGCTGGGCGGGCGGCAACGGCTGCGCGGTACGCGGCTGCTGCGGCCCGGCGGCCGGAGTGGGAGCCGGAGCGGGAGTGGGAGCCGGAGCGGAGGTGGTGGCGGGGGCCGGGGCGGATGCGGCGCCGTTCGGGCCGCCCCCGTGCTGCTCGGCCTCGTCCTCGTTCGCCCCCGCCGCGAAGTCGCGAGCGGGCCAGGTCTGGGTCGTACCGGTGGCCGTGGTGGTGGTCCCGCCGGGAGAGGCGGACCAGCCCGGGGGCACGGAGGCGGCACCGCCGGTCCGCGCGGTGTCGTGGGGGGCGCTGTGGGCGTCCGGAGCCGAAGACCCGGCTCCCGCTCCCGCCTCCGCGCCTGCCTTCGCCTGTTGCTCTCCCGCATCGCTCGGGGAGGGCGCGGCCGTTGCGTGCTCCGGAGTCCCGTTCGCCGCCCAGTCGGGCTGCGCAGGCTGTCCTGCCTGCCCCAGCTGCCCCAGCTGCCCCAGCTGCCCCAGCTGCCCCGGCTGCCCCGGCTGAACGTCCCTGCGCGCCCTGCGCCGCCCCGTGGGCGCCGGGGCGGGGTGCGGCTGCGGCGGAGTGCGGTCCGCGTCCGGAGCGGTGCGTACGGCGTCGTGGCGCCCCGGCAGCGAGGCGTCCGCCTCGCCCGCCGTCGGCGGCACGCGGTCGGCGTCGGCCGGCGGCAGCGCGAACGCGCTGCGAGGGGCCTCGGGGGAACGCTCCTGCGCCGGGGCGAGCGCCCTGCGCGCACGTCGCCCGGAAGACTGCTGCGGGGACTCGCCCCCGGCGGGCGGCGCGGCGGACAGTGCGGGAAGAGCGTTCTCGTGCGCCCCGTTCCCGCCGCGCCGTGCGCGCTGCCCTGCCGCTCCCGGTACGTCGACGGGCACCCCCTGGGGCGGCACCGTCTCCCCGAGCGCCGCGCGCCCGGTTCCGTGCGCCCCTTCGGAGGCCGTCACGACGGAGCCCTCCGAGACGGCACCAGGAGCAGCGGGAGCACCGGCGGCGGGCAGCGCGGCACGCAGTTCTACGCCGCCACCGTCCCCGCCCGTACGCCCCTCGACCGGACTCGGCCGCCCGCGCCTGCGCCCCGTACCGCCGGACCCCGGACCGAGGGCCGGAACACCCGGGCCGCCGTCCCCCGCGCCCTGCGCCGGAATGCGTTCCTGCGGACCGGCGGCGCCGGCCTCGCCCGGCCCGCCGCGCCGTGCCCGGCGCCGCCCGGTGGGCGCCGCCTCACCGTCGCCGCCTGCGTCGGCCGGCTCGGCCGCCGCGCTCTTGCTCTCCAGTTCCAGGAAGGCGTCCGTGGATCCCCGCCGTGCCCGCCGTCCGGCCCCGTCCGTGGACGCCGACTGCTGCGCCGGCACCGGCACCGGGTCGGGAGCGGCCACGGCAGCCTTGCCCTGCGCCGGAACCGTCGCCCCCGCACCCGCGCCGAGCGGTACTTCGAGTACGTACGCACTTCCGCCCATACCGGGCACTTCATGCGTCTGGAGCACACCGTCGTGCGCCGCCACGATGCCGCGCACAATCGGCTCGTGCACCGGGTCTCCCCCGGCGTACGGACCGCGCACCTCGATGCGTACGACCTCGCCGCGCTGCGCCGCCGCGACCACGATCGTCGAGTCCGTGTGCCCGCCGCCGGGCGCCGCCGCCGGGGCGTTGCCCGTCGAGTCGATCCCGGCCACGTCGGCGACCAGGTGGGCGAGCGCCGTCGCCAGCCGCCCGGCGTCCACCTCGGCCTCGATCGGCGGCGCGTGCACCGCGAACTGCGCGCGTCCGGGCCCGATCAGCTCGATAGCGCCCTCGACACCGGCCGTCACGACGCCGTCGAGCAGGACCTTCTTCTTGTCCAGCCGCTCCGTGCCCGCCGCGAGGCGCTGGAAGCCCAGCACGTTGTCGACGAGGGTCGTCATCCGGGCGTACCCGGCGGCCAGATGGTGCAGGATCTGGTTGGCCTCGGGCCACAGCTGCCCGGCGGGGTCGGACGCCAGCGTCCCCAGCTCGCCCCGCAGCTCCTCCAGCGGCCCGCGCAGCGAGTCGCCCAGTACGGCGGTCAGCTGGGCGTGGCGCGCGGCCATCTCCTCGTACCGCCGGTTCTCGCGGTCGAGCACCTCGGCCTGCTTCTCGACCAGTTCGTCGTACGGCCGGCGGTCGGTGAAGGTCATCACCGCGCCGACCAGCTGGTCGCCGTCCCGCACGGGGGCGGTCGTCAGGTCGACCGACACCGGCTTGCCGTTCTTCGCCCACAGGACCTGCCCGCGCACCCGGTGCTTGCGCCCGGACTTGAGGGTGTCGGCGAGGGGCGAGTCGTCGTACGGGAAGGGGCTGCCGTCGGCGCGCGAGTGGATCGCGAGGGTGTGCAGCTCCTTGCCGCCGAGGTCGCTCGCGCGGTAGCCGAGGATCTGCGCGGCGGCCGGGTTGACCAGCACCACGCGCCCGTCGGTGTCGGTCCCGACGACGCCCTCGGACGCGGCCCGCAGGATCATCTCGGTCTGGCGCTGCGAACGCGCCAGCTCCGCCTCGGTGTCGACGGTTCCCGACAGATCGCGCACGACGAGCATCAGCAGCTCGTCGCCGGTGTAGCCGGGGCGATCGGTGTGGGAGGCGTACGCGTCCCGGCCGTCCTCCAGGTTCGCGCTGGTCACCTCGACCGGGAACTCCGTCCCGTCCGTGCGCCGCGCGATCATCCGGGTCGGCTTCGTACGTCCCTGGTCGTCCGCGCCGTCGGCCCGCCGCATCGATCCAGGGATCAGCTTCGAGTCGAAGGAGGGCAGCAGATCCAGCAGTCCGCGCCCGACGAGCCCGGTGCCCGGCGACTCGAACATCTCCAGGGCGATGGTGTTGGCGTTGACGACGGTGCCGTTGCAATTGACGAGCAACAGCCCGTCAGGGAGCGCGTCGAGTATTGCTGCGAGGCGAGCAGCGCCTCGGGATGGCCTGCTGCTCACGTCGACGGTTCCTCCCTGAACTACTGCACCTTGCCGACAACCGGCCTCATTCTGACCCTCGGGCCGCAAGCTGTCATTGGAGGGAGTCTAAAGGCAGGCGGTGGGCGCGCGACGGCGGATGAGGGGGAGCTCTCACCAAGGTTCTGTGCGGTTGGGGGCACATCGGACGTCGTGGCGTACGCCCTGACCAGGTGCGAGCCCCCCTTGGAGCTGCTGGAGGCGGAACAGGGGCGGACTAGGAACGCACGCTGGGAAGCACCGGCTCCATTTCGCGCCAGCGGGAGATTTCGCAGCCATTGCCCCGATTGAAGCTCGCGTTGACGCTCCGCCCGTGCCACGTTCCGATGATCCGTGCCGTGGCGGGGCCGCCGTGCTGATGGGTGCACATCCGGTCCTGCGGCACGGGCGCGAAGGGGTCGCCGTTCTGCCTGGCCAGCTCCTCGAGCCGGTTGCAGGCGGACCGCGCGTCGGGGTGTGTGCCGCCGGCGGGTCCGCAGCGCAGTTCGTACGTTCCGTTGGCGGCCCGGTTGCCCGTCTCGGCCGTGGTCACGGTGAGCCGGTCCTGCGGGCTCTGCGGATCGTCCGTCACCGGGAGCACCTCCTGGAGCGACGGCAGCGGGATGGGCATGGCCGCGGCGGTGGCGCCGGGGAGGGCGGCGGACAGTACGGCGGCGGACGCGGCGGCTGTGAGGACGAGGCGACGCAGCATGGAGACTCCTGGGGCGAGGAAAGCAGGGGCCGGGTGCCCCGCACTCTCTAACGCTCCGAGGCCCGCGGCGTTGCGCAACGGCCAGGACTTTGCTCTTCGGCCCGCCTGCCTAGTACCGTGGGCAGCGATTGGTGGCACCCCGCAAGGCTGTGTCATCATCTGCACGCACCCACTCGCGCAGGCGAGAGTGTGCTGGAGGCGTCGCCTAGTCCGGTCTATGGCGCCGCACTGCTAATGCGGTTTGGGTTTTAAAGCCCATCGAGGGTTCAAATCCCTCCGCCTCCGCGTGTGATCACCGAAGCCCCGGTCCCTGGACCGGGGCTTCGGTCGTTCCAGGGCTGTTCGAAGGCCGTTTCCGCAGCTCAGCAGGGCTGTGGGGAATGGATTTCGCGTCACGGCGCAGGTCATGTAATGTTGTTCTCGCAACGCCGACGGGGCAGAAAAGCCCAGGACGCCAAGCACTCGTAGCTTAACGGATAGAGCATCTGACTACGGATCAGAAGGTTGCAGGTTCGAATCCTGCCGAGTGCACAACAGACCAGAGGCCCTCAGGAGAAATCCTGAGGGCCTCTGGTGTTTCCCGTACAGCAGCGAAGTACAGCAACCGTGTCAGCCGGTGCCGGCCGTCGCTTCGGACGGCTTGCCGATCGCGGCGCGTACGGCTTCCTCGCTCGCTTCGGCGTAGACCTCCATCGTCATGGCGATCTGCGAGCGGCGAAGGATTCGCGGTGCCACTTTCGGATGCACCCGAAGGGCGGCCAGGAGTGAGCTGCACGTGTGACGGGTGTTCCGCAGCGGGACGGCCCGGAGCCCACAGTGCCGCGAAGCGGCCGGTATGGCCGTCGCTGACCGTTCCGGCCGGAGCTACGGATCAGAAGGTTGCAGGGTCGAATCCTGCCGAGTGCACAACAGGCCGGAGGCCCTGACGAGAAATCGTCGGGGCCTCCGGTTTCTGCGTTCCGGAGGGAGGGCGCCGTTAGCCTCCGGGTATGGGCTGGTGGTGCGGTGGGCTGCGGTGGGCAGGGGGGCGGCCGGTGCTTGCCTGGTACGAGTACGAGTACGAGTACGGGCAGGGCGGGAGCGGGGGTCCGGGGCGGGCCGGGCGGGTCAGTGAGCCGGCGTACGGGAGCGACATCGCGTTCCGGGTGACGGGTGCGGAGCGCCTGTGCGTCGGGGCGCGCCGGGGCGGGTGCCCGCTGCGTGCCGTGGTGCCGGGGCGGAGCAGCGGGGGGCAGTGCCCCGAGTGCGCGCGGCTGGACCGGTCGCGGTCGGTGGCGGCGGACACGGTGGCGGACGATCCGCGGCCGTACGCCGTCTACCTGGCCTGGTTCGGTCCCGGGATGGTCAAGGTCGGGATCACGGCGGACGAGCGCGGGTCCGCGCGGCTGCTGGAGCAGGGGGCGGTGGCGTTCGGTTGGCTGGGGCGCGGGCCGCTGATGGCGGCGCGGCGGACCGAGGAACTGCTGCGGGCGGCGCTGGGGGTGCCGGACCGGATCCCGTACAAGGACAAGCGGGCCGTGCGGACCTCGTTGCCCGGGAGGGCGGAGCGGGCGCGGGAGATCGAGGAGCTGCACGGGCGGGCCGGGGCGCTCGCGGGCTGGCCGGAGTCGCTGGAGCGGGCGCCCTTCGAGGCGGTGGACCATGCCCGGGTGTTCGGGCTGGAGGGGCTGCGGCCGATGACCGGCGTGGTGACCGAACTGGTCCCGGGCGGGGTGGTCGCGGGGCGGCTGCTGGCCGCGGCCGGGCCCGATCTGCATCTGGGGACGGCGGACGGCGGGGTGGTGGTCCTCGACACCCGGCTGATGAGCGGGTGGGAGCTGGCCGGGGCGGAGAGTGGGGCGGCGGGCGTGGGCGTGCCGGTGAAGAGTGTGGAGCGGGGCGTGCAGGGCGGGCTCTTCTGACCGGGAGGGCGGGGCGTGGGCCCTCTTGGGATCCCTTGCCCAGGAGGGTGGACCGGGGGGTGCCCGCGGGGGAGGGTGACCGGCATGGACGAGAGGTACGAGGAAGAACCGCGCCGTGCGCGGAGTGCGGACGTGCCCGAGGGCGCGGGCGAGGGGGAGGCCGCGGGCGTACGGCGGTTCTGGGAGCGGCTCGGGCTGCCGGGGATCATCGACGTGCACACGCACTTCATGCCGGAGCGGGTGCTCAGGAAGGTGTGGGCGTACTTCGACGCCGTCGGGCCGCTGACCGGGACGGAGTGGCCCGTCGTCTACCGGCACGAGGAGGAGGAACGGGCCGCGCTGCTGCGGGAGTTCGGGGTGCGGTACTTCACCTCGATGCTCTATCCGCACAAGGCGGGGATGGCGGCCTGGCTCAACGGCTGGGCGGCGGATTTCGCGGCCCGGACCCCCGAGTGCCTGCGTACGGCGACGTTCTTCCCGGAGGAGGGGGCGGCGGCGTATGTGCGGCAGGCCGTGGAGAGCGGGGCGCGGGTCTTCAAGTCCCACCTCCAGGTCGGGGCGTACGACGCGAACGACGCGCTGCTCGACCCCGTGTGGGGGCTCCTGGCGGAGGCCGGGATTCCGGTGGTGACGCACTGCGGTTCGGGGCCCGTGCCCGGCAAGCACACCGGGCCCGAACCGGTCGGGCGGCTGCTGGCGCGGCATCCGCGGCTGCGGCTCGTGGTGGCGCACATGGGGATGCCGGAGTACGCCGATTTCCTTGGGCTCGCGGAGCGCTACGGGGAGGTCCGGCTCGACACGACCATGGCCTTCACCGACTTCTCCGAGCGGCTGATGCCCTTTCCCGGCAGGGAGCTGGGGAGGCTTGCGGACCTGGGCGACCGGATTCTGCTGGGGACGGACTTCCCCAACATCCCGTACGGCTACGGGCACCAGCTGGAGGCCCTGGAGCGGCTGGGACTGGGGGACGACTGGCTGCGGGGTGTCTGCCACGGGAACGCGGCACGCCTCTTCGCGCTCCGATGACGGCGGCGGGTGCGGGGGGCGGGGGTGCGGGGGGGCGTGCTGGTTTCTCAGGGAATTCACAGGAACGGGAAAGGGTGCTCTCAGAGGCGCCGCCCAGCCTGGACCGATGCGTACCGAGATGCTCAGACCCGGTGGCGGGCCCGTGCGGGTGCTCGTCGTGGACGACGAGGCGCCGCTCGCCGAGCTGCTGTCGATGGCGCTGCGATACGAGGGGTGGGAGGTCCGCAGCGCCGGTGACGGCGCCGGCGCGGTCCGCTGCGCGCGCGGCTTCCGGCCCGACGCGGTCGTACTGGACGTGATGCTGCCGGACATGGACGGCCTCGCCGTCCTCGGGCGGCTGCGTTGCGAACTCCCGGACGTTCCCGTGCTGTTCCTGACCGCCAAGGACTCGGTCGAGGACCGGATCGCCGGGCTGACGGCGGGCGGCGACGACTACGTCACCAAGCCGTTCAGCCTGGAGGAGGTGGTGGCGCGGCTGCGCGGGCTGATCCGCCGGTCGGGGACGGCGGCCGCGGCCGTACGCAGCGAATCGCTGCTGGCGGTGGGGGACTTGACGCTCGACGAGGACAGCCACGAAGTGGCCCGGGGCGGTGAGGGGATTCATCTCACCGCGACCGAGTTCGAGCTGCTGCGCTTCCTGATGCGCAATCCGCGGCGGGTGCTCAGCAAGGCGCAGATCCTGGACCGGGTGTGGAGCTACGACTTCGGGGGGAAGGCGAACGTCGTCGAGCTCTACATCTCGTACCTGAGGAGGAAGATCGACGCCGGCCGCCCGCCGATGATCCACACCCGGCGCGGGGCGGGGTACCTGATCAAGCCGGGCGGGTGAGCGGTGTCCTTGCGCAGCCGCCTGGTGCTGTCGGCCCTCGCGCTGATCGCGGTGGTCGCGGCGGTGATCGGTACGGTCACGACGATCGCCCTGCACTCGTACCTGGAGAACCAGCTCGACGGTCAGCTGATGTCGTCCGTGCAGCGGGCCGGGCGCGACCCCTCGGGGGCGGCCGGCCAGGAGCTGAGGTTCGTGGCGGCCCCGGGGCAGCCGCTGGGGACCGTCGGCGGGCTCGTCGCCCCGGACGGGGCCGTGCCGGCGGGCGCGAAGAGCGTCGAGGCGCGGGGAGCACGGCCCGAGGCGCACCTGGAGGCGCTGTCCGGCGCGCAGACCCGGGCGCTGGGCTCGGTGGAGCGGGACGCCGCACCGCACACGGCGGCCCTTCCGGGGCTCGGTGACTACCGGGTCGCTTCGGCGCGCGACGGCTCCGTCGTGCTGGGCTTTCCGCTCGGTGGCGTCCAGGACACCGTCAGCACGCTGATCGTCGTCGAGGTGTGCGTCACGGTCGCCGGGCTGGTCGCCGCCGGGCTCGCGGGGACGGCGATCGTGGGCGTCGCGCTGCGTCCGCTGCGGCGGGTCGCCGCGACCGCGACACGCGTGTCCGAACTCCCGCTGCACAGCGGCGAGGTGGCGCTCCACGAGCGGGTACGGGGCCAGGAGGCCGACCCCCGGACCGAGGTCGGGCAGGTCGGGGCGGCGCTCAACCGGATGCTCGGGCACGTCGGTTCGGCGCTGGCGGCGCGGCAGGAGAGCGAGACGCGGGTGCGGCAGTTCGTCGCGGACGCGAGCCACGAACTGCGCACGCCGCTCGCCTCGATCCGCGGGTACGCCGAGCTCACCCGGCGCGGGCGGGAGACGGCCGGGCCCGACACGCGGCACGCCCTGGGGCGGATCGAGTCGGAGGCGGCGCGGATGACGGGGCTGGTGGAGGACCTGTTGCTGCTGGCGCGGCTGGACGCGCGGGAGAGCGAGCGGCCGGGCGCGGGACCGGACACGGGGCCGGGCGCGGGCCGTCCGCGCTCGTTGGCGTACGAGCGCACCGATCTCTCGCCGCTCGTCGTGGACGCGGTCAGCGACGCGCGGGTGGCCGGGCAGGGGCACGTCTGGCGGCTGGAGCTCCCGGACGAGCCCGCCGTCGTACGCGGCGATCCCGCCCGCCTCCAGCAGGTCCTGGTGAACCTGCTGGCCAACGCCCGCACCCACACTCCGCCGGGAACCACCGTCACCGCCCGCGTGCGCGGGGAGGGCGGCTGGGTCGTGACGGAAGTCGCGGACGACGGCCCCGGCATCGCCCCCGCCCTTCTCCCGTACGTCTTCGAGCGCTTCGCCCGCGGGGACGCGTCCCGCGCGCGGCGCGCGGGGGTGACGGCGGGGGCGGCGGGAGGGGCGGAAGGGGCGGCGTCGACCGGCCTGGGTCTCGCGATCGTGCGGGCCGTGGTGGTCGCGCACGGCGGCGGCGTCACGGTGGAGAGCGCACCGGGCCGCACGGTCTTCGCGGTACGCCTTCCGGCCGCGGCGCCGCAAGCAGGAGAAGCGCGGGAAGTGCCGGCGACGCGGGAGGCGCCGGAAGCGCGGGCGTGACTCACAGGTGGGTCACAGGGCTGCCACACCGCCCTGACAGGGCGGTTCGTGAGGGTCGAGGCCATGCGAACCGACACTTCAGCGGGCGCCCTCCCGGCCAGGGATCACCTTCCGGCCGGGGAAGCGGGCGGCGCCCCCGTACCCGTGCTTGACGTCGTCATCCCCGTCCACAACGAGGAGAAGGACCTCGAAGCGTGCGTGCTCCGGCTCCACGAGCACCTGGCCCGCACGTTCCCGTACGGATTCCGGATCACCGTCGCCGACAACGCGAGCACCGACCGCACGCCGGACATCGCCGCCCGGCTCGGGCGCGTGATGCCCGCGGTGACCTCCGTACGGCTGGAGCAGAAGGGGCGCGGGCGGGCCCTGCGCGCCGTCTGGGAGCGTTCCGACGCGCCGGTCCTCGCCTACATGGACGTCGACCTCTCCACCGACCTCAAGGCCCTGCTTCCGCTGGTCGCCCCCCTGATCTCGGGCCACTCCGACCTCGCCATCGGCTCCCGGCTCGCGGGCGGTTCGCGGGTCGTGCGCGGGCCGAAGCGCGAGTTCGTCTCGCGTACGTACAACCTGATCCTCCGGTCCTCCCTCGCCGCCCGCTTCTCCGACGCGCAGTGCGGGTTCAAGGCGATACGGGCCGACGTCGCCGAGCGGCTGCTGCCGATGGTCGAGGACACCGGGTGGTTCTTCGACACCGAGATGCTCGTGCTCGCCGAACGCGCCGGACTGCGCATCCACGAGGTGCCGGTGGACTGGGTCGACGACCCCGACAGCACGGTCCGCATCGTGCGGACGGCCGTCGACGACCTCAAGGGCGTCTGGCGCGTCGGACGCGCGCTCGCCGTCGGCTCGCTGCCGCTGGACCGGCTCGCGCGGCCCTTCGGCGACGACCCGCGCGACCGGGCGGTCGGCGGCGTCCCCGGTGGCCTCGCCCGTCAGCTGGTCGGCTTCTGCGTCGTGGGCGCGCTGAGCACGCTGGTCTACCTGGCGCTCTACTCCGTCTTCCGTACGGGGGCGGGTGCGGGGCCGCAGGCCGCCAACGCGCTCGCGCTGCTCGTGTCGGCCGTGGCCAATACGGCGGCCAACCGGAGGCTCACCTTCGGGGTACGGGGCCGTGACCGCGTCCTGCGCCACCAGGCCCAGGGCCTCGTCGTGTTCGGCATCGGGCTCGCCCTCACCAGCGGCTCGCTCGCCGCCCTCGACGCCGCCGCGCCCTCGGGCGCCCCCTCCCACGGCACCGAACTGGCCGTGCTCGTCGCGGCGAACCTCGCCGCGACCGTGCTCCGCTTCCTGCTCTTCCGCGCCTGGGTCTTCCCCGACAGGCCCGCCGACCCCACCGCACCCGAGAGGGCCGACCGATGACCGCACACCGAAGCGACGACCCCCGCTGGGCCCGCCCCGCGCTGTTCGCGCTGCTGCTCGCCACCGCGCTGCTCTACCTCTGGAACCTCAGCGCCTCCGGCTACGCCAACTCCTTCTACTCCGCCGCCGTCCAGGCCGGCAGCGAGAGCTGGAAGGCCTTCTTCTTCGGCTCGTCCGACGCCGCGAACTCCATCACCGTCGACAAGCCCCCGGCCGCCCTGTGGCCGATGGCCCTGTCCGTACGGCTCTTCGGCCTCGGCTCGTGGCAGATCCTCGTCCCCGAGGTGCTGATGGGAGTGGGGACGGTCGCGGTGCTGTACGCCGCCGTACGCCGCCGCTTCTCCCCCGCCGCCGGCCTGATCGCGGGCGCAGTGCTCGCGCTCACGCCCGTCGCCGCGCTGATGTTCCGGTTCAACAACCCGGACGCGCTGCTCGCGCTCCTGATGACCGTCACCGTGTACTGCGTGCTGCGCGCCCTCGAGGACGCGCGGACGAAGTGGCTGGTGTGGGCGGGGGTGGCGGTCGGCTTCGCGTTCCTGACGAAGACCCTCCAGGCGTTCCTGATCCTGCCGCCGCTCGCCGTGCTGTACGCCGTGTGCGCGCCCACGTCCGTACGCCGCCGCCTCGGCGGGCTCGCCCTCGCCGGGCTCGCGGCCGTGGTCGCGGGCGGCTGGTGGGTCGCGATCGTCGAACTGTGGCCGGCGGCCTCGCGCCCGTACGTCGGAGGCTCGCAGACCGACAGCTTCCTGGAGCTGACCTTCGGCTACAACGGCCTGGGCCGGATCAACGGTGAGGAGACGGGGAGTGTCGGGGGTGGCGGCCGAGGGGGCGGCGGCTGGGGCGAGAGCGGCATCGGGCGGATGTTCAGTACGAGCATCGGCGGCCAGATCTCCTGGCTGCTGCCCGCCGCGCTGATCCTGTTGGTGGCGGGCCTGGTCATCACCTGGAAGGCGAAGCGCACGGACACGGCGCGGGCCGCCTTCGTCGCGTGGGGCGGCTCGCTGCTGATGACCGCGGCCGTCTTCAGCTTCATGGCCGGGATCTTCCACGAGTACTACACGGTGGCCCTGGCCCCGTACATCGCCGCCCTGATCGGCATGGGCGCGACCGTGCTGTGGGAGGAGCGCCGCTCGCTCGCGGCGGCGGCGACGCTGGGCGCGACGGTCGCGGTGACGTGCCTGTGGGCGTACGTCCTGCTGGGGCGCGCCTCCGGCTATCTGCCGTGGCTGCGCTGGGCCGTGCTCGCCTGCGGCCTGGTGGCCGCGCTCGGGCTGGTGCTCGCGGGGCGCGTGGACCGGAGGGCCGCCCTGGGGGCCGCGGGGCTGGGGCTGGCGGCGGCGCTGGCGGGACCGGCCGCGTACGCCCTGACCACGGTCGCCGGCGCGCACACCGGCTCCATCGTCACGGCGGGGCCGGCCTCGGCGCGGGGCGGTTTCGGCGGGGGCGGCCCCGGTGGCGGTTTCGGCGGGGGCGAGCGTCCGGCGGGTACGGGCGCGGGGCAGCCCCCGGCGGGTACGGGCGCGGGCGGGGGGCAGCCGGGCGGTCCCGGCGGCCGGCCGGGCGGTGCGATGCCCGGCGGCTTCCCCGAAGGGCCCGGCACGGCCCGCGAAAGCGGCACGGGCGGCACGGGCGGCACGGGTGGCGCCGGCGGCTCCATGGGCGGACTGCTCGACGGCCGGAGCGTCGGCTCCGAGGTGGAGGCCACGATCCGGGCCGACGCCGACGACTACACCTGGGCCGCGGCCGCGATCGGCTCGCAGAACGCCGCGAGCTACCAACTCGCCACCGAGCAGCCGGTGATGGCGATCGGCGGCTTCAACGGCAGCGACCCGTCCCCGACCCCGGCCGAGTTCAAGGCGTACGTACAGAAGGGCGAGATCCACTACTTCATCGCGAGCGGCGGCGGTCCCGGTGGCGGCGACTCCGCCGTCACCACCTGGGTGGAGGCGAACTTCACGAAGGTCACCGTCGACGGGACGACCCTCTACGACCTGACCGAGCGGAAATAGCTATACGGCGTACAGGAACTCCTTGTACGGTGTACGGGAACAGGTCGCAACACCCCAGCGCCCGTACCCGTACCCGTACAAGGAGACCCCCGCATGACGGCGACGACCGCCGAGAACCGCCCCACCGCGCAAGGCCACCCGCAGCGCTGGCTGATCCTCGGTGTCATCTGCCTGGCCCAGCTCACCGTGCTGCTCGACAACACCGTCCTGAACGTCGCGATCCCCTCCCTCACCGAGGAACTGGACGCGTCCACCGCCGACATCCAGTGGATGATCAACGCGTACTCCCTGGTCCAGTCGGGCCTCCTCCTCACCGCGGGCAGCGCCGCCGACCGCTACGGCCGCAAGAAGATGCTGATAGCCGGCCTCGCGCTCTTCGGCATCGGCTCGCTGGTCGCCGGACTCGCCCAGTCCAGCGCCCAGTTGATCGCCGCCCGCGCGGGCATGGGCATCGGCGGCGCGCTGCTGATCACCACCACCCTCGCCGTCGTCGTCCAGATCTTCGACGACACCGAGCGCGTGAAGGCCATCGGCCTGTGGTCGACGGTCAACTCGCTCGGCTTCGCGGTCGGTCCGCTGATCGGCGGCGTCATGCTCGACCACTTCTGGTGGGGCGCGATCTTCCTGATCAACATCCCGGTCGCGATCGTCGGCCTCGTCGCCGTCGTCTCCCTCGTACCGGAGTCCAGGAGCAAGCAGGGCGACCGGCCCGACCTGCTCGGCGCGCTGCTCTCCACCGTCGGCATGACCGCCGTCGTGTACGCGATCATCTCCGGCCCGGAGCACGGCTGGACCTCCACCCGGGTGCTGGTCTCCGCCGCGTTCGGCGTGCTCGTCCTCGGCGTCTTCGTCTTCTGGGAGCTGCGCATCCCGTACCCGATGCTGGACATGCACTTCTTCCGCGACCAGCGCTTCGTCGGCGCGGTCGCGGGCGCGATCCTCGTCGCGTTCGGCATGGGCGGCTCGCTCTTCCTCCTCACCCAGCACCTCCAGTTCGTGCTCGGGTACGGGCCCCTGGAGGCGGGGCTGCGTACGGCGCCGCTCGCGCTCACGGTCGTCGTGCTCAACCTCACCGGCCTCGGCGCGCGGCTGCTGCCCCGGCTGGGCACGCCCGCGACCATCGCCTCCGGCATGACCCTGCTGTCCGCCGGCCTCGCCGCGATCGCGGTACTCGGCGGCGGCACCGGGGCCGGATACGGCGGAATGCTGCTCGGACTGGTCGTGATGGGCGCGGGCATCTCGCTCGCGATGCCCGCCATGGCCAACGCCATCATGAGCGCCATCCCGCCGGAGAAGGCCGGTGTGGGCGCGGGCGTCAACGGCACCCTGGCCGAGTTCGGCAACGGCCTGGGCGTCGCCGTCCTGGGCGCGGTGCTCAACTCCCGCTTCGCCGCGCTCGTCCCCGCCGCGGTCGGCGCGGCCTCGCTGCCCGCCGCGCTGGCGGCGGCGGACGGCGCGGGGGAACGGGCCCGTATCGCGGACGCCTTCGCCTCGGGGGTCGAGACCAGCCAACTGGTCGGTGCGGTCGCGGTGCTCGCCGGCGGACTGCTCGCCGCGGTGCTGTTGCGCCGTGCTGAGCGGGCAGACTCACCCGGAGCCGTATCAGCGGCATAGCATCGGAACGGGGGGGCGGACCGGGCCATTCCGGTTCGTCGCCCGCCCCGCCGGGAGAACGAGGAGTGTGCGTCCATGGTGTCCGCGGCCGACCGCGTCAGGAACCCAGCCCGCAACAGCGTCTGGCTGGAGGGCAAGACACCACGCGCCCGCAGGGCCGACCAGCCGGCCGGTCTCGACCGGGACCGGATCACCGCGGTGTCGGTGCGGCTGCTCGACGCCGAGGGACTCGCGAAGTTCTCCATGCGCCGGCTCGCCGCCGAGCTGAACGTCACCGCCATGTCCGTCTACTGGTACGTCGACACCAAGGACGACCTGCTGGAACTGGCCCTCGACTCGGTCTTCAGCGAGATCACGCCCCCGGCGGAGACCGGTGACTGGCGCGACCGGCTGCGCGCACTGGCCACCAGTTACCGGGAGTTGCTGGTCCGGCACGTGTGGGTGTCGCCGCTGATCGGTACGTTCCTCAACATCGGGCCGCACTCGGTGGCGTTCTCCCGGGCCGTGCACGACGTGATGCGCGCGACCGGGCTGCCGCCGCACGGGCAGACGGGCGGCCTGGCCGCGGTCTTCCAGTTCGTCTACGGCTTCGGGACGATCGAGGGCCACTTCGTGCAGCGCTGCGCGTCGGCGGACATGAGCCAGGACGAGTTCTTCGCCCAGGCGATGGGCGCGATGAGCACCGCGCCGCAGCTGCGCGAGACGTTCGAGAACGCCAAGGACCTGCTGGAGGCGCGGGGCGGGGACACGGTGGCGGAGATGCGCGAGCGTGACTTCCAGTTCGCGCTGGAGACACTGATCGCGGGTATCGAGGCGATGGCGGCCCGCTGAGCGGCCGGAGCGACGGCATGAATGCTCCGTCGCAGGACAGAAGCGGATAGAGTCTGTCCGTCCTTTGCTCGCAGTCGGGAATGTGCTGCGGAGCTCTCCCGTGCATGGCCGCATCCTCAGCCGTGCTCGCCGAAGAGGTTCGTGGTGACTGCGTCCGACATTCCCGACATTTCCTATGATTCTGTCCAAGTGGAGACATCTGTCTCGCTGGCGGAGTCGTTGGCCGCCGTCGCGACCGCCCTGTACGAAGCCGAGGGGCACGCGGAGACGGCACGGGTCGGGGCGCTGCTGGCCAGGGACATCGTGCCCGACGCCGATCACGCGGGCATCTCCCTCGTCGAGCGCGCGGGAGGCGTCCGTACCGTCGCCTGGACCGACGAGGTGATACGGACCCTCGACGCGGCGACCGGATGCGGAGCGGGCTGCGCCATGGGCTGGCCGGAGCTGTGGACCAGCCCCGTCGTCCGCATGGAGGACATCGCCGCATGCGACGGCCACGGGCCGGTGCTCACCGAGAACGGCCTGCGCTCCGCCTTGTTCCTCCGGCTCCGGGGCCACCAGCGAAGATTCAGCGTGCTGACGCTCTACTCGCGCAAGCCGAGCGCCTTCGACGGCGAGTCCGTACGCGTCGGGCGGCTGTTCTCGGCCCACCTCGGCATCGCCCTCGACTCCGTCGAGGTGCAGGAACAGCTCGCCGAGGCCATGCACACACGAGACGTGATCGGGCAGGCCACCGGCATCCTCATGGGGAGCATGAACATCGACGCCTCGCAGGCCTTCGACCGTCTCGTGCGCGCCTCGCAGAAGGGCAATGTGAAGCTCCGCGACATCGCGTCACGCATCGTCGAAGTCAGGTCCACGGAGCAGCACCCAGGGTGACCGGCGCGATCGCGGGCACAGGAAAGGCATGACGGATACGGCAAGGAGCACGGAAGGCACGCAGGGCACGGGGAGCACACCGGCCGACGGCTTCGACCTCGCCTCGCTCCACGACGCGCTCACCGACTGGCGCGGCCTGCACGCCTTCCTCCAGGACGTGACGCGGCGCGCCGTCCGCGCGACGGACGGCGCACAGGCGTGCAGCATCACGATGCGCCGCCACGGCCGCCTGGTCACGGCCGCCGCCGAAAGCGGCGAGGCGCTCCGGCTGGACCTGCTGCAGTACGAGGCCGAGACCGGGCCCTGCGTGTGCAGCATGGAGAACGGCGAGGAGAACTACGTACCCGACATGCTCCGGGAGCGGCGCTGGAGCCCGTACCCGGCGGCGGCCGCCGAGCGCGGCGTACGGTCCGTCCTGGCCGTCCCACTGGCGCTGAACTCCCACACCCTGGGCGCCCTCAACCTCTACTCCGGCCGGCCCCACGCCCTCGGGGACCAGCGGGAGACGGCGCGGCGGCTGTCCGCCCAGGCGGCGGGGGCGATCGCCGTCGCCGAGCGCATCGAGCAGGAGACGGAGACGGTGCACGACCTGCGGACCGCGATGCTCTCGCGCTCGGTCATCGACCAGGCGATCGGCATCGTCATGGCCCGCAGGCGCTGCACGGCGGGTGTGGCGCTGAACATACTGCGCCGGGCCTCGCAGGGCCGGAACGTCAAGCTGCGGGACCTCTGTTACGCCCTGGTGTCCGAGGCGGGCGACGGCCCGCCCTCGCCCGGCTCCTTCACCGGACGCGGCGGCACCTCCCGCTAGCGCCCCGCGGCCGCTACGCCTGCGGGAGCCGGTCCCCCTGCACCGCCTGCATGTCGAGTTCGACCCGCAGTGTCGCGCCGATCGCCGAGATGCCCGCCTGGACGACCTGGTTGTAGTTCATGGCGAAGTCGTCGCGGCGCAGCTCGGCCGTCGCGCGGAAGGCCGCCCGTACGCCGCCCCACGGGTCCGGGCCCGTCCCCAGGTAGCTCAGGTCCAGGTCGACGGCGCGCGCCACCCCGTGCAGGGACAGCTCGCCGTGCACGGTCCACCGGTCGGGGCCCGCCGGGGTCAGGCCCGTACTGCTGTACCTGATCTCGGGGAACCGCTCGACGTCCAGGAAGTCGGGCGACTTCAGGTGGCCGTCCCGCATGCCGTTGCCGGTGTCGATGCTGGCCGCCCTGATGACGGCCTCGACGCGCGACGCCCCGAGGTCCTCGGCGATCTCGATGTGCCCGCCGAACTCGGTGAACCGGCCGTGCACGCTGGAGATCCCCAGGTGCTGGGCGACCGCGCCCACCGAGGAGTGCGCCGGGTCGAGCGTCCAGGTGCCGGGGGGCGGGAGTTCCACGCCGCCCTGGCGGGCCAGTACGACCGTTCCGGCGTCCGCCCGTCCGCTCGCCGTGACGAACGCCGTCGACGCCGCGGGGGCGTAACCGGCGGCCGTCACGATCACCGTGTAGGGGCCGGCCGGCAGGGGGGTGTCGGTCCTCGCCGTCCCCTCCTCGTCCGCGGCCGCCCGGATCACCTGGGTGCCCGTCATGTCGGTCACGGTCACCACCGCGTGCTGCACGGCCCAGCCGTCCCGGGTCCGTACCTGTGCGCGAAGTCCCATCCCGTTCTCTCTCCTTCGAGACCGAGGGCCCCGGGCGGGTCCGACAGGCCGTCCCCTGCCTGTCGGACCCGCCCGGGGCCCGTTTCCGCACCGGCCGCGGGGGCGCGCCTCCGCTGAGGACGCGCCCCGGGCCGGGGGCCTGTGATTACTCGCCCGGGTGGGCGAGCTCGATGTCGTGGCCGTCGACGCCGCGGCCCGAGACCGTCAGCACTCCGGCCACCGGCGGGTAGCCGGTCGCGACGACCGTGTACTCGCCCGAGTCGAGGTCGGCGAAGGCGTACGCCCCGTCGTCCCCGGTGGTGGAGGAGGCGACCACGTTCCCGGCCGCGTCCATCAGCGTCACCCGGGCGTCGGCCAGCGGGCGCCGGGCGGCGCCGCCGCGTACCGTGCCCCGGACCAGCGCGCCGGACTGGAGCGCGACCTCGACGCGGGTGACGCCCTGGCCGCCGATCTCCACCGGCAGCGCCATCGGCCGGAAGCCGGCCGCGTTCACCGCGACGGTCACCGTTCCGGGGACCAGCTCGCCGAAGACGAAGTCGCCCTGGGCGGCCGACCTGCCGGTGGCGAGCACATCGCCGCGTACGTCGGTCACGATGACCATCGCGTCCTCGACGGGCAGGCCGCCGTCCGCGGCGCGCACGGTGCCGGCGAGTCCGCTCGTACCGGACAGGAGGATGTCGTACGCGACGGGCTCGTCACCCACGACCACCGTGGACGCCTGCGGCTGGAAGCCGTCGGCGGAGGCGATCAGGACGTACGAACCGGCCGCCGGGGCGTCCAGCGCGTAACGGCCCTCCTGGGCGACCGCGCGGCCGAGCTGCCGTCCGGCGAGCGAGATCAGCGTGACCGCGGCGTGCGGTACGGCCGTTCCCTCGGCGGTACGGACCGTGCCGTGCAGGGTCCTGCCGGTCACGGCCGGGGCGGTGGCCTCGGTGGCCGTGGCGGCCACGCCGGCGGGCGCGGCGGGCGCCGCGGCCATCTGCTCCGTGTCCGGCTGCGCCGACTGCGCCGCGTCGTCGTTGGACGACTTCAAGGCGACCTCCTTCACGAACAGGACCAGGATCAGACCGACCAGCGCGATGGGCGCGGCGTACAGGAAGAGGTCGGCGACCCCGTCTCCGTACGCGCTCTCCATGACGGTCCTGATCGGCGCGGGCAGCGCGTCCATGTCCGGGATGGTGTTCCCGCCGCCGGCCGCACCCGGCTTGATGTGGAGGACGGCGAGGCCGTCCTCGACGTAGTGGGTGATGCGGCTGGAGAGCACCGCGCCGAGCGCGGAGACGCCGATGGCGCCACCGAGGGAGCGGGTGAAGGTGACCAGTGAGCTGGCCGCGCCGAGCTCGTGCGGCTTGACCTGGTTCTGGGAGGCCAGCACGAGGTTCTGCATCATCATGCCGAGGCCGAGGCCGAGCACCGCCATGTAGACGGCGACCTGCCAGTACGCGGTGTCGTACGTGATCGTGCCGAGCAGGCCGAGGCCCGCGACCAGGCCGACGCCGCCGCCGACCAGGAAGCCCTTCCAGCGGCCGGTCTTGGTGATGATCTGGCCGGACACGGTGGAGGAGATGAACAGGCCCGCGATCATCGGGATCGTCATGACGCCGGACATCGTCGGCGACTTGTCCCGGGCGAGCTGGAAGTACTGGCTCAGGAAGACGGTCGAACCGAACATCGCGACACCGACGAAGAGGCTCGCGAAGGACGTGAGCGCGATCGTGCGGTTACGGAAGAAGCGCAGCGGGATCAGCGGCTCCGCGGCCTTCGTCTCGACGAGGACGAAGATCAGGCCGAGCACGATCGAACCGCCGACCATGGCGTACGTCTGCCACGAGATCCAGTCGTACTTGTCGCCCGCCAGGGTCACCCAGATCATCAGCAGCGAGACGGAGGCGGCCAGGAAGAAGGCGCCGAGCCAGTCGATCTTCACCTTGCGGCGGACGACCGGAAGCTTGAGGGTCTTCTGGAGGAGGACCAGTGCGATGGCCGCGAACGGCACACCGACGTAGAAGCACCAGCGCCAGCCCAGCCAGTCGGTGTCGGTGAGGACGCCGCCGAGCAGCGGGCCGCCGACCGTCGCGACCGCGAACGTGGCGCCGATGTAACCGGCGTACCTGCCGCGCTCACGCGGCGAGATCATCGCGGCGATCACGATCTGCGAGAGGGCGACCAGACCGCCGGTGCCGACGCCCTGGAGCACGCGGAAGGCGATGAGCGTGCCGGTGTTCTGCGATATGCCGGCGAGCGCCGAGCCGATCACGAAGATGACCAGAGCCACCTGGACCAGCAGCTTCTTGCTGAAGAGGTCCGCCAGCTTGCCCCAGAGGGGGGTGGTCACCGTCATGGACAGGAGCGCCGCGGTGACGACCCAGGTGTACGCGCTCTGGGTGCCGTCGAGGTCCCTGATGATCTCGGGGAGGGCGTTGGACACGATCGTCGACGACAGCATCGCGACGAACATGCCGAGCAGAAGACCGGTGAGGGCCTCCATGATCTGCCGGTGAGTCATCGGCGCGCCGTCGGAGGAGTGGGAGGACCCCTGCTTGGCGTGGCCGCCCCGCACACCGGCTGGTGTGGTCGTAGCCATTGAATTCCTTTGCTCTTACGCGGGTGTTGCGGGTGTTGCTGCGTCGTGCTGGAAGTGGTGCGGTGACCGCGCCCGGCATTCACCGAAGCTGTGGCGCAGGCGGGCCAGCATCGTGTTGAGCTGTCCGACCTCGTCGTCGGACCAGTCGTCGAGGGCACCGGCGAGCGTCTGGACGTAGCGCTCGGAGAGTTCCTCCAGGAGCGCCCGGCCCGCCGGGTTGAGCCGCAGGATGCGTGAACGCTTGTCGCACGGGTCGGGGGCCCGGTCGACCCAGCCGCGCTCCGCCACGTGTGCCACGTGCCGGCTGGTCACCGACATGTCGACCGCGAGGAGCTCGGCGAGCCGGCTCATCCGCATCTCGCCGTGGTGGTCGAGGAGGGTGAGCACGGCGGCCGATCCGGCCGGGCAGTGCGCGGGGAGGATGCGTGCGAGATCGCGCTTCACGACACCGATGGCGCTGAGCTGCCGGGCCAGTTCCGCGAACCGACTCTGTGCGGCCATGGGCGCCTCCGAACATCTTGTTGCTTAGGGCAACCATATAAGCGGTTGGTTGCTACAGGCAAATGAAATCGGGCCACCTGGAGTAAAGGAACCCAAAAGGATCGGTCCGGGGCGGGTCAAGGGCGGCCGAGCGGCCGGTAAAGCCGCAGATCAGCTCCGTGAAGGTGCGGTGGCACCGCTCCAGGGGCCGCTACAGGGGTCCTGGGGTGTGCGGGGCGTCCCCACTTCGCTAGGGTCCTTCCCCATGGCACACAACCCCCATGCCCCCCAGGGCCCCGAGGGTCACCACGACCCGGCGGGCAGCACCCAGATGTTCCGCGCCTTCGTGGACGACGGCGAACCGCAGCGACAGCAGCCGGCCGCGGCCGCGGCGTCGGGCGGTCCCAGGACCGGTCTGATCGTCGGCGTCGTAGCCGTCGTCGTGATCCTCGCGGCGGTCGCCTGGCTCGCGCTCCGCTGATCACCGCTCCCGGCCGGCGGACACGCCGCCCGGAACAGCCCGGACACGGCACGACCGCCGGGGCGCTCGTCGTAGCGCCCCGGCGGTCGTGTGCCGGGCCTCCGCCGGCGGCGCCGGTGACGCGGCTCAGTCCGCGATGAGCCCTTCTCTGAGCTGCGAGAGCGTGCGGGTCAGCAGGCGCGAGACGTGCATCTGGGAGATGCCGACCTCCTCGCCGATCTGGGACTGCGTCATGTTCGCGAAGAACCGCAGCATGATGATCTGGCGCTCGCGCGGCGGCAGCTTCGCCAGCAGCGGCTTCAGGGACTCGCGGTACTCGACACCCTCCAGCGCCGTGTCCTCGTACCCGAGGCGGTCCGCCAGCGACCCCTCGCCGCCGTCGTCCTCCGGGGAGGGCGAGTCCAGCGAGCTCGCGGTGTAGGCGTTGCCCACCGCGAGGCCGTCGACGACGTCCTCCTCCGACACCCCGAGCACCGCGGCGAGTTCGGGCACGGTCGGGGAGCGGTCGAGCTTCTGCGCGAGGTCGTCGCTGGCCTTCGTCAGCGCGAGCCGCAGCTCCTGGAGGCGGCGCGGGACCCGTACCGACCAGCTGGTGTCGCGGAAGAAGCGCTTGATCTCGCCGACCACCGTCGGCATCGCGAACGTGGGGAACTCCACGCCCCGTTCGCAGTCGAACCGGTCGATCGCCTTGATCAGCCCGATCGTGCCGACCTGGACGATGTCCTCCATCGGCTCGTTGCGGCTGCGGAACCGGGCGGCGGCGTACCGCACCAGGGGGAGGTTGAGCTCGATCAGCGTGTCCCGTACGTACGTACGGTCCGGGCTGTCCTTGTCGAGAGCGGCAAGCCGCAGGAAGAGCGAGCGGGACAGAGTGCGGGTGTCGATGGCTTCCGGCTGCGACACCAGCGGCGGCGGCGGAGCCGTCACCTGGTCGAGCACGGCAGGCACTACTTCCTTCGTGAGCACCTTCGAGCTGCCCTGTTCTGCGGACATGCCACCCCCTTGAGGTCGCTGACGGTAGCGGCGGGCGCTCCCGTCGGAGGAAGCAGCCTCCACCTGAATACCGGAGGAGTGGCTGCGGCAAACGCGGTCTCAGCAGAATGTCACATGTCGGCAACGCGCTGTAGCGCCAAGTCGACAAACCTGCGCTGGAAAGAGGGGGTGTGCGGCTTTTCGGCCAGGTACGGGTCCTACCCGATCCGGTTACGCCTCGATCCGATTTGCGGATCTGAGCCGGGCGAAGCTTCTCGCCAGAAGTCTCGACACGTGCATCTGGGAGACGCCCAGTTCGGCGCTGATCTGGGACTGCGTCAGGTTGTTGTAGTACCGGAGCAGCAGGATGCGCTGTTCGCGTTCGGGCAGCTGTACAAGCAGGTGCCGCACGAGGTCGCGGTGCTCGACCCCGGCCAGCGCCGGGTCCTCGTATCCGAGCCGGTCGAGCAGCCCCGGCAGCCCGTCGCCCTCCTGGGCCGCCTCCAGCGAGGTCGCGTGGTACGAGCGCCCCGCCTCGATGCACGCCAGTACCTCGTCCTCGGAGATGCGCAGGCGCTCGGCGATCTCGGCGGTCGTGGGGGAGCGCCCGTGGGCCGTCGTGAGGTCCTCGGTGGCCCCGCTGACCTGCACCCACAGCTCGTGCAGCCGGCGCGGCACGTGCACGGTCCTGACGTTGTCGCGGAAGTACCGCTTGATCTCGCCCACGACGGTCGGCATCGCGAAGGTCGGGAACTGCACGCCGCGGTCCGGGTCGAACCGGTCGATCGCGTTGATCAGCCCGATCGTGCCGACCTGGACGACGTCCTCCATCGGCTCGTTGCGGCTGCGGAACCGGGCGGCGGCGTACCGCACCAGCGGCAGGTTCGCCTCGATGAGCGCTCCGCGCACGCGGTGGTGTTCGGGCGTACCCGGGTCCAGCCCCTTCAGCTCCGCGAACAGGACCTGGGTGAGGGCCCTGGTGTCCGCGCCCCGGCGCTTCGCGGGGCTGCCCGCGGGGACGTCGGGCGCGGTCTCGGGGGGGAGTGGCTGAAGCTGCTGGGGCGGAGCTTGAGGCGCTGTACTGGCCGGCACGGACACGCCACCCCTTATCTCGGTCAACCACGTCAACTCATCCGTCAAAAGCGGTCATAGCATCACAAGACATGTGCACTGTGTGCAAGCACCGTATAAAGCCGTGTTGAGGGCAAGTTGGTTCTTAAACATGCAAAAACCCCGCACCGGAACGGTGCGGGGCCTGGTGCCGCGGGGGCTCAGAACTCGTAGTCGGCGATCACCCACGTGGCGAATTCACGCCACTGCGCGGCGGCCGCCTGGTGGGCCGGGTGCTCGATGTAGCGCTTCAGCGCATCGCGGTCCTGGACGGCCGAGTTGATGGCGAAGTCGTACGCGATGGGCCGGTCGGTGATGTTCCAGGCGCACTCCCAGAACTCCAGCTCGGGAACGGTCCCGTCGAGCTCTTCGAAGGCCTTCACGCCGGCGGCGACGCGCGGCTCGTCCCGCTCGACACCTTCGTTGAGCTTGAAGAGGACCAGATGGCGGATCAAGGAGCACTCCTTCGATGCGGAGGGCGCCCGCTCACTGGATCAGCTGGGTCATGAACTCGCCGACGCCCTGGGCGGCACTGGACACGCCTTCGAACCCTACCTGGACGAGATCGGCCGCCCGCTCGGGGTGTTTGATGATCGTGTACAGCACGAAGACGACGACCACGTAGAGCGTTATCTTCCTCGCCAGCACCATGCTGCTCGGCCTCCCCTGCTGGTCCCCTGAGTCGCGCGAGTCTAACCGCACAACACGAAAGCCCCGACTCCGAGAGTCGGGGCTTCCGTTCTGAGCGGTAGCGGTGGGATTTGAACCCACGGAGGAGTTGCCCCCTCACACGCTTTCGAGGCGTGCTCCTTAGGCCGCTCGGACACGCTACCGAGAGAGAGCTTAGCCCACCCCGGGCCGTGCTCCGAAATCGGTTGTCCGGCCGGTTGTCCGGCCGGTCCCTCAGGGGGCTTCTCAGCGGTCCCTCAGCGGTCCCTGAAGAAGGCCGTCAGCCGGTCCGAGCACTCCTTTTCGAGTACGCCCGCGACGACCTCGGGCCGGTGGTTCAGCCTCCGGTCCCGTACGACGTCCCAGAGCGAACCGGCCGCGCCCGCCTTCTCGTCGAGCGCCCCGTAGACCACCCTCTCCACCCGCGACTGCACGAGCGCTCCCGCACACATCGTGCACGGCTCCAGGGTGACGACGAGCGTGCAGCCCGTCAGCCGCCACTCGCCGAGCTCGTGCGCCGCCCTGCGGATGGCCAGCACCTCGGCGTGCGCCGTCGGGTCGCCCGTCGCCTCGCGCTCGTTGTGGCCCGCCGAGAGCAGCGAGCCGTCGGGGGCCAGCACGACGGCGCCGACCGGTACGTCACCGGCCACCGCCGCCCGTGCCGCCTCGTCCAGGGCCAGGCGCATGGACGCCCGCCACCGGTCCCGTACCGGATCCGGGCCCGGATCCGGTTGCTGTTCCTCTGTCACTGCCGGACTCACTACTGGACGGTCTCCAGTACGTCGGCGGCGCCCAGGGCGTCCGCGATCTCGCCCAGCGCGTCCGTGTCGAGCGCCAGCAGCTCCTTCTCCGGCAGGCCGAGGTCCGTCAGGATCCCCGCCTCCCCGAGCGGACCCGCCGGTACGGCACCGCCGTCGTCCGCCGTGATCGCCTCCTCTTCGTCGTCGATGACTTCCTCGTCCGGTTCCCCGTCCTCGGTGCCGTCGAGGTCGACGAGCACTTCCAGGACGTCCGGGTCCTCGGGGGCCCGGCCGAGCAGTTCGTCGGTGAGCAGGATCTCCCCGTACGAGGAACGGGCGGCCGCGGCCGCGTCCGAGACATAGATACGAGGGTCCTCCTCGCCGTCCACCCGGACGAGGCCGAACCATGCGTCTTCCTGCTCGATGAAGACGATCACCGTGTCCTCGTCGACCGTGGCCTCACGGGCCAGATCGGTCAGGTCGGACAGGGTTTCCACGTCGTCGAGCTCCGTGTCGCTCGCTTTCCACCCGTCTTCGGTGCGCGCGAGCAGTGCGGCGAAGTACACCGTGACTCTCCCACTGGTCTTGAGAAGTGCCGGTTGGAGTTCCTCCCGGCCGGAGGGTTCGCTGAGGTGGGGAGAAACCGTTTCGCAGCTCCGAGCCCCGCCCACTCGGAATCGTGGCAGAAACAATCGCTCCGCGAGAGGTCTTCCGCTCTTGCGTCGTGTCCCGGTCCCGCGAGCAGGCCCGCTACCAGCGGAAGGTACGCATCCGCATCTGCTGCCGCATCCGGGCCGCCCGGGCCCGGCGCGGCTGCACCCGGTCACGCAGTGCCTTGGCCTCGTGCAGCTCGCGCAGGAACTGGGCGCGCCGCCGCCTGCGGTCGGCCTCACCTATGTTTTCCTGCTGTTCCTGACCGTGCTCCCCGTCCGGCATCGACCACACCACCCCAAACCCGGGTTTGTCTCCCACCCCACCTTCCCTCCGGTCGGCGGGTTGATGCCAGCGCGGGCCGCCGGGATGCCCGGTTACTGTTGACGCCATGCGGATCCATGTTGTCGACCACCCGCTGGTGGCGCACAAACTCACCACGCTGCGCGACAAGCGCACCGACTCCCCGACCTTCCGGCGCCTCGCCGACGAGCTGGTCACCCTGCTCGCGTACGAGGCCACCCGGGACGTGCGCACCGAGCAGGTCGACATCCAGACCCCGGTCACGTCGACGACGGGCGTGAAGCTGTCCCACCCGCGCCCCCTGGTCGTACCGATCCTGCGGGCCGGTCTGGGCATGCTCGACGGCATGGTGCGGCTGCTGCCGACCGCCGAGGTGGGTTTCCTCGGCATGATCCGCAACGAGGAGACGCTCCAGGCGGAGACGTACGCGACCCGGATGCCGGAGGACCTCTCCGGCCGCCAGGTGTACGTGCTCGACCCGATGCTGGCCACCGGCGGCACCCTGGTCGCGGCGATCCGTGAACTGATCAAGCGCGGCGCGGACGACGTCACGGCGGTCGTGCTGCTCGCGGCGCCCGAGGGCGTCGAGGTCATGGAGCGGGAGCTGGCCGGCACTCCGGTCACCGTGGTCACCGCCTCGGTCGACGAGCGGCTCAACGAGCACGGCTACATCGTGCCGGGCCTCGGCGACGCGGGCGACCGGATGTACGGGACCGCCGGCTAGCGGTCGTACGGACGCGGCGTTCTCAGCACTTCGAGGAGGGCGCGGGCGCGGGTTCGGCCAGAACGGCCAGGGCCCGGTCCGCGTCCTTCTCCGTGTCCAGCTTCTTGAAGGCCGCGCCCAGGATCAGGTCCACTTCGGCGCCCTTGCGGGTGTCGGTCTTCCGCAGGGCGCCCTTGAGCTGCGTGCCGAGTACGGGCAGGGCGCCGGCGGCCGCCCTGGGCGATCCCAGCAGCACTCCGGAGCCCTTGACCTTCTTGTCGTACGCCTTGGGGGCGTTGCCGATCTCGCCGATGGCGAAGCCGCGCTTCTTCAGCTCGTCCGCGGTGCTCTTGGCGAGGCCGGAGCGCGGTGTCGCGTTGTAGACGTTGACCTTGACCTTGCCCGGCTCGGGCAGCGCGGCCTTCGGCTGCGCGGACGCCGCGGCGGGCTTCACGCAGCCCTGCCCGCGTCCGGCGGCCGTGGTCCTCTTCCCGCCGCCCGTGAAGACGTCGATGAGCTGCAGAGTCCCCCAGCCGGCCAGACCGAGGGCCACGATCGAGGCCGCCACCGCGAGGATGGTCCTGCGTCGGTTCCGGGGGCGTCGCATACGCGGGTACTTGTCGCCCGTGATGCGGTACTTTCCGCCCATGCCGGGGGGTGTCAGCATGCTCATGGGCGCAGCGTAGTGCGCCTCGGTGATGATGCCTACTAAATGATCAATGACTTCGGGCCGGACCAACCCGTAAGGACCAATGGGGACGGCCTCCGGGGGCCGTCCGGGTGGCCGGGCGGCCCGATGATCAGATGGTGTCGAGTTCGAGGACGCGCGCGTGCAGCACCTGGCGCTGCTGGAGCGCGGCGCGGACCGCGCGGTGCAGTCCGTCCTCCAGGTAGAGGTCGCCCTGCCACTTCACGACGTGGGCGAAGAGGTCGCCGTAGAACGTCGAGTCCTCGGCGAGCAGTGTCTCGAGATCCAGCTGGCCCTTGGTGGTCACCAGCTGATCGAGGCGGACCGGGCGCGGCGCGACATCCGCCCACTGCCGGGTGCTTTCCCGGCCGTGGTCGGGATACGGCCGGCCGTTTCCGATGCGCTTGAAGATCACACGGAAAGCCTACCGGGCGAGCGGCTCCGGGCGCAGCCATGAGCGCGGGGCGCAAAGGCCGTATCAAACGCCAGAACGGGAGCAAATCATGAGCGGAAGCGCCCCCTCCGGTGTTGTGGGGCGGTTGGGGCGGCCCCGTCGCGGTGATTGCGGCGGGTCGCGGCGGGCTCCACCGTACGGAGAGCGGGCCGGGCGGGTTTTCCCCCGTTCGGGGGACGCCCCTCCCGGGATCCGCTCCGCCGTGACTCCGGGGCCGCCTTCCGGGCCGGACCGGCAGGAACCTGACAAAGCCGCACGGCATGATTGTCAGACCCTCGTGGAACGATTCCCCCGTCGGCTGTAAACAGGACAGTTTACGGGTGGGGGAGTCATGGTCTCGTACGACGAGCGCGACGCATGCGACGCGTGCGGTGTCCCGCGCGGCAGGTGGCGGGCGGTTCTGGGGATGACGCTGTGCGGTCCGTGCGAACGGACCGGGGGCAGCCGTCCCGGCCGTGAACCGGTACTGCTCGCCGAGGTGCTGGCCGTCACGGTGGCCGGGTTGTCCTTCGATGTCACACGTGACGCGGCGGTGTCGTCCTCATGAGGTGAACGAAGAAAACGGTGTGGCGGAGGGGTTCGAGGCGCTCCGCGGGCGCCTGCCGGGCATCGCCCACGGGATTCCCGGCAGCGTCGACGAGGCCGAGGACGTGGTCCAGGAGAGCTGGATCAGGTGGTGCCGCCCTGCTCCCCGCCCCGCCCCCGCGACCGCATCGGCCGCCCGATGGTCGCCCCCTTCCTCCACGCCACCGGCGTGCCGGTGGGTACGCCGCCGGGGACATGGCAGCGGCGTACGCCGAACCGGGTCACCAGGCGCTGCCGAGCTGCCGGCGCGCCATCCCCCTCGGCGAACTCGCGGGGCACGACGCGGCCGCCGCCCTGCCGGGCCTCGCTCCCGCCGCCTTCGCGCCGAAGCCGTATGTGACGTGCCTGGACCTCGGCGGCGCGGGGGCGGTGTCCACCACCGGCTGGGAACGGACCGTACGGCTGACCGGGTCGGAGGCGAAGGCACGCAAACGCATGATCACTGAGCAGTGGATCCACCCGCAGCTCGACGACGCCGAGGAGATCCTGCGCCGGGCCGACCGCAGTCGCCCCACCGGCGAAGGAGGGGAGGGGAGGGGAAGGAGAAGGAGAGCGGGTGGCGTGAGGACTGACTGACGGACCGATGGACAGACGGACCGACAGCCGTCCCGGAAATGGGATATTCTCTCTGAAATGAGAACCACTGAGGACCGACTGGCGGCCAGGCTCTTCGAGCTGCGCACGGAGCGCGGCTGGTCGCTGGACGAACTGGCGCGGCATACGGGCATCAGCCGGTCGACCCTTTCCCGGCTGGAGCGTGCCGAGATCAGCCCGACGGCGGCGATGCTGGGCACCCTGTGCACGGCGTACGGGCGGACGATGTCGCACCTGCTCGCCGAGGTGGAGGCCGAGCCGCCGCAACTGGTGCGCGCCGGCCGCCAGTTGGTGTGGCGCGACGAGGAGTCGGGCTTCACCCGGCGGTCGGTGTCCCCGCCGCACCCCGGGCTGCGGGGCGAGATCGTCGAGGGGGCGCTGCGGCCGGGCGCGGACATCTCGTACGAAGGACCTCCCGTGCCGGGCGTCGAGCAGCACATCTGGGTACGGGAAGGCGCCCTGGAGGTCACGGCGGGCGGCGGCGTCCACGAGCTCCGCGCCGGGGACTGCCTGCGTTTCCGCCTCTGGGGCCCTTCGCGATTCCGCTGTCCGGGGCCCGGTCCGGCCCGCTACGCGGTCATGGTCGTCATGCCATGACCGCCGGCACACGGACTCACGTCATCGCACGCCTGTCGCCCGACGAGTTCCGCGACAGCGTGCAGGGCCTGGCCGGCCTCCTCGCGGACGCGGTCGACGGCAACGCGTCCGTCGGCTTCCTCGCCCCCTTCGGCCACGACGAGGCCGTCGCCTGGTGGGCCGCCCAGCAACCGGCGGTGGACGACGGCAGCCTCGCCGTGTGGGCCGCCCGCGGTCCCAGCGGCATCGCCGGCACCTTCGGCCTCGCCCGCAGCCCCAAGCCCAACAGCAGGCACCGCGCCGAACTGGTCAAGCTCATGGTCCACCGCGACGCCCGCGGCCAGGGCCTGGGCCGCGCACTCCTCACCGCCGCCGAAGAGGCCGCCGCCCGCGCCGGAGCCACGCTCCTGCTCCTGGACACCGAGACCGACAGCCCCGCCGAGCACCTCTACCGCGCCGCGGGCTGGACCCGCTACGGCGTCGTCCCCGCCTACGCGGGCGACCCGGCCGGCACCCTCAAGGACTGCAGCTTCTACTTCAGACGCCTGACGCCCACCCACCCCGCGCCGGACCCGGCCACGGTCACGGGCCGAGGCGGTCACTGCCCGGAAACGGCCGACGGCGCCGAAGACGGCGCGTGAGGCCGGCGCCGGCGGATTCCTCGGGGCCGACCGGTGCGCCTCAGCGCGCCTCAGCGCGCGAGTCCGCCGAGACCGCGCAGTCCCTGGAGCGCTTCGGCGTCGGTGGGCGCGGTGGCCGGGTCGCCCAGGTGCTGGATCATCACGCCTGACATCAGCGCGAGCTGGACGCTGCCGACGCGGGAGCGCTGCGCACCGGACGGTTCAACCGGGTGCCGGTGCTCGTCGGCGCCAACCGCGACGAGGAGCGTGGCAGGGTCCTCGGCCAGGAGCCCGCGCCGGGAGGTGCCCTCATGAAACCGGAGGCGTACGAGCCCGCGATCCGGGAGGAGTTCGGCGACAGGGCCGACGACGTACTGAAGCGCTACCCGCTCGGGGTGTCCCCCTCGGCGGGCGAAGTCCTGGCGACGGTCCGCACGGACGCGGCGTGGTCGGCCCCGACACTGGACACCGCACGGCTGCTCTCGGAGTGGGTCCCGACCCGGATGGGCGGGTTCAGCGAGCGCGACACGCCCTGGTTCGACACGTACCCGACGCCCAGCTTCGACCAGCGTGCCCGGCACATGTCCGAGCTGGCCCACCTGTTCGACATGGGCCTGTTCCAGGAGGTGAAGCACGACCAGGCCCGATTCCGCGACCGGATGATCAGCACATGGGTGGAGCTCGCCGACTCGGGCCGTACGAACCGGCCGCGCTTCCAGGAGGCCGGCGGATACGTGCAGACGCTGGCCTCGGGCACCTGGAAGCGCGCGGACTTCACGAAGGACCACGACTACCCGTTCTGGAAGAACCACCGCTGACCGACCGGGAGCACGACGAAGGCCCCGGCCGGTTTCCCGGTCGGGGCCTTCAAGTGCCCGGTGAGGCACTGGCGGAGGATACGAGATTCGAACTCGTGAGGGGTTGCCCCCAACACGCTTTCCAAGCGTGCGCCCTAGGCCACTAGGCGAATCCTCCGCGGCAAACAATACAAGACGTTGAGGAGTGCTCGCGAACGCGTTCCGCGCGGTCGGGGGCCGGCTCGTTTTTCCGGGGGGTGATCCGCTAGTGTGGGGGCCAGCCCCTCACGTGGCGCTATCTCACCGAACTCCCCCAGGGCCGGAAGGCAGCAAGGGTAAGTGGGCTCTGGCGGGTGCGTGGGGGGCGCTTGCGTTGGGCGGGGACGGTTGTCGGTGGGTCCCGATAACCTCGTATACGTGTCGTCCCTTGCGCTCTACCGCCGCTACCGTCCCGAGTCGTTCGCCGAGGTCATCGGGCAGGAGCATGTCACTGCCCCGCTGCAACAGGCCCTGCGTAACAACCGGGTCAACCACGCGTACCTGTTCAGCGGGCCGCGGGGCTGTGGAAAGACGACCAGCGCGCGCATCCTCGCCCGCTGTCTGAACTGCGAGCAGGGGCCCACGCCCACCCCTTGCGGCACGTGCCAGTCCTGTGTCGACCTGGCCAGGAACGGCCGGGGATCGATCGACGTCATCGAGATCGACGCGGCTTCGCACGGTGGTGTGGACGACGCCCGTGACCTGCGGGAAAAGGCGTTCTTCGGTCCGGCCGGCAGTCGCTACAAGATCTACATCATCGACGAGGCGCACATGGTCACCCCGGCGGGCTTCAACGCCCTGCTGAAGGTGGTCGAGGAGCCTCCGGAGCACCTCAAGTTCATCTTCGCGACGACGGAGCCCGAGAAGGTCATCGGCACGATCCGGTCGCGTACGCACCATTACCCCTTCCGCCTGGTGCCGCCCGGGACGCTGCGCGACTACCTCGGCGAGGTGTGCGGCAAGGAGAACATCCCGGTCGAGGAAGGGGTGCTTCCGCTGGTCGTGCGGTCCGGGGCCGGGTCCGTGCGCGACTCGATGTCCGTCATGGACCAGCTGCTCGCCGGCGCGGCCGAGGACGGTGTGACATATGCCATGGCCACCGCGCTCCTCGGGTACACGGAGAGCTCGCTCCTCGACTCGGTCGTGGACGCCTTCGCGGCGGGCGACGGAGCCGCCGCGTTCGAGGTCGTGGACCAGGTCATCGAGGGCGGCAACGATCCGCGCCGGTTCGTGGCCGACCTGCTGGAGCGGCTCCGGGACCTGGTGATCCTGGCCGCCGTTCCCGACGCACGCGAGAAGGGCCTGATCGACGCGCCCGCGGATGTCGTGGAGCGGATGCAGGCGCAGGCCTCGGTGTTCGGCGCGGCGGAGCTGAGCCGCGCCGCCGACCTGGTCAACACGGGGCTCACCGAGATGCGGGGCGCGACGTCGCCGCGGCTCCAGCTGGAGCTGATCTGCGCCCGGGTGCTGCTGCCCGCGGCCTTCGACGACGAGCGTTCGCTCCAGGCGCGGCTGGACCGCCTGGAGCGCAACGGCGGCGGCGCGTTCGTGGCCGCGGCCGCCGCTCCCGGCCCCGCGATGGGGTACGTACCGGGGCCCGACGCGCACGGGGGAGTGGGGGCGGCTGTGCCCGCTCCCGCTGTTGTACCCGTGGCTCCTGCGCCCGCTCCCGCTGTGCCCGTGGCTTCTGCGCCCGCTCCGGCGCCGGTGGCCGCACCACCCGCTCCGGCCGCCGTCGAGGGCGGGCAGCGGCCCGGTGCGTGGCCCGGTGCGGGTGGCGGCGCCGGCGTGGGGCAGGACGCCGGCCGCCGGCCCGGCGGGTGGCCCACCGCCTCCGCTCCGGGCCAGGGCCGGCCGGAGCCGCAGGCCGCGCCCGTCGCGGCCCCGGCGGCGTCCCCTGCCGCAGCCGCCCCCGCGCCCGCCGTGTCGCAGTCGGCCGCCCAGGGCGCCGCACAGGTGCAGAACATGTGGCCGGGCATCCTGGAGGCCGTCAAGAACCGGCGGCGCTTCACCTGGATCCTGCTCAGCCAGAACGCCCACGTCAGTGGCTTCGACGGGACCACGCTCCAGATCGCCTTCATCAACGCCGGGGCCCGGGACAACTTCGCGAGCAGCGGCAGCGAGGACGTGCTGAAGCAGGCGCTGGCCGAGTCCTTCAACGTGCAGTGGAAGGTCGAGTCGGTCGTCGACCCGTCCGGTGGCGGTGCGCAGCCGCCCGGTGGCACAGGTGGCTTCGGCGGCGGCCCGGGCGGCGGCGGTGGCTTCGGCGGGCGGCCCCCGGCCCCGGCCCCGCGCCCCGCTCCCCCGTACCAGGCAGCCCCGGCCGCCCCCGCCGCTCCCCAGCCCTCCGGCCCGCAGCGCCCGGCACCGGATTCCGCCTCCGGTCCCGGCCCCGGGGCCAGGACGGGTTCCGGTGCCTCCTACGCCGTGGATTCGACGCCCCCGCCCCCTCCCCCGCCGATGGCGATCGAGGACGACGTACCGGAAGAGGACGATCCGGACCTCGTCGACTCGGCGCTGTCCGGCCACGACCTGATCGTGCGGGAGCTGGGCGCGACGGTCGTCGAGGAGTTCACGAACGAGTAGCCCGGCCGACGTCCCCCGGGAGCCCGGCAGACGCCCGGCGGGGGGAGCGCGGCGCGCGGGCTAGGCTGCACCCGTGAAGGTCCTCGTCATCGGCGGCGGCGCCCGCGAACATGCCCTGTGCCGCTCTCTGTCCCTCGATCCCGACGTCACCGCGCTGTACTGCGCCCCCGGCAACGCCGGCATCGCCGAGGTGGCCGAGCTGCACCCGGTCGACGCCCTCGACGGTGCGGCCGTTGCCCGGCTCGCCGGTGAGCTCGACGCCGGCCTCGTCGTCGTAGGCCCGGAGGCGCCGCTCGTCGCCGGGGTCGCCGACGCCGTGCGCGCGGCCGGTATCCCCTGCTTCGGCCCGTCCCGGGAGGCCGCTCAGCTGGAGGGCTCCAAGGCTTTCGCCAAGGACGTGATGGCCGGGGCGAACGTCCCCACCGCCCGCAGTTACGTCTGCACCACCCCCGAAGAGATCGACACGGTGCTGGACGCCTTCGGCGCGCCCTACGTCGTCAAGGACGACGGCCTCGCCGCGGGCAAGGGCGTCGTCGTCACCGACGACCTCCAGGCGGCCCGCGAGCACGCACTGGCCTGCGACCGCGTGGTCATCGAGGAGTTCCTCGACGGCCCCGAGGTCTCGCTCTTCGCGATCACCGACGGTGTGACGGTCCTCCCCCTCCAGCCCGCGCAGGACTTCAAGCGCGCGCTCGACGGCGACGAGGGCCCGAACACCGGCGGCATGGGCGCGTACTCCCCGCTCCCGTGGGCCGACCCCAAGCTGGTCGACGAGGTCATGGCGACCGTGCTCCAGCCGACCGTCGACGAGCTGCGCCGCCGCGGCACGCCCTTCTCCGGGCTGCTGTACGCGGGTCTGGCGATCACCTCGCGCGGCGTGCGGGTCATCGAGTTCAACGCCCGTTTCGGCGACCCGGAGACCCAGGTGGTCCTGGCCCGCCTCAAGACCCCGCTGGCGCGCGTGCTCCTCAGCTCCGCCCACGGCACTCTTGACACCGAACCCCCGCTGAACTGGCGCGACGACGCCGCCGTGACGGTCGTCATCGCCTCGCACAACTACCCGGACACGCCGCGGACGGGCGACCGGATCGAAGGTCTCGGCGAGGTCGCGGCCCAGGACGCGCCCCACGCGTACGTCCTGCACGCCGGAACCAGGCGGGACGGCGACGCCGTGGTGAGCGCGGGCGGCCGCGTGCTGTCGGTGACCGCGACGGGAGCGGACCTGACCGAGGCCCGCGAGCGGGCGTACGCCGCGGTGGCACGGATCCGGCTCGACGGGGCGCAGTACCGTACGGACATCGCGCAGAAGGCGGCGACCGAGGCCTGACCCCACCCCCTCCCGACACCCGACGACGTCAGCAGCTTTCCCCAAAGCCATTCCATCGAGTGACCGCTGGTCCATCCGGCTGACGCCTGTCCCGCCCCCAACTAGGGTGCGGCGCAAGCATTCCGGCACTTGGCCCACCGACATTGCGATGTCAGTGGCGGGTGCCACAGTGGGGGAATGAGCAAAGCCGTCGCAGGGCGAAGGGGGTGACGTCCGGCCGTGTCCGGTACCGGTAAGGGTGTGGAGAAGGGCGCGCAGTCCGCGCGTTCCAGGGCTCTCGCCGTGCTGCGCGTCCGCGGCAGGGCGCTGGCCGTCGCCCTGCTTCCCGCGGCCGTCGCCGTCGTCCTGCTGGTGGGCGGCGCCACGGGCCATGCGGACGGCGGGGGCTGGGACGTCGCGCGCTGGGTGACGTCGGTCGTCGCGGTGGTGGCGCTGCTGGCCGCCGTCGCGGTAGGGGCCGTGATCGTACGGGCGAGGCCGGCCGTCACCCCGACGGTGGAGGTCACCGAGGAGTCCGCGCCGGATCTCTACCGGCTCGTGCGCGATCTGGCGGACCGCCTGGAGGTGCCGGCGCCGTCCGCGATAGCGCTCACGCCGGACTGCGACAGCTGGCTGGAGGACCGTACGCACCCGGCCTCGGCATCCCCGCCGACCGCCACGGCCCCCGCCTCCGCCCGGCGCAGAACCGCGACCGCGCCCGTGCTGGTCATCGGCTCGCCGTTCCTGTGGTGGATGCGGGTGGCCGAGCTGCGGGCGGTACTCGCCCCGGTCGTCGCCGGTACGGGGCCCTCCGCGCACCCCGACATAGCCGCCGCGCGCCGCTTCGTGCGGGGTCTGGACGCCGCCGTCGCGGTCGCCGCCCTCCCGGACCGGAGCCTCCTGCGCCGTATACCCCTCGGCTTCGTCGGCTGGACCTCCCGGCTGATGCTGCGCAGCTGCCGCACACACGCCGCCGAGATGGAGCGGGGCGTCGCGACCGCCGCGTCCGAGCGCGCACAGACCGTGGACTACGGCCTGCGGATCGTGGCCCAGGAGCAGGTCGGTCTGGCGTACGCGGGCTGGGACCGGCTGCTGACCCGGGTCGCGCTGCCCGCCTGGCGCATGGGCCGCTGGCCGTCCCGGCTCGACGCGGGTGTGGTCTCCGCCCTCACCGAGCTCTCCCGGCGCGACCGTCTGGCCGAGGGCTTCACCTCCCGGCTGGGCGACCGGCCGGCGTGCGACCTCCTGGAGGAGCCCGGCGCCGTGGACGAGGCCGCCTCCCTCCTCGCCGCCCGCCTCTTCCACGGCGGCCCCGCAGAGCCGGGGCCGGACTGGTCGCCGGTGGACTGGTCGCAGTACCCGGAAGAGGTCGTCGACCGCAAGTGGCGTGCCGACGCCGCCCGCCTGCACCACGTGCTGGACACCCTGGTCACACGCCGCTCCACGGTCCCCGACACCCCCACCCTGACCCGGGTGATGAACCACCTGTCGGCGGCCCTGCCCACGAGCGACGCGCACCCCCTCAGCCCCCACCCCCTCAGCCCCCACCCGGCGGCCGAGGCGCTCGCCGCGGCCATCGAGGCAGAGGTCGCCCGGGAAGGGGCGGCCGTCCCGGCGCCCGCGCCACTCGGCCCCGGTGAGGGCGACGGCCTGTGGGACACCGGACCCCTGCCGCTCTTCCCGCTCCAGCCGCCCAGGACCGGCCGTGACCTGCTCGCCGACCATGTCACCGCGATGGTCTGCTGCGCCGCCGTCGACACGGCCGGCGCCGTACCCGGCCTGGACTGGCTCGACGGCCCCGTACTGCTGGTCGAAGGCGAACGCCAGACGGAACTGGCCGCCCACGTCCTGAGCCTCGTCGAGGACGGCGACGCGGCGCCGCTCCGCTCCTGGCTGGCCTCCGTCGGCGTACGCCCGGAGAAGCCGGTCCGCCTGGTCTGAGGACCGCCTGCTCTGAGGACCGCTCCCGCGGCGCATGCGCGGTGCCGGGAGGGGACGCCCCGGCGCGGCACCGGCCCCAAAGCCCCCGCACCCACCACCAGCACCCAGAAGCACAGTAAGCACAGTAAGCACAGAAGCACCGCATCCCAGCCGCCCGTCCGACCCCCTACCACGTCCCCACGTACCGGAGGCTCAGATTCCGTTCACGCCTATTCGCGACGAACGGTGACGGGGTGCGTGCGTTATGTGATGTGCTGGGGGTCGGTAGCTGACAAGTGGTGCATCACTGTTGTCTCGGGGGCCTGAGGGAGGGAAGCGGTATGGGGGACGAGTTCATCCGGCGCTGGGAATCAGGCGCTCTCGCGCATGCCGTTTCCGACCCCTTCGGCCAGGGCCCCCTGCCCTGGCTGCGCGGCGGCGAGCACTTCTTCAGCGACAGCGGCCAGGTCATCCCCTGGTACGCCGAGCACACCGAGTACATCGAACACGTCGACCCCGTCACCGGCGTCCGCCTCCCGCAGCCCCGCCCCGCCTCCACCGGCGGCCCCCGCACCGCCGACGACGTGCGCCAGCAGATCAAAGGCTTCGCGTCCCCCGGCGCGGCCGCGCCCGGCGAGGCGATCGACTTCCACATCACCGTGGACCCGCCCCAGCAGTTCTCCGTCGACATCTACCGGATCGGCCACTACAGCGGCCACGGCGCGGCCAAGATCACCACCAGCCCCCGCCTGCCCGGCATCGTCCAGCCGGCCCCGCTCACCGCCGACCGCACCGTCTCCTGCCACCACTGGTGGCTGTCCTGGCGTCTGCAGATCACGGACTCCTGGAGCGTCGGGGCGTACGTCGCCGTGCTCACCACCGCCGACGGCTACCGCTCGCACATCCCCTTCACGGTCCGCGACAACCACCCCGCCGACCTCCTCCTGCTCCTGCCCGACATCACCTGGCAGGCGTACAACCTCTACCCCGAGGACGGCCGCACCGGCGCCAGCCTCTACCACGCGTGGGACAGCATGGGCCGCCTCCTGGGCGAAGAGCAGGCAGCCACAACCGTCTCCTTCGACCGCCCGTACGCCGGCGCGGGCCTGCCCCTCCACGTGGGTCACGCGTACGACTTCATCCGCTGGGCCGAGCGCTACGGCTACGACCTCGCCTACGCCGACGCCCGTGACCTGCACGCGGGCCGCGTCGACCCCACCCGCTACCGCGGCCTGGTCTTCCCCGGCCACGACGAGTACTGGTCCGCCCCCATGCGCCGCACCACCGAGCTCGCGCGCGAGGCGGGCACCTCCCTCGTCTTCCTCTCCGCCAACACCATGTACTGGCAGGTCGAGCTCGCGCCCTCCGCCTCCGGCACCGCCGACCGCCTCCTCACCTGCCGCAAGCGCCGCGGCCCCGGCAAGCCCGCCCTCTGGCGCGAGGTCGACCGCCCCGAGCAGCAGCTGATGGGCATCCAGTACGCCGGCCGGGTCCCCGAGCCCAGCCCCCTGGTCGTACGCAACGCGGACCACTGGCTCTGGGACTCCACCGGCGCCCACGAGAACGACGAGATCGAGGGCCTGGTGGCCGGCGAGGCCGACCGCTACTTCCCGCGCACCGCCCTCCCCGAGCACCAGGGCCGCATCCTGCTCGCCCACTCCCCCTACCGGGACGGCGACGGAGCCCTCCGCCACCAGGAGACATCGCTCTACCGGGCCCCCAGCGGCGCCCTCGTCTTCGCCTCGGGCACGTTCGCCTGGTCCCCGGCCCTGGACCGTCCGGGTCATGTGGACCCGCGCATCCAGCGGGCCACGGCCAACCTCCTGGACCGCATCTGCAAACGTGACTGACCTCCCGCACCGCCCCGCCACGACGTCCGCGCCCCGCATGCGGGAGAATCGGAAGCGCTCCTGGATCAACCTACGCGGAGGAACCGTGTCCGGATTCGTAGAAAAGCCCGAGCCTCTCCAGCTCCCGGGCCTGACCCACCTCCACACGGGCAAGGTGCGTGACCTCTACCAGAACGAGGCGGGCGACCTCGTCATGGTCGCCAGTGACCGCATCTCCGCGTACGACTGGGTGCTGCCCACGGAGATCCCCGACAAGGGCCGGGTGCTGACCCAGCTCTCGCTCTGGTGGTTCGAGCAGCTCGTGGACATCATCCCGAACCACGTCGTCTCCACCGAGCTGCCGCCCGGGGCCCCCGCCGACTGGGCCGGCCGTACGCTCGTGTGCAAGTCCCTGCGGATGGTCCCGGTCGAGTGCGTGGCCCGCGGCTACCTCACCGGCTCCGGTCTCGTCGAGTACCAGGAGACCCGTACCGTGTGCGGCCTGGCCCTCCCCGAAGGTCTGACCGACGGTTCCGAACTCCCCGCGCCGATCTTCACGCCCGCCACGAAGGCGGCCGTCGGCGATCACGACGAGAACGTCAGCTACGAGGAAGTCGCCCGCCAGGTCGGCGCCGAGACCGCCGCCAAGCTGCGCCAGACGACCCTCGCCGTGTACAGCCGGGCCCGCGACATCGCCCGCGACCGGGGCATCGTCCTCGCCGACACGAAGTTCGAGTTCGGCTTCGACGGCGACCGGCTGGTCATCGCCGACGAGGTGCTGACCCCGGACTCCTCCCGCTTCTGGCCCGCTGCCACCTGGGAGCCCGGCCACGCCCAGCCGTCGTACGACAAGCAGTACGTCCGCGACTGGCTGACCTCGCCCGCCTCCGGCTGGGACCGCAAGGCGGAGCTGCCGCCGCCCGCGCTCCCGCAGGAGATCGTCGACGCGACCCGGGCGAAGTACCTGGAGGCGTACGAGCTCCTCACCGGCACCAACTGGTCCTAGGGCAACGCAGAAGGCCCCGGTCGCGATGACCGGGGCCTTCTGACTCACTCTGAGCGGACGACCAGGTTCGAACTGGCGACCTCAACCTTGGCAAGGTTGCGCTCTACCAACTGAGCTACGTCCGCATGCGCCGTGGCGCGATGCCCACTATACCCAACCCCGCTCGCGTGCGAGGCGTACAGCCGTATGACGATTTTCCGCACCCAGTTTCGAAGCGGCCGACGACAGGTAGTTGCGCACCGTCCCCGGTGACAGCGCGGCCCGCTCCGCGATCTCCGCGACGGGCGCCCCGTCCGCCGCCAGCTCCAGCACCTCCGCCTCGCGCACGGTCAGCGGTGAGTCCCCCGCGGAGATCGCGTCGGCCGCCAACTCCGGGTCCACGTAACGGTTTCCGTCCCGTACGCTCCGGATCAGCTCGGCCAGCCGCTGCGCGCTGACGGTCTTCGGCACGAACGCCCGCACCCCCGCCGCGAGCGCCCGCTTCAGGTGTCCGGGCCGCCCGTGGCTGGTCACGATCATGCAGCGGCACCCGGGCAGCTCGGCCCGCAGGGATGTGGCCACACTCACACCGTCGATCCCCGGCATCTGGAGATCCAGGACGGCGACGTCCGGCCGGTGCGCCCGCGCCATCGCCAGCGCCTCGGGACCCGTGGCCGCCTCGGCGACGACGACCAGATCGTCCTCCAGCGCGAGCAGCGCGGCGAGCGCGCCCCGGATCAGATGCTCGTCGTCGGCCAGCAGTACCCGTACGGGAACCGGGGGAACGGTCATCGCAGCGCCCCCGGTGCCGGCGCTTCCTGTGCCGGCGCTTCCTGCGCCCGCACCCCCGGCGCCCGCACTCCCTGCGCCCGCACCCCCGGCGCCCGCACTCCCTGCGCCCGCACCCCCGGCGCCCGCGCTTCCTGCGCCCGCACCCCCTGCGCCCGCGCCTTCTGCACCAGCGCCTCCTGTGCCAGCGGCACTTCGGCCGTGAGCCGGAACCTGCCGTCCCCGGCCGGCCCCGCCCGCAGCGTCCCGCCGACCGCGGTCAGCCGCTCCCTGAGCCCGGCAAGCCCCGACCCCGGAGTGCCCGGAGCGGAACCGCCCTCCGCGCCGTCGTTCTCCACGACCAGCACCGCCCGCCCGCCGTCGGACGTCAGCCGCACCGTGCAGCTGCGCGCGTCCCCGTGCCGCAGCACATTGGTCGTCGCTTCCCGTACGACCCAGCCGAGCGCCGACTGCACGCCCGACGGAAGCCCGTCGCCGAGCGGCTCCCGGTCCATCAGGCAGTCGATGCCCGCCGCACTCAACACGCCCCGCGCCCCTTCCAGTTCGGCGGACAGATCCGCGTCCCGATAACCGCGTACGAGCTCGCGCACCTCGCGCTGCGACTCCTGCGCGATCCGCTGCACCTCGGCCATCTGGTCGGCGGCCTCCGGCCTGCCGCGCCGCGCCAGCCGCACCGCCAGTTCGCTCTTGAGGGCGATGACGGCGAGATTGCGGCCCATGACGTCGTGCATGTCCCGTCCGAAGCGCAGCCGTTCCTCGGCGACCGCCAGCCGCGCGGACACATCGCGGGACCGGTCCAGTTCCCAGATCATCGCCATGAACCAGGCCGTCGAGCGCGTGGTGGCCAGCGCGAACAGTCCCACGAAGAACACGACCACCGCGGCCGACACCGCGAGCGGGGGTTCCGCCCCGGTGGCAACCATGGCACCGGCCACCAGCGCCGCGGCCACCACCGACCCCAGCACCAGCCGCCGCAGCGTCGACAGCATGAACGTCGACATGGCCGGGGTCAGCAGGGCGTACGGCAGCAGTTGCAGCACCGCCGTCCCGTCGCCGATCCCGCCGATCGTCTGGAGCGTCAGGAGCAGGCCCGCCGAAACGCCGCCCAGGGCCAGTGCGAGGGCCGCCGAGCGCCGCGGCGCCGGGGCCCCGTCGACGTAGTGCGCGAGCCCGTGGTGGATGGTGTGCATCGCGACCGCGCACTGGGCCACGGAGAGCGCCACCAGTCCGCGTGCGAGCGCGACGGCGTCGGGGCCGCGGACGAGCTCCCGGGTGAGGGGGGTGAGGATGCTGACCGGGGTCAGCCACGGCAGGGCGTACAGCACCACCCGCATGTACAGATCCAGCTTCGCGGCCTGGCTCCGTTTCCGCCAGAAACCCCTCATCCCCGTCCCCCCGCTCTCTCCCTCTGTCCGGACGCCTAGCGCCGCGGTTCCCAGCGGAACCACCGCTGCACGGCGAACACCGACAGTACGGTCCAGGCCACCGCCGTGGCGACGGCGCCCAGTGCCTCGTACGCCCCCAACTGCCCGGTCCAGCCGCCCCGCACCAGCTCCACGACCGGCGACAGCGGCAGCAGCTCGCAGACCGAGGCGAGCCTGTCCGGCATCAGCTCCAGCGGTACGACGACCCCCGACCCGGCCATCGAGACCAGCAGCATCGGCATGATCGTGATCTGTGCGCCCTCGGCGGACCGGGTGAAGACCGTCGTCGCCGCCGCCGTCGTGCCCGCGACCAGCAGACCCAGCACCACACCGGCCACCACCCACAACGGATCGGCGGGCATCTCCATCCCCAGGACCGCCGCCCCCGCGACCACCAGCACCACGCACTGCGCGAGCCCGGCCGCCAGCGTGGCGGCCGCCGTCCCGGCCAGGATCTCCGCGTCGCCCGGCTCCCCGGTCCGCAACCGCTTGAGCACCAGTTCCTCGCGCCGCACCACATAGACCGTGACCAGCGCCGAGTACACCCCGAAGAGCAGCACGAACGCCACGGTCATCGGCATCATCGCCGCGCCCAGCGACATCCCGGCCTTCTTCAGGTCCAGGCCGTCCAGGAACGGCCGCATCGCATAGGTCATCGCGACGGGCAGCACCAGCGCCGTGACGAGCACTGCCTTGTGCCGTACGAGCAGAGTCAGTTCGGCCCGCGTCAGCGCCGCCACGCGTCCCGCGGCAGTCGTGCTCATCGCGCCGCCCCCTTGCCCGTCACGCCCGTGCTCCCCGCTTCCTTCGTCTCTTCCTTCGCCTCCCGCGCGATGTTCAGGAAGGCCTCCTCCAGCGAGGCCGACCGCACATCGAGCCCGCGCAGCTCCACCCCCGTCGCGTCGGCCCACGTCAACAGCCCCGTGGCGGCGGCCTGGAGCCGGCCCGTGAACAACCGCACCGTCCGGCCCGCCACCTCGTGCCCCGTGACGCCCAGCTGCCCCAGCGGCGGCAGATCCCCCAGGTGGTAACCGTCCGGCAGCTCGAAGGAGATCTGCGACGGGTACGCCGCCACCACCTCGTCGACCCGCCCCTCGGCGGCGATCCGCCCCTCGTGCATGATCGCCAGCCGGTCGGCGAGCTCCTCGGCCTCCTCCAGGTAGTGCGTGGTCAGCAGTACGGTCGTCCCCCCGTCGCGCAGTTCGCGCACCAGCTCCCACGTCTCGCGCCGCCCCTCGGCGTCGAGGCCCGTCGTCGGTTCGTCGAGGAAGAGGATCTCCGGCCGTCCGAGCAGCGCCATCGCCAGGTCGAGCCGCCGCCGTTCACCGCCGGACAACTGCTTGACCCGTACGTTCTCCCGCCTCTCCAGCCCTACCAGCTCCAGCGCCTCGCCCACCGGCCGCGCCCCGCTGGTGCACCCCGCCCACATCCGGGCCGTCTCGCGCACGGTCAGCTCGGACGGGAAGCCGCCCTCCTGGAGCATCACGCCGACCCGGGGCCGCACCTTCGCACGTTCGGTGTACGGGTCGTGGCCGAGCACCCGGACACTGCCGCCGTTGGGCGGGGCCAGGCCCTCCAGGAGCTCCAGGGTCGAGGTCTTGCCCGCGCCGTTCGTACCGAGCAGCGCGAAGAGTTCACCGCGCGCCACGGAGAAGGAGAGCGAGCGGACGGCCTCGAAGCCGCCGCTGTAGACGCGCCGCAGCCCTTCCGCGTCGATCACGTAGTCATGGGTGGTCATGTCCCCAGACTTCCGCCGGGCCACGGCCGGCGGAAGTGCGTGCTGTCACCACTGCACATGACAAATGTCAGTACGGCCGACGGCGGATACGACGGGCGGACACGACGAAGGCCCCGGTCGTCATGACCGGGGCCTTCGTACTCGCTGAGCGGACGACGAGATTCGAACTCGCGACCCTCACCTTGGCAAGGTGATGCTCTACCAACTGAGCCACGTCCGCATATGGTGCCACCACTGTACCCGACCACCGAAGTGGCCGGTATAGCGATGCAGAGCGGGTGACAGGAATTGCACACTGCGCCTTCCCCCTGGAAGGGGGATGTTCTACTACTGAACTACACCCGCACGCTGCTCGGGGACCGGCCCTTCGGCCTTGCCCCTCGGCGTGATCCAGACTCTAGCCGACAGGTGGGGGTGCAATGCAAATCGGTACCTCCACATGGCGTCAGGAGGCCTCCGCGAAGGCCTCGTAGACCTTCTTCGGGATGCGGCCGCGGGCCGGCACGTCCATCTGGTGCGAGCGCGCCCACGCGCGCACCGCCGCCGGGTCGGGGGCCACGGCGGTGTGGCGGTAGGCCCTGCCCGACTTCGACTGCTTTCGGCCGGCCTGGATGAAGGGCTCCAGTGCCGTGCGCAGTTTCTTTGCATTGGCGGGATTCAGGTCGATCTCGTACGACTTCCCGTCCAGGCCGAAGCTGACCGTTTCCGCTGCTTCCCCTCCGTCGATGTCGTCGGAGAGCGTGACCACTACGCGCTGAGCCACGGATATCGGTCCTTTCCTGCGGCGTCACCACGCTTGACGTGGGGCGACGCCGGCCTTCCGGCTGTTTCGGAGCAATGCTGATTTATTCGCTATTCCTTTGTACAGCGACAGGCATTGCATGGTGTGGCCCAGTTAATTCCGTCCGCGTGTCCGTCCGCAATCGGAGGCGGCCATTTTTCCCTGATTTTTTCTCGGGGCTGCCGCTCCGATACCGGTCCGTGATCCACGTCAACCCTTATCTACCCGCGTAGAATTTCTGGGCGGGTACGCTGATGGAACCGCCTTCGCACCACACCACCACCGGGAGTGCCAGTGGCACGCGTCGTAGTCGACGTCATGCTCAAGCCCGAGATCCTCGACCCGCAGGGACAGGCGGTGCAGCGTGCACTGCCCCGTCTCGGCTTCGAGGGAATCGCGGACGTCCGTCAGGGAAAGCGTTTCGAGCTCGAGGTCGAAGGGCCGGTCGATGACGCCGCCCTCGCCCGCATCAACGAGATGGCCGAAACGTTCCTCGCCAACACCGTCATCGAGGACTTCACCGTGAAGGTGGAGGAGTCGAAGTGACCGCTCGTATCGGAGTCGTCACCTTTCCTGGAACGCTCGACGACCAGGACAGCCTCCGCGCCGTCCGGACCGCGGGCGCCGAGCCGGTCTCGCTGTGGCACCGCGACAAGGACCTCAAGCAGGTCGACGCGGTCGTCCTCGCGGGCGGTTTCTCCTACGGCGACTACCTGCGGGCCGGAGCCATCGCCCGCTTCTCGCCCGTGATGGAGACGATCATCGAGCAGGCGAAGGCCGGCCTGCCGGTCCTCGGCATCTGCAACGGTTTCCAGATCCTCACCGAGGCCCACCTGCTGCCCGGCGGGATGCTGCAGAACAACCACCTGCACTTCATCTGCCGCGAGCAGAAGCTGCGCGTGGAGACGAGCGGCACGGCCTGGACGGCGGACTACACCGCCGGGCAGGAGATCCGGATCCCGCTCAAGAACATGGACGGCCGTTACGTCGCCGAGGAGCGCGTGCTCGACGAGCTGGAGGCCGAGGGCCGCGTCGCCTTCCGCTACCTGGACGTCAACCCGAACGGCTCGCTCCGCGACATCGCCGGCATCACCAACGCCGCCGGCAACGTCGTCGGCCTGATGCCGCACCCGGAGCACGCCGTGGAGCCGCTGGTCGGCACGGGCCGTACCGACGGCCTCGGATTCTTCACCTCGATCTTGAAGAAGCTGGTCAGCGCATGATGACCGAGCGAAGCGAGGGCACCATCAAGCACAGCCTGGACACCGTCAAGCACGCCTTGGAGACCCCCGAGGCCGAGCAGCCCTGGAAGGAACTCGGCCTCAAGGAGGACGAGTACGCGCGTATCCGGGAGATCCTCGGCCGCCGCCCCACCGGCGCCGAACTCGCCATGTACAGCGTCATGTGGTCCGAGCACTGCTCGTACAAGAGCAGCAAGGTCCACCTGAAGCAGTTCGGCGAGAAGGTTCCGCAGAACGACGCCATGCTCGTCGGCATCGGCGAGAACGCGGGCGTCGTCGACGTCGGCCAGGGTTACGCCGTGACCTTCAAGGTCGAGTCCCACAACCACCCGAGCTACATCGAGCCCTACCAGGGCGCGGCCACGGGTGTCGGCGGCATCGTCCGCGACATCCTCGCCATGGGCGCCCGCCCGGTCGCGGTCGTCGACCCGCTGCGCTTCGGCGCGGCCGACCACCCCGACACCCGGCGCGTACTGCCCGGCGTCGTCGCGGGCATCGGCGGCTACGGCAACTGCCTGGGCCTGCCGAACATCGGCGGCGAGGTCGTCTTCGACGCGTGCTACCAGGGCAACCCGCTGGTCAACGCCGGCTGCATCGGCGTCATGAAGCACGAGGACATCCACCTCGCCAAGGCGAGCGGTCCGGGCAACAAGGTCGTCCTGTACGGCGCCCGCACGGGCGGCGACGGCATCGGCGGCGTGTCGGTCCTCGCCTCCGAGACCTTCGAGTCGACCGGTCCCGCGAAGCGTCCGGCCGTCCAGGTCGGCGACCCCTTCCAGGAGAAGCTCCTCATCGAGTGCACCCTGGAGATCTTCCGCGAGCAGCTCGTCGCGGGCATCCAGGACCTCGGCGGCGCGGGCCTGTCCTGCGCCACCTCCGAGCTGGCGAGCGCCGGCTCGGGCGGCATGCGGGTCGAACTGGACACCGTTCCGCTGCGCGACTCCTCCCTCTCGCCCGAGGAAATCCTCATGAGCGAGTCGCAGGAGCGCATGTGCGCGATCGTCGAGCCGGACAAGGTCGACCGGTTCCTGGAGATCTGCGAGAAGTGGGACGTCATCGCCACCGTCATCGGTGAGGTGACCGACGGCTCGCAGCTGGAGATCTTCTGGCACGGCGAGCAGATCGTCGACGTACCGCCGCGGACCGTGGCCCACGAGGGCCCGGTCTACAACCGGCCGTACGCCCGCCCCGCGTGGCAGGACGCGCTCCAGGCCGACGACGCGAACAAGCTGGCGCGCCCGGCGGACGCGGCCCAGCTGCGCGAGCAGGTGCTGAAGCTCGTCTCGTCGCCGAACCAGGCGTCGAAGTCGTGGATCACCGACCAGTACGACCGGTTCGTGCAGGGCAACACGGTGCTCGCCATGCCCGAGGACGCCGGCATGGTGCGGATCGACGAGAAGACGAACCTGGGCGTCGCGATGGCGACCGACGGCAACGGCCGGTACGCGAAGCTCGACCCGTACACGGGCGCGCAGCTCGCGCTGGCCGAGTCGTACCGCAACGTCGCGGCCTCCGGCGCCAAGCCGCTCGCGATCTCCGACTGCCTGAACTTCGGCTCCCCCGAGGACCCGGACGTCATGTGGCAGTTCGCCGAGGCCACGCGCGGTCTCGCGGACGGCTGCCTCCAGCTCGGTACGCCGGTGACCGGCGGCAACGTCTCGCTCTACAACCAGACCGGTGAGACCGCGATCCACCCGACGCCCGTCGTCGCGGTGCTCGGCGTGATCGACGACGTGACCCGGCGTACGCCCGTCGCCTTCGCGGAAGAGGGCCAGCTCCTCTACCTGCTCGGCGACACGCACGAGGAGCTGGGCGGCTCCGCCTGGTCCCAGGTGATCCACGACCACCTCGGCGGCATGCCGCCGAAGGTCGACCTGGACCGGGAGAAGCTGCTCGGCGAGATCCTGATCTCGGCCTCGCGCGACGGCATGATCGACGCGGCGCACGACCTGAGCGACGGCGGCCTGATCCAGGCGGTCACCGAGTCCTGCCTGCGGGGCGGGAAGGGTGCGCGGCTGGTCGTGCCGGACGGTCTGGACGCGTTCGTGTTCCTCTTCTCCGAGTCCGCCGGCCGGGCGGTCGTCTCCGTGCCGCGCAGCGAGGAGCTCCGCTTCACCGACATGTGCGGGGCGAGGGGTCTGCCCGCGACCCGGATCGGTGTCGTCGACGGGGACGAGATCGAGGTGCAGGGCGAGTTCGGCATTCCGCTGAGCGAGCTCCGTACGGCGCACGAGGAGACCCTCCCGGGCCTCTTCGCCTGAGTCCCGCACGGACCGAGGACGTACGTACGGCCCCGCCCTCCAAGAGGAGGGCGGGGCCGTCGGCCGGTCCGGCGCCGTGTCCGCGAGCGGCTCGCTCCGCCTCACTCCGCCGTGCCCCAGAAGGCGTCGGTCTCGTCGATGTCCTCGACGCACTCGTCGATGTCCGCCATCTTGCCGCCCACGATCGTGAAGAAGAGCGCGCCCTTCATCTCGATGCCGCGGTCCTCGCGCTCGGCGTACCACTTGTGGGCGGCCACGGCATGTCCGCGCCCGTCCACGGAGACGCCCTCCAGGTCGGCGCGCATGGAGCGGCCCGACAGCTCGAAGAGCTTGCGGAACAGGCCCAGGACGTTGTCCCGGCCCTTGTAGTGACCGGAGACCTGACTCGAACCGGGTGCGTGGAACGTGCAGTCCGCCATCATCATGGTCGCGAGGGTCTCCATGTCACCCGTGTTGAACGCCTCGTAGCCCCGGCGCACCAGGGCACTGTCCGGGTGCTCACCCATGGTTGCTTCCCACCTTCCGTCATCCGTACGGCCGCCCTCTTCCATCGTCCGCCGGGCGGGCGTCCACTGCCACGCGGCCACGACCACCGCGATCGCCACGCGGCCACGACCACCGCGGCCGGGTCGATTAACCTCGCCCCCATGCCCCCTGCCAGGAAGCGCGCCCGCAGGTACGACCCCGCCAAGATCCGCGCCGCCGTGCTGGCGCAGTCCGGCCATGTACGGGCAGGAGTCCGCACCCTCACTCCCGAGCAGCTCGCCGCCCCCACCCGGCTGGGCGACTGGACGGTCCGCGAGCTGACGGCGCACGTCTGCCTGGCGCTCGGCTCCGTCGTCCGCGCACTGGAGGAGCCCGAGCCCGCCGGGCAGGAGGTGGCCCTGCTCGACTGGCCTTTCGCCACCGTGACCGCCGCGGGCCGGATCGACGAGGACACCAGGGCGCTCGCCGCCGGGTCCGAGCCGGACGAGCTGTACGCGCGTACCGAGGCGGCCGTCGCCGCTGCGCTGCCGGGCGCCTCGGACGACCGGCTGGTGTCCATGCGGTTCGGAGCCATGAGGCTCGGCGACTTCCTGGTCACCCGCGCCGTCGAGCTGGTCGTCCACACCGACGATCTGAACGACGCGACCGGGCTGGGCATCCCGTACGACCGCCAGGCCCTCGCCGCCTGCACCCGCCTCCTCGCCGACGCCCTCGCCGTGAAGGCGCCCGGCGGTGCGGTCGAGGTCCGCGTCCCGCCGTACGCCGTGGTGCAGTGCGTGGAGGGTCCCCGGCACACCCGCGGGACCCCGCCCAACGTCGTCGAGACCGACCCGCTCACCTGGATCCGCCTCGCCACGGGGCGTACGGACTGGGACGCGGCCGTCGGCGGGGCGAAGGTCGCCGCCAGTGGTGAAAGGGCCCATCTGGCCGGGTTGTTGCCCCTTCTCGGGTAGGGGTGACAGTTGATCATGTAATGTTGCCGACGCCCACGCAGGACGTACGCACCGAGGAGGTGAGACCCATTACCGCTGTATCAGGTCGGGTGCTCTCCTCTCGCGACCGCGTGGTTTCCCTGACATAGGTGACCGAGGGAGCGCCCATCGGCGTCCCGAAAGGTTTCCCGTGTCCCTCTCCCCCTCCCTCTCCCCTTCCGTCATCGTCACCAGGCTTCGTGCCGCCGGCTGTGTATTCGCCGAGGACGAGGCGGAGTTGCTCCTCTCCACCGCGCCGGACCCCGCGGACCTCGCCGCCATGGTGGACCGGCGGATCGCCGGCCTTCCCCTCGAACACGTCCTCGGCTGGGCCGAGTTCTGCGGCCGTCGCGTCACCGTCGACCCCGGGGTCTTCGTCCCGCGCCGCCGCACCGAGTTCCTCGTCCGGCAGGCCGCCGCCCTCGCGCCGCCGCGGTCCGTCGTGGTGGACCTGTGCTGCGGCTCGGGCGCGCTGGGCGCGGCGCTGGCCGCGTCCCTGGAGCAGACCGAGCTGTACGCCGCCGACGTCGATCCGGCCGCCGTGCGGTGTGCCCGGCGCAATGTCGGCGCCATGGGTGGACAGGTGTACGAAGGCGACCTCTATGAGCCGCTGCCGGCGGCCACGCTGCGGGGCCGGGTCGACGTGCTGCTGGCGAATGTGCCGTACGTACCGACCGAGGAGATAGAGCTGCTGCCCCCGGAGGCCCGCATCCACGAGGCGCGGGTCGCGCTCGACGGCGGGGCGGACGGGCTCGACGTACTGCGGCGGGTGACGGCGGAGGCGGCGCGGTGGCTGGCGCCGGGCGGCCACCTGCTGTTCGAGACGAGCGAGCGCCAGGCGCCGCGGGCCGTGGAGACCGTCGCCCGCGACGGGCTGGTCCCGCGGGTCGTCACGTCCGACGAGCTGTACGCCACCGTCGTCATCGGCAAGAAGGACGAATGAGGCGAATGAGACGAACAAGCCGAGTAAGCGGAACCAGAAACGCTACTCGTCCCGTCCCACCGCCATGGATACGTCGCGCACCCGCATCTGCGGCCCCCTCACCGGCGCCGTCACCGTCCTCGCCCTCCTGACCCTGGCCGCCTGCGGTACGGAGCCGGGCCCGGGCGCCGGAGGCGACGGCACCGTGAAACCTGCCCCCCAGATCACCGGCGTCGACTGGACCGTCGACAGCGTGACCGTCGACGGCAGGAAGATGCCGGCGCCCGAGAAGGCCACGGTCCGGTTCGACGACAGGGGCCGGGCCGAGGGCAGCACCGGCTGCAATCGCTTCGGCGCCGATGCGACGGTCAGGGGAGACACGGTCACCGTGGGGCCCGCGCAGACCACGGAGATCGGCTGCCCGAAGAACGTCGCGAAGTTCGAGCAGCACCTCCAGCGCACCCTCACCGGTGAGCTCAAGGCCGGGGTCAGGAACGACAGGCTCACGCTGACCACGGCCGAGGGCGACACCGTCACCCTGTCCGAGACGGAGCCGGAGCCCGGCGCGCAGCTGCTCGGCACCGAGTGGCTCGTGGAGTCGCTGCGTGACGGCGACACCGCGGCCTCGCTGCCCGGGGACGCGGCGGGCAGGGCGAAGCTGGTCTTCGCCGAGGACGGGTCCGTGGGCGGCCATCTCGGCTGCAACAACGTCTCGGGCAGGGCGAAGGTCTCCGGATCCACCATGACCTTTTCCAAGATCGCCACGACCCGGAAGCTGTGCCCGCCGCCGGTGATGGACACCGAGCGGGCCCTGCTCGACATCCTCGACGGCAGGGCGGCCTACGCGATCCGTGACCGCGCCCTGTCCCTCACCGCGCCGGACGGCAAGGGACTGGACGCGGTCGCGATCGCCAAGTGACCGCGAGGGCCGCCACCCCCGCTCAGGACACCGCCCCGTACGGCAGCAGCCCCGCGTCCGTCCGCTCCCAGGCGGCCCGCAGCGCGCCCAGCCGCTCCGGTTCCTGCGACGCCCTGTCCGCCTGCTCCCGGGCGTCCTCGGTGAGCCGGAAGAGCTGGTCCCTGCCGCCCGCGCCCCGGTAGTACTTCCATTCGCCGCGCCGCAGCGCCCGCTCGCCCCGCACGCGCCAGAACAGATCGCGCGCCGGGGCCCGCTCGCCCCGCAGCAGGTACCCGGCGAGGCTCGCGCCGTCCAGCGGGTACGCCGGGTCGGGACGCGCCCCCGCCACCTCCAGCAGGGTCGCCGTCCAGTCCGGTGTGAAGACCGGCACCTCGCTGACCTGGCCGCCGTCGATGCGCGCGGGCCAGCGCACCAGGGTCGGCACGCGTATGCCGCCCTCCTTCAGGGAGGACTTGTTGCCCGACAGGGGCCAGTTGTACGAGAAGCGCTCGCCGCCGTTGTCGCTCGCGAAGACGACCAGGGTGTCCTTCTCCTGCCCCGACCGCCGCAGCGCGCCCAGCACCTCGCCGACCGACCGGTCCAGGTCCTCGACCATCTCCCGGTACTTCTCGACCGAGCCGCCGTCCTGGTGCCACAGCGCGCCCCGGTCGCCCGCCCTGATCCGCCGTACGATCTCCGCGCTCGCCTCCTCGTCGCCGTCGGCGATCCAGGGCCAGTGCGGGGTGGTGAAGTTCAGGTTCAGCAGCCACGGCCTGTCGTGCTCGCGCTCTATGTACTCGCTCGCCCGCTCGGTCAGGATCCGCGTGTAGTACCGCAGGTCCTTGTACGGGGCGTCACCCTCGTAGAGGTCGTACTCCCCGCCGAGCCCCAGCTTCGAGTAGTACTCCAGCGCGCCCCCGAAGTTGCCGAAGAACTCGTCCCAGCCCGACCGCGTCGGGCTGTAGTCCGGCAGGTACCCGCAGTGCCACTTGCCGATCAGCGCGGTCGCGTACCCGGCGCCCTTCAGCAGCGAGGCGAGCGTGGGATGCGTCGGTTCCAGACCCACCGACCTGTCCGCGATCGGCTCGGCGAGCCCGCCCTTCGTACGCCCGGGGAAGCGCCCCGTGTAGAGGCTGAAGCGGGTCGGGGAGCAGGTCGCGGACCCGGAGTACGCGTCGGTGAAGCGCACCCCCTGCCGGGCGAGCCGGTCGAGGTGCGGCGTACGGATGTGGGGGGAGCCGTACGCGGAGAGGTCGGCCCAGCCCAGGTCGTCGCCCAGGACGAACAGGATGTTGGGCCGCCGGGAGCGCCGGCCGGCGGCCGCCCGGAAGGGCCGCTCCCGCGGGGCTTCGACAGGGGCGGCGGCGAGAGCCGGTCCGGCCGCGAGGCCGACGGCGGCGGTGCCCGCGCCGACGACACCGCCGAAGGCGCGCCGGGACAGCTTCTTGTCGTGCGAGGTCACAGGGTCTCCAGTGATGAAGAGCACGCCGACCGGGCCCGCGGCGGCGCGGTTCAGCGCCCGGCCGGGCCGGATCGGGGCAGGGAACGGCCGCGGGAAGGCGGCGCGAAGGAAGGAGCGGGGAGGAGAGGTGGTCTGCGGGGCGCTCGAGGGAAGGCGCGCCTACGCGCAGCGACAGATGGCGCTCGCGACACGGACCAGGTCGACGTGGCGGCGCTCCACAAGCGTGACCGAGGGGTCACCCAGGGACTGCATGAGGCCGGAGCCTGACGGAGACACCGCGTACCTGTCAACCCCCGGGCACTCGGGGGCCGGCAGCCGCCCGTGTCCCCAATTCGGACCAGTGGTCGATCTCGCCTACACTCGGTGGTGTGCCTCGTGGTGATGGACGACTCAACCACGACCTGCTCCCCGGTGAGAAAGGCCCCCAGGACGCTTGCGGCGTCTTCGGTGTCTGGGCTCCCGGCGAAGAGGTCGCCAAGCTCACCTATTTCGGACTGTATGCCCTGCAGCACCGTGGACAGGAGTCCGCGGGCATCGCAGTGAGCAACGGGTCCCAGATCCTGGTCTTCAAAGACATGGGACTGGTCTCGCAGGTCTTCGACGAAACCTCTCTCGGCTCCCTCCAGGGCCACATCGCGGTGGGCCATGCCCGTTACTCCACCACCGGAGCCTCGGTGTGGGAGAACGCGCAGCCGACCTTCCGTGCCACCGCGCACGGATCGATCGCCCTGGGACACAACGGCAACCTGGTCAACACGGCGCAGCTCGCCGAGATGGTCGCCGCCCTCCCCAAGGAGAACGGCCGCGCGACGCAGGTCGCCGCGACCAACGACACCGACCTGGTCACAGCTCTGCTGGCCGGCCAGACGGACGACGACGGCAAGCCCCTCACGATCGAGGAAGCCGCCGCCAAGGTCCTTCCCGACGTCATGGGCGCCTTCTCCCTCGTCTTCATGGACGAGGGCACGCTCTACGCCGCCCGCGACCCGCAGGGCATCCGCCCGCTGGTCCTCGGCCGCCTGGAGCGCGGCTGGGTGGTGGCCTCCGAGTCCGCCGCCCTCGACATCTGCGGCGCCGCGTACGTCCGTGAGGTCGAGCCCGGCGAGATGCTCGCCATCGACGAGAACGGCCTGCGCACCTCCCGATTCGCGGAAGCGAAGCCCAAGGGCTGTGTCTTCGAGTACGTCTACCTGGCGCGCCCGGACACCGACATCGCCGGCCGCAACGTCTACCTCTCGCGTGTCGAGATGGGCCGGAAACTGGCCAAGGAAGCCCCGGTCGAAGCCGACCTGGTGATAGCGACGCCCGAGTCCGGCACCCCCGCCGCCATCGGTTACGCCGAAGCCAGCGGAATTCCGTACGGCTCGGGCCTCGTCAAGAACGCGTACGTCGGCCGGACCTTCATCCAGCCGTCGCAGACGATCCGCCAGCTCGGCATCCGCCTGAAGCTCAACCCGCTCAAGGAAGTCATCCGCGGCAAGCGCCTGGTGGTCGTCGACGACTCGATCGTCCGCGGCAACACCCAGCGCGCCCTGGTCAAGATGCTCCGCGAGGCCGGCGCCGCCGAGATCCACATCCGGATCTCCTCCCCGCCGGTGAAGTGGCCCTGCTTCTTCGGCATCGACTTCGCGACCCGCGCGGAGCTCATCGCCAACGGCATGACGATCGACGAGATCGGCAAGTCCCTGGGCGCCGACTCGCTCTCGTACATCTCCATCGACGGGATGATCGAGTCGACCACCATTCCCAAGGCGAACCTGTGCCGCGCCTGCTTCGACGGCGAGTACCCGATGGAGCTCCCGGACCCCGAGCTGCTCGGCAAGCAGCTTCTGGAGACCGAGCTCGCGGCCGGCCCGGCGAGCGCCGCGGCCGAGGCGCTCCGTCGCCCGTAACGCCCTTTTTCAACGACACGAAAGATCCCGAACTCATGTCTGCTGAATCTTCTGGGCGTGCTCCGCACGCGGGCACCGGTGCCAGCTACGCGTCCGCGGGCGTAGACATCGAAGCCGGCGACCGCGCCGTAGAGCTGATGAAGGAGTGGGTGAAGAAGACGCAGCGCGCTGAAGTTGCGGGCCTCGGCGGCCTGGGCGGCTTCGCCGGCCTCTTCGACGCCTCCGCCCTCAAGCGCTACGAGCGTCCGCTGCTCGCCTCCGCCACGGACGGTGTCGGTACGAAGGTCGACCTCGCCCGCAAGATGGGCGTGTACGACACGATCGGCCACGACCTCGTCGGCATGGTCGTCGACGACCTGGTCGTCTGTGGCGCCGAGCCGCTCTTCATGACCGACTACATCTGTGTCGGCAAGGTGCACCCCGAGCGTGTCGCGGCCATCGTGAAGGGCATCGCCGAGGGCTGTGTCCTCGCGGGCTGCGCCCTGGTCGGCGGCGAGACGGCCGAGCACCCGGGCCTGCTGGGCGAGGACGACTTCGACGTCGCCGGCGCCGGTACGGGCGTGGTGGAGTACGACCGGCTGCTGGGCGCGGACCGTATCCGCAAGGGTGACGTGGTGATCGCCATGGCGTCCTCCGGTCTTCACTCGAACGGGTACTCACTCGTCCGGCACGTGGTCTTCGACCGCGCCGGCTGGTCGCTGGACCGCGAGGTCGAGGAGTTCGGCCGCACCCTCGGCGAGGAGCTCCTGGAGCCCACCAAGATCTACTCGCTGGACTGCCTGGCCCTCACCCGCACCGCCGAGGTGCACGCTTTCAGCCACATCACGGGCGGCGGTCTTGCGAACAACCTGGCCCGCGTGATCCCGGACGGCCTGCACGCCACGGTCGACCGCTCCACCTGGACCCCCGGCGCGGTGTTCGACCTCGTCGGCAAGGCCGGTCAGGTCGAGCGGCTCGAACTGGAGAAGACCCTCAACATGGGTGTCGGCATGGTGGCCGTCGTCCCCGAGGAGTCGGTGAACGTGGCGCTGGAGACCCTCGCCGACCGTGGTGTCGACGCCTGGGTGGCCGGAGAGATCACCGGGCGCGGCGACCACGCCACGGGCGCGGCGCTTACGGGCGACTACGCGAAGTAGTCCCCCCGGGCAGCACAGAACCCGGTCCGGGGCCGAGGCCCCAGGACCGGGTCATGTGTGTAATGCCTGTTCGAGGTGTACGGACGTCAAGCGCCGCGACGATGTGCCGAAGAACCGGACTCTTCGTCCTCGTCCCCGTCATCGTTGTACTGAGCCGCGTACTGTGCGTACGGGTCGTCTTCCTCGTCGTCGTCCTCGAACGGCTCGCCGTTAGGCGGCTGTTGCGAAGTCGTCGAAGCGCCCAGCTCGTTGGCCAGACGCGACAGGTCAGTCCCGCCGCTGCTGTACTTCAGCTGGCGGGCGACCTTAGTCTGCTTGGCCTTTGCCCGGCCGCGCCCCATGGCTCGACCCCCTCGGTGACGGGGCTCGACGGCCCCAGAGTCTTGACACGCGTTCATGGTTCGGAACGGACTCCCCTCGGAGAGACCGGTCCGTAGGGCATCAACGGTACCTGCTTCCGTGGCCATACGGTACGCCGCCCGCATGCAACGCCTCGGCACAGAACCCACGAGAAGCCCCGTCCTCGCTGGTCAACTGCGATTTTAACCTCTTCTGAGGGCCGACCCGCCGACGGGGGTGAGTCATGTCTCGTCATGTCCCACCGACGGCGGGCCGGCCCCCGGGGGAAGGGGCCGCGGCGTCAGCGCCCGCGCGCCTCGGCCATTCTCTGCTCGGCGATCCTGTCGGCCGCCGCGGCCGGCGGAATGCCGTCCGTCTTCGCACGTGCGAATATTGCGAGCGTGGTGTCGAAGATCTTCGCGGCCTTCGCCCTGCACCGGTCGAAGTCGAAACCGCGCAGTTCGTCGGCGACCTGGATCACACCGCCGGCGTTCACCACGTAGTCGGGCGCGTAGAGGATCCCGCGGTCCGCGAGGTCCTTCTCGACGCCGGGGTGGTCGAGCTGGTTGTTGGCCGCGCCGCACACCACCTTCGCCGTCAGTGCCGGAACACTCTCGTCGTTCAGCGCGCCGCCGAGCGCGCACGGGGCGTAGATGTCGAGCCCCTCGACGCGGATCAGCGCCTCGGTGTCCGCGGCGACGGCGACCTGGGGGTGACGCTCGGTGACGCGGCGTACCGACTCCTCCCGTACGTCCGTGATCACGACCTCGGCGCCGTCCTCCAGGAGGTGGCCGACGAGGTGGTGGCCGACCTTGCCCACCCCCGCGACGCCGACCTTGCGGCCGCGCAGCGTCGGGTCGCCCCACAGGTGCTGGGCCGAGGCCCGCATGCCCTGGAAGACGCCGAAGGCGGTCAGCACGGAGGAGTCGCCGGCGCCGCCGTGCTCGGGGGAGCGGCCGGTCGCCCAGCGGGTCTCGCGGGCGACGACGTCCATGTCGGCGACGTACGTGCCGACGTCGCAGGCGGTCACGTAACGGCCGCCGAGGGAGTCCACGAACCGGCCGTAGGCGAGGAGCAGTTCCTCGCTCTTGAGCGTCTCGGGATCGCCGATGATCACGGCCTTGCCGCCGCCGTGGCCGAGTCCGGCCAGGGCGTTCTTGTACGACATGCCGCGCGCGAGGTTCAGCGCGTCGGCGACGGCCTCCGCCTCGGTCGCGTACGGGTAGAAGCGCGTGCCGCCCAGGGCCGGGCCCAGGGCGGTGGAGTGGATGGCGATGACGGCCTTGAGGCCGCTGGCGCGGTCCTGGCACAGCACGACTTGCTCGTGGCCGCCCTGTTCCGATCGGAACAGGGTGTGCAGGACGCCTTCGGATGCGTCGGTCACGGTGGTGACTCCCAAGTACGAGGCGCTACGCCCTCCTGCGGGTGGGGAGGGCCGGTGGGCAAGAGAGTAAGACCTGGCAGGCCCCGGGTGGACCCCCGTGCCGAGGATCACCCCCCGGCGGAGTACGCGTGGGACGATTCCTCCCCGGTTTCCTTCCGGTTCTTCCAGATTCTTTCCGGTCGAGGTGAGGAGCAGGCGTGGCCCAGGCGTCATCAGTGATCGTCCCGTACGCCTCCTATCTGCGGGTGTACGAACCACTGGCCGCCTTCCCCGAGCCGGAGCGCGGCCACTGGGAGCGGTACGCGGGCCGTGAGCGGCTGCCCACCGCCCAGGACGAACTGCGCCGTTCCCTCGCCGGCCTGCTGCCCACCCCGCCGGTCGCCGTGCCGGTCCACGAGAGCGGCGACGCGTTCGTGACCGAGGTGGACGGGGTGGTGTGCGTCTGTCCCTGGCGTACGCGGCTGCGCGGCTGGCTGGCGCTGGAGGAACTGCCCGGACTCTTCCCGGAGCCGATGCTGGACGCGGCGCTGCCGCCGGTGGTGCGGCGGCAGGCGGCCGCGGACTTCGAGCGGTGGCTGGAGCTCCACCCGGACGCGCGGCCGTGGATCAGGAGTTCGGCGTGGCACGTGCCGGTGCGCTGGTTCGCGCTGTTCGCGGACGAGGAACGGGAGTACCGCAAGGGCGAGGGGGAGGCCGCGCCCGTACTCCGCTACCGGACGCCGATGGCCCAGGCGCGGCGGCGGGTGGCGCGGGCGCTGAAGACGCTGCGGGAGCAACTCGACGCCGAGGCCGGCGGGCCGCTCGTCGAGGGCCTGGTCGATGTGGGGCGCTGGCTGGAGGAATTCCACCCCAGGTCGCTGGTCGAGCTCGATTACGGCGGTCTGGTGCACGTCCTTCCGCAGGAGCACCTCGCCGAGGACCACTCCGCGGCGGATGCGGCCGAGGGGATCGCGGCGCTGCGGGCCGGGGACGGCGCGGGGGCCCGCGAGGTGCACGGAAGGCTGATGGAGCGGTGGCGGGTGGTGCGCGAGCGCCAGTTCGCGAACTGAGTGCGACGGGGCGCTGATCCGGCGGCCGGGACGTAGGTCCTGATACGGGCCTTTGCCTCAAGCGTGATGGACAGCACTTAGCGGTCTCTTGCGCCCATCCCCCATCCTCATGCCAAAATAGGACAAGGAGTCCGACGAGGGCTCCTTCCGTCCACCTATGGGCGGAATGGCTCGGTATTGCGCGCTATGGGGGGTCATGACGGCTCCTGATCGCTCTGTGACTGATCGTCACTGTGACGTGACTGTCCGCTATGGCATGGTCCATCGGCTTCGTCGCTGATGAACACCTGGGAGGGCAATTCCATCGGTTTGGCCGACGTGGCTGGACGGATGGTGTAGTTGTAGTGCCGAGGACAAGCCGTTCGTCCTATAACCGACTCGGCCCGCGTCCGCCATTTCGGGCAACGCGGGTCAAGGTGCAGAATTTAGAGGAAAGAACCGTGATGGTTCGGTTCTCCCGAGGAGGCCGCTCATGACCGCTCGCACCCCTGACGCCGAGCCGCTGCTGACCCCGGCTGAGGTTGCCACGATGTTCCGCGTGGACCCGAAGACGGTCACGCGCTGGGCCAAGGCAGGCAAGCTCACGTCCATCCGCACGCTTGGTGGACACCGGCGTTACCGCGAGGCAGAGGTCCGCGCGCTGCTTGCGGGCATTCCGCAGCAGCGCAGCGAGGCCTGAACAACTGAATAACCCGCTTTACCGGGCAATCCTCCGGGTCCCCCAACTCGGACGCCCACCTGAGCACCACACGACAGGCGCCTGCCCCAACAGGCGCCACATCCGGGCTTGATGGATGCGTCGTTGATCGCGCTGGACTCCGCCGGGTCCAGCGCGATCTTTTTTTATGCCCGCGCCAGGACGCCTGCCGACCGCTCTGACCTGCGGCGCGCCGGTTCCCGGGGCCCTCGGAGTGCCTCAGGGCGGGTCGGGGGCGGCTTCGGGGAGAGCTCCGAACGGCCCTTTCGGGTGAGTGCAATTGCACATATTAAATTGACCGGTTGTAGGGAGGGTGTAAGTCCCCCGGTTCCCAAAACTCGTGTGGTGACACCCGTCACACAGGGAAACTCTTGTTTATTTCCATCGCTCCAGCGAAGGGCGAGGGCGTGCAGCGTCATTGGTCATGACGGCGAAGGGCTTTCGGCCTCGGCGGTCTCGGCCGCTTCGGCGGCGGTCCCCGTGGGCCCGGTGGCCTTCGCCGGCCTCTCGGGCTCCCGCTCCGTCTTCGTCTCCGCCTCGGGCTCCATGGCGAGCCGCAGGAGCCGGTGGCAGATGGGGCAGTGTCTGGTGACGTGGCGATAGCCCGTAGAGGCCGCCAGATGGGCACGCAGCAGCGCGCGCGTCTCGTGCCTGGCTGTTGATGCCGCCATGCGCCACCTCCCAGTGCGGGCCCCCGATGCCCTGTTGTCTGGTTACCGGTGGCAGATGACGCAGTCAAGACGCGAGAAGGCCCGGATCCTTGCGGATCCGGGCCTTCTCGTACTTCTTCTTGTGCGGTCCTGACGGGATTTGAACCCGCGGCCTCCACCTTGACAGGGTGGCGAGCACTCCAAACTGCTCCACAGGACCTTGATTCGCTTTGCCGTGTTGCTCGGGGCTGCGAAGACAGACTGTACAGCAGGTCAGGGGGTGCGGGCGAACTCACTCAAGGCGACGGCGGAGTTACGGGGCCGCCGCGTCGATCGCCTTCACGATCCGCTTGTCGGAGATGGGCTGGGCCGTCCCCAGGGCGTGCGCGAAGTAGCTCACCCGCAGTTCCTCGATCATCCAGCGGATGTCCAGGACTTCCTGCGGTACGGGCCTGCCCTGCGGCAGCTGCTCCAGCAGCCAGGCGTACTCGTCCTGCATCTCGTGGACCTTCTCCATGCGCGTGGTGTCGCGCTGGACGGCCGTCGGCATCTGCTGGAGCCTGCGGTCGACCGCGACCAGATAGCGCATCAGGTCGGGCAGCCGGCGCAGTCCCGTCTTCGTGACGAACCCGGGCGGCACGAGGGCCGCCAGCTGGTCGCGCACGTCGGCGAGGTTGGCCAGCAGCGCCGGGCTGGAGGCGGCCTTCAGGCGGCGCTCGCAGGCCTGCCAGGCGGCCAGGATCTGCTGGACCTGGTTCACCGTGCGCACGGTCGCGTCCACGAGGTCGGCGCGGACCTTGTCGTACAGCTTCCGGAACGATTCCTCGTCCCAGGCCGGACCGCCGTGGTCAGCGATCAGCTTGTCGGCGGCGGCGGTCGCGCAGTCGTCGAAGAGCGCCTGGACCGAACCGTGCGGATTGCGCGAGAGGGCCAGTTTCTGCTGATTGCTGAGCTTGTCCGAGGCGAACTTCGCCGGGTTCACCGGGATGTTGAGCAGGATGAGCCGGCGCGTGCCCCGCCACATCGCCTGCCGCTGCTCGGCCTCCGTGTCGAAGAGCCGTACGGCGACGCTCTCGCCCTGGTCGACGAGGGCCGGATAGGCCCGGACCGGCTGGCCGGCCCTGCGCGTCTCGAAGACGCGGTCGAGCGTGCCGATGGTCCAGTCCGTGAGGCCCGTACGTTCGACCGACTCGCCCGAGGGGCCCGCGGTCGCCGCCGCGGCCTTGGAGAGGGCCTGACGGGCCTTGGGGCGCAGCTTCAGCCGCAGCGCCTCCAGGTCCTTGTCCTCGGCGAGGTTCCTGCGGCGCTCGTCGACGATCCGGAACGTGATCTTCAGGTGGTCCGGGACGCGCGACAGGTCGAAGTCGTCCGCCCCGACCGGTACGCCGACCATCCGCTTCAGCTCGCGCGCGAGCGTGACGGGCAGCGGTTCCTGGAGGGGCACGGCCCGCTCCAGGAACTTCTGCGCGTAGTTCGGGGCCGGGACGTAGTGGCGGCGGATCGGCTTGGGGAGGGAACGGATCAGCTCGGTGACCACTTCCTCGCGCAGGCCCGGGATCTGCCAGTCGAAGCCCTCGGATGTGACCTGGTTGAGGACCTGGAGGGGGATGTGGACGGTCACGCCGTCCGCGTCCGCGCCCGGCTCGAACTGGTACGTCACCCGGAACTTGAGCTTCCCCTGGCGCCAGCTGTCCGGATAATCGTCCTTGGTGACCGCCCCGGCCTTCTCGTTGATGAGCATCTCGCGCTCGAAGTCGAGGAGTTCGGGCTCCTCGCGCTTCTTGTGCTTCCACCACGAGTCGAAGTGCGCGCCCGAGACGACGTGTTCGGGGATGCGCCGGTCGTAGAAGTCGAAGAGCGTCTCGTCGTCCACGAGGATGTCGCGGCGGCGGGCGCGGTGCTCCAGTTCCTCGACCTCGGTCAGGAGCTTGCGGTTGTCCGCGTAGAACTGGTGATGCGTACGCCAGTCTCCCTCGACCAAGGCGTTGCGAATGAAAAGATCGCGGCTGGTCTCCGGGTCGATCCGGCCGTAGTTGACCTTGCGCTGGGCGACGATCGGGACGCCGTACAGCGTGACCCTCTCGTACGCCATCACGGCAGCCTGGTCCTTCTCCCAGTGCGGCTCGCTGTACGTGCGCCTGATGAGGTGCTGGGCGAGCGGCTCGATCCACTCCGGCTCGATCCTCGCGTTGACCCGCGCCCACAGGCGTGACGTTTCGACCAGCTCGGCGGACATGATGAAGCGGGGCTGCTTCTTGAAGAGCGCCGAGCCGGGGAAGATCGCGAACTTGGCGCTGCGGGCGCCGAGGTACTCGTTCTTCTCGGTGTCCTTCAGCCCGATGTGGGAGAGCAGGCCGGCGAGCAGGGACTGGTGGACGGACAGCTCGGGAGCGTCGTCCTCGTTGACGTGTATGCCCATCTGCTTCGCGACGGAGCGCAGCTGGGTGTAGATGTCCTGCCATTCGCGAATGCGCAGGAAGTTGAGGTACTCCGACTTGCACATCCGGCGGAAGCTGGAGGAGCCGCGCTCCTTCTGCTGCTCGCGGACGTACCGCCAGAGGTTGAGGAAGGCGAGGAAGTCGGACGTCTCGTCCTTGAAGCGGGCGTGCTGCTGGTCGGCCTGCTGCTGCTTCTCGGACGGGCGCTCGCGCGGGTCCTGGATGGAGAGCGCGGAGGCGATCACCATCACCTCGCGTACGCAGCCGTTCTTGTCCGCCTCCAGGACCATGCGGGCCAGGCGGGGGTCGACGGGGAGCTGGGCGAGCTTGCGCCCCTGCTCGGTGAGCCGCTTCTTCGGGTCCTTCTCCGCCGGGTCGAGCGCGCCGAGCTCCTGGAGGAGCTGGACGCCGTCGCGGATGTTGCGGTGGTCCGGCGGGTCGATGAAGGGGAACTTCTCGATCTCGCCGAGACCGGCGGCGGTCATCTGGAGGATGACGGAGGCCAGGTTCGTCCGCAGGATCTCGGCGTCGGTGAACTCGGGCCGGGTGAGGAAGTCGTCCTCGTCGTACAGCCGGATGCAGATGCCGTCCGACGTACGGCCGCAGCGGCCCTTGCGCTGGTTGGCGCTGGCCTGGCTGATCCGCTCGATCGGCAGGCGCTGGACCTTGGTGCGGTGGCTGTAGCGCGAGATGCGGGCGGTGCCCGGGTCGATCACGTACTTGATGCCGGGGACCGTCAGCGACGTCTCGGCGACGTTGGTGGCGAGGACGATCCGCCGGCCGGTGTGGCGCTGGAAGACGCGGTGCTGCTCGGCGTGCGAGAGGCGGGCGTAGAGGGGGAGGACCTCGGTGTGGCGGAGGTTCCTCTTGTTGAGCGCGTCGGCGGTGTCGCGGATCTCGCGCTCACCGGAGAGGAAGACGAGGATGTCGCCCGGCCCTTCGGCCTGGAGCTCGTCCACCGCATCCGCGATCGCGGTGATCTGGTCGCGGTCGGAATCGTCGCTGTCGTCTTCGAGCAGCGGGCGGTACCGGACCTCGACGGGGTACGTACGGCCGCTGACCTCGACGATCGGCGCGTCGCCGAAGTGGCGGGAGAAGCGCTCGGGGTCGATGGTCGCGGAGGTGATCACGACCTTGAGGTCGGGGCGCCTCGGCAGCAGCTGGGCGAGGTAGCCGAGGAGGAAGTCGATGTTGAGCGACCGCTCGTGGGCCTCGTCGATGATGATCGTGTCGTACGCGCGCAGCTCGCGGTCCGTCTGGATCTCGGCGAGCAGGATGCCGTCCGTCATGAGCTTGACGAAGGTCGCGTCCGGGTTGACCTGGTCGGTGAACCGGACCTTCCAGCCGACCGCCTCGCCGAGCGGGGTCTTCAGCTCGTCCGCGATGCGTTCGGCGACGGTGCGGGCGGCGATGCGGCGGGGCTGGGTGTGGCCGATCATGCCCTTCACGCCACGGCCGAGCTCCATGCAGATCTTGGGGATCTGCGTCGTCTTGCCGGAGCCGGTCTCGCCCGCGACGATCACGACCTGGTGGTCGCGTATCGCCTCGGCGATGTCGCCCTTGCGCTGGCTGACCGGCAGCGACTCCGGATACGTGATCTCGGGCATCCGGGCAGCACGCTGCGCCAGCCGGGCGGCGGACTTCTCCGCCTCGGCGGCGATTTCGTCCAGCACGGCCTGTCGGGCCTCGGGCTTGCGGATGCGACGGGCGCCGTCGAGACGGCGGCCGAGCCGGTGGGCGTCGCGGAGCGGCAGCCCGGCGAGCGCGGTCTGAAGGTCGGCGAAGGAAGTAGACATACCTGACTCAGGATCTCACCCGCCGGATGCGACTGGCGAACCGATTTCGGCCGGGGCGGGCGCGGGTGCGGGTGCGCGGGAGCCTTTACGCTTGGCGGGACACCCCCCGGACAGGAGATTCCGAGCCAATGCCCCAGGTCAGCCGTCGGTGCCGCGGCGCGGCGACGGCGAGCACGCTGCCGGGGACGTTGCTGGCGCCGGCCGCGCTGCTCCTGTGTACGGACACGACGGGCAGGACCCCGGGCGGGGCCCCCGCCCCTGCTTCTGCCTCCGTTTCCGCGCCCGGCTCCGCCGATGAGCGGGAGCCCGGCTGCCGTGAGCGGCACCGGGACGGCGCGGGAAGCGCACCGGTCACGCCGCCGCGCAAGGGGGCGGCGTACGAGCTGCTGCCCGCCCTGTACGACGCCGGGGCCGGGGCCGGTTCGTGGGGCGCCGACGGACCGGCCCCGCGGCCGGCGAGCGGCCACCGGCCGCCGTCGCCGGACCCGCCGTCGCCCATAGACCTCTCGATCCTGCGGGTCTAGCCGGACGGCCCTGCGGGGCCTTCCCCTGCCCGCCCCTTCCCGTACCGGGGCAGACCTCAGCCCCCTGGACCTCGGACGCCTTTCGGGCGTGTCCTCAAGCGCCGGGCGGTCGGCCATCTCAAGCCCGTCCGGCGCTTGAGGGCCGGGGCCGGGGCGGCAGGGGAACAGCTCCGCCGGGTCCGCCGCGCTCCGATCCACGCCCCCCCGCCTCCCCGTTTCCGCATTCCGCATTCCGCATTCCGTCAGGAGTACCGAACGCCCATGACCTCCTCCCGTAACCGCCACCGTTCCAAGCCCGTCGCCATCGGCGCGGCCGTCGCCGCCGCGGCCGTCCTGCTCGGCGTCGTCTCGTACACCGCCACCAAGCCCGACGGGCGCGACTCCGCCGCGACGGCCGAGGTCTCCGCCGACCCGCAGGCCGGCGTCTACTCCGAGCTCGCGAAGCTCGCCCGCCACGACGCCGGGGACACGCTCGCGCAGGGCAGGACGGACGCGCCCGTCGTGCTCATCGAGTACGCCGACTTCAAGTGCGGCTACTGCGGAAAGTTCGCCCGCGACACCGAGCCCGCCCTGGTGAAGAAGTACGTCGACAACGGCACCCTGCGCATCGAGTGGCGCAACTTCCCGATCTTCGGCAAGGAGTCGGACGCGGCGGCCCGCGCCGCGTGGGCGGCCGGGCAGCAGGGCCGCTTCTGGCAGTTCCACGCGGCCGCGTACGCCGACGGGGCCAAGGAGAAGGGCTTCGGGGACGCCGGGCTGAAGGCGCTGGCCGAGGAGGCCGGGGTCAAGGACATCGCCCGCTTCACCCGGGACACCGGCAGCGAAGCCGCCGCGGAGGCCGTGAAGAAGGACCAGGAGGAGGCGTACCGGCTGGGCGCCACCTCCACGCCGTCGTTCCTCGTCAACGGCCGGCCGATCGCCGGCGCCCAGCCCGCCGGGACCTTCACCGAGGCGATCGAGGCGGCGGCGGAGGCGGCGAAGACCCGGAGGACGGGGAAGACGGGGAAGACGGACGAGGCGGCGAAGTGAACGCCGACATCGGATATCTGGCCGCCTTCCTCGGCGGCCTGCTCGCCCTGCTCAGCCCGTGCAGCGCGCTGCTGCTCCCCGCCTTCTTCGCGTACTCGATCGACTCGGCGTCACGGCTGATGGCCAGGACCGGCATCTTCTACGCCGGACTGGCCACCACCCTGGTACCGCTGGGCGCGGCCGGCTCGTACGCCGGGCGGCTCTTCTACGGGCACCGCGACCAGCTCGTCCTCGCCGGCGGCTGGCTGATCATCGCCCTCGGCCTCGCGCAGATCCTCGGCATGGGCTTCGCCTCACGCCGTATCGCCTCCCTCTCCGGGCGGATCAGGCCCACGACGGCCGTCTCGGTGTACGCGCTGGGAGCCGTCTACGGGCTCGCCGGTTTCTGCGCGGGCCCCGTCCTCGGCAGCGTCCTCACGGTCGCGGCCGTCAGCGGCAGCCCGGTGTACGGCGGACTGCTGCTGGCCGTCTACGCGCTGGGCATGGCCGTGCCGCTGTTCCTGCTCGCCCTGGGCTGGGAGCGCTTCGAGCTGGGCAGGCGGCGGTGGCTGCGCGGGCGGGCGTTGCGGGCGGGGCGCTTCGAGCTGCACACCACGTCACTGCTGTCCGGGTTCTTCTTCGTCGCGCTGGGCACGCTCTTCCTCGTGTTCGACGGGACGACGGCGCTGCCCGGACTGCTGGACGTGGACGACTCGTTCGCCGTCGAGCAGTGGGTGGGCGGGCTCGGCGAGGCGGTGCCCGACGCGGTGCTGCTGGGCGGGGTGGTGGCGGTGGTCGGAGTGGTGCTCGCCCTGCGCGCCCGGCACCGCAAGGTCCCGGCAGAGGTCCCGGCGAAGGCTCCGGTGAAGGAGGGATGACACGAAAGGCCCCGTCCGGTGGACGGGGCCTTCGAAGTGGTGGCTGGGGCCGGGATCGAACCGGCGACCTATCGCTTTTCAGGCGATCGCTCGTACCAACTGAGCTACCCAGCCACTCGGATCTTTCGATCCGCAGCGGTCCTGACGGGATTTGAACCCGCGGCCTCCACCTTGACAGGGTGGCGAGCACTCCAAACTGCTCCACAGGACCAAGCATGGTGCGAGAACAAGTCTCGCACACTGTTGTGCGTGCCCCCAACGGGATTCGAACCCGTGCTACCGCCTTGAAAGGGCGGCGTCCTGGGCCACTAGACGATGAGGGCAAAACAGCTAGTGCTGCTGCTTCTGCGTCTGTCGTCCCAGGGGACGTGAGAAGCATGTGACTCCGCTTCCCCTCGAGAGGTTCCGCTTCTCCTTCGACCTTTTGGGTCTCAGAACGGTCAAGCCCTGACCGGCGCCCTTGGGCACGTCGGAGACTGTACTACGGCGTTTCGGTGTCAGCCAAACCGAATAGGCGAAGGGGTCGCTCAGGGCTGGTTCTCCTTCGGCAGATGGCGGCTGACCTCGGCCGTCGTCAGGCCCAGGCCGCCCAGCGTGATCTCGTCCCAGGCCTGCAGCCGCCTGGTCGTACGGTCCAGGTAGAGCACCGACGCCCGTACCTTCTCCGGCTTCTCGTTCTGGAGCGCGCGCAGGCCGCCGCCGCCCGTCGAGCCCTCGATCTTCAGGCGGGTGCCCTGGTCGAGGACCTCGTTCTTGCGGTTGTGGATGTGTCCTGCCAGGACGAGCGGGACCGTGCCGTCCGTCTCGCGGGCCGCCACCGGGTTGTGCGCCACCGCGATGTCGACGGGCGTGCCGGCGCGCTTCTGGTCGCGCAGGGCCGAGGCGAGGCGGATGCCCGCCATGCGTTCGGCCGGATCGCCCTGTGGCTCGGCCGAGCGGTCCGGGGTGAACTGCGGGTCGCCCGTGCCCGCGATCCGCAGCCCCGCCACCGTCACCGCCCTGCCCTCGTCGAGGACGTGCACGCCCTCGAGCCGTTCGAGGTAGCGCTGGGTGGCGGCCGAGTCGTGGTTGCCGCGGACCCAGACGTACGGGGCGCCGAGGTCGGAGATCGGGTCGAGGAAGCCGTTCTCGGCGGCGGTGCCGTGGTCCATGGTGTCGCCGGAGTCGATGATCACGTCGATGTCGTACTGCTCGACGAGCGAGCCGATGATGTGCCACGACGCCGGGTTGAGATGGATGTCCGAGACGTGCAGCACGCGCATCGTGGCCGGGTCCGGCTGGTAGGTCGGGAGGGTCGACGTGGCGTCGTACAGCTTCGTCACATTGGTGACGAGCCGCGCCAGTTCCTTCTGGTAGACGTCGAACTCGCTGACGATGCTGCGCGCGTTGCCGACCACGGAGGGCGCGGAGGAGAGGAGCCCGGAGAACCTGGGCTCCAGCACCGACTTCGGGTTCCAGGTGACGTACGCGCTGATGCCCGACACCGTCAGCAGGGCGAGCGCGAGGCCGCCCGCCGCCAGGGCGCGGCGCGGGCGCCGGTAGACGGCCAGGCCGAGGGCGGTGGCGCCCGACACGACGGCGACGCAGGAGCGCACGGCCAGTTCGGTGGCGCCGTCGGCGACGTCCTCGGCGATCTCCTCCTGGAGGCCGGAGAGGCGTTCGGGGTGCTCGACGAGGGCCTGGGAGCGGACCGGGTCGAGCTGGTCGACGTCCACGTCGAGGCGGACGGGGGCGGTGTGGGTGTCGAGTTCGAGGGCGCCGAGAGGGGAGACGTTGATCTTCGTGCCGCCGGCGGCGGACGCGCGCAGCGTCATGGTCGCGTCCACCGGGCCGACCGGCGTACGGACGCTGCCGACGATCAGCAGGCCGAGCCAGGCACCGCAGAGGACCACCGCGGTGAGGCCGAGCAGCCGCGCATAGGGATGCGGGGTGTGTACGAGGGTGCTGGTGGGGGCGGTGTGGCGGGAGCGGTAGTGGCGTTGCAGCCGGGTGAGCACGGCACGAAAAGGAGCGCGGGCCATTGCTGCCGTATGCCCATGTGGGCGGCGGCCCATGCCCGCGGGCGCCCACCCCCGCCCGTCGGGCGGAATTACGTGACAATGGCCAGGTGCTGGAGATGACGCGTGAGGAGTTCGAGGAACTGGTCGCCGAGGCGCTGGACAGGATCCCGCCGGAGCTGACGCGGCTGATGGACAATGTCGCGGTGTTCGTGGAGGACGAGCCGTCGGCGGACCACCCGGATCACGAACCGGATCTGCTCGGGCTGTACGAGGGGACTCCCTTGACGGACCGTGGCGAGTGGTACGCCGGGGTGCTGCCGGACCGGATCACGATCTTCCGGGGGCCGACGCTGCGGATGTGCGAGTCCCGGGAGGACGTCGTCGCGGAGACGGAGATCACCGTCGTCCACGAGGTGGCGCACCACTTCGGGATCGACGACGAGAGGCTGCACGCGCTGGGGTACGGGTGAGCCGCGCGAACGGCTCTGGCAGCGCGAACGGTTCCGACGGCGCGACCGGCTCCGTCGGCGCGATCGACCCGGACGTCGACCTCCATGTGCCCGCGCACCGCGCCGAGACCGCCGGGAGCGGCAGGTGGCGGGTGCTCGCGGCGGTCTCGGCGGGCGGCGTGCTGGGGGCGCTGGCCCGGTACGGGGCGGGGGCGGTGTGGCCCGGGAGCGTATGGACGACCTTCGGCGTCAATGTGGTGGGGTGCGCGCTGATCGGGGTGCTGATGGTGCTGGTGAGCGAGCAGGGGCGGGGGCACGCGCTGGTCCGGCCGTTCCTGGGGGCCGGTGTGCTGGGCGGCTTCACGACCTTCTCGACGTACGCCCTGGATGTGGCCCGGCTGCTGGACCGGGGCGACGCGCTCACCGCGCTGGGGTACGCCGCCGGGACGTTCGCGGGGGCGCTCGGCGCGGTGTGGGCGGCGGTGGCGGTGACGCGGGCGGCCGTGGGGCGGGCGGCGGGCGCATGACCTGGCTGCTGGTGGCGGCCGGGGCCGCGGTCGGGGCGCCGCTGCGGTACCTGACGGACCGCGCGGTGCAGGGGCGGCACGATTCGGTGTTCCCGTGGGGGACGCTCGTGGTCAACGCGGGGGCGAGCCTGGTGCTGGGGGTGCTGGCGGGGGCGCTGGTGTCCTCGGGGACGTACGCGCTGCTCGGGACCGGGCTGTGCGGGGCCCTTTCGACGTACTCGACTTTCAGCTACGAGACGCTGCGGCTGGCGGAGCGCGGCTGGACGTTCCTGGCGGCGGCGAACGCGGGGGTGTCGCTGCTGGTGGGCCTCGGTGCGGTCTTTCTGGGATTCGATCTCGCGCGGGGGCTGCTGGGGTGACGGCCCGTGGGGCCCCTGTCGCTCGTGGGCGGTGTGCGGGCGGTGTGCGGGCGGTGCGGCTCGTCTCGCGCGGCTCCTGCCCGCCCTTCGCCTGTCGCTCCTTGCGTGTCCCTTGCGGGACAAAGGGAGTTGGGCAGTGAAATCCCGCTCGCCGTGCCCCGGAGGTGCCGCCCGTGCGCCAGTTGCCCCAGCCTGTCCGATTGGCCCCGGCCCGATTGGCCGCTGTCGTGCTCGTGGCCGCGGCGTCCGCCGGCTGCATGAGCGTGAGCGACGAGGGAGGCGAGCCGGCGCCCTCCCGCCCGACGGCCCGGCAGGGCGCGGCGGCGGAGCCCGACGGGGTGAAGGCGAGGGTCGGAGCGGGAACCGGTCGCACCGACGGGCAGACGGTGTCCAGCCGCGACGGCGGCAAGGACGGCAAGGGTGGGAAGGACGGCAAGGACGGCAAGGACGGCAAGGGCGGCAAGGGCGAGAAGGCGGGCGACGACGGCAAGGCCGGGGATGGCGCCCCGGCGGGCCCCCGTTCGTCGCCGGGCGCCTCCGCCGCACCGTCGAAGAGCGGCCAGGCCCCGCCCCGGAAGGGCGGCGCCCGGCCGAAGCCGCGCCCCGGCGCGCCGACGCCGACGGAGACCACGCAGGCACCGACGCGCCCGGCCGAGCCTCCCGAGCCGCCGCCGGCGTCGGAGCCGCCCCCCGTGACGCCGTCCGAGCCGGAGCCGAGCACGCCGCCGCCCTCGGCGTCGCCGGCGGCCGACACGCAGACCGTGGCGATGGGGGAGCGGCGCGAAATGGAGCGCGAGCCGGTGGCATCACCGCAGGTCGGGCCGGTGTAGGGGGGCCGGTTTGCCATAACGGGGGGAGGGTGCGTATGGTTATAGATCGTTTGACCCCATTGCCCGGCGCCGTTGAGTTCTCGTAAAGAACGAGGACCTTGAGCGCCCCGTGGCGCGTACTCTCCCTTACCGTGACTGACCGCACTGAGGCGGTCGATTTGCGATTGATTTGCGATTTCACGGAGTTTGGGCGCGTGCCGAGACTCCGAGAGGTTTCGCATTCCGCATGTCCATTTCCAGCACTGACCGCACCGCCATGCCCGAGAACGAGACGGCCGTAGAGGCCGCCGACGTCATCGAGGCCACCGAGATCGACCAGATCGCCGAGAACGACGACGCGATCGAGAACGTCGAGACGGTCGAGGCCGACGCCGAGGCCACTGAGCCCGCCGAGCCCACCGTGACCTTCGCCACCCTGGGCCTGCCCGACGGCGTCGTCCGCAAGCTCACGCAGAACGGTGTCACCGCGCCCTTCCCGATCCAGGCCGCGACCATCCCGGACGCCCTGGCCGGCAAGGACATCCTCGGCCGTGGCCGCACCGGCTCCGGCAAGACCCTCTCCTTCGGTCTGCCGACCCTGGCCACGCTGGCCGGCGGTCACACCGAGAAGAAGAAGCCCCGCGCGATCATCCTCACCCCGACGCGTGAGCTCGCGATGCAGGTCGCGGACGCGCTGCAGCCGTACGGCGACGTGCTCGGCCTGAAGATGAAGGTCGTCTGCGGCGGTACGTCCATGAGCAACCAGATCTACGCCCTGGAGCGCGGTGTCGACGTCCTCGTCGCCACCCCGGGCCGTCTGCGCGACCTCATCAACCGCGGCGCCTGCTCGCTCGCCAACGTCCAGGTCGCCGTGCTCGACGAGGCCGACCAGATGTCCGACCTGGGCTTCCTGCCCGAGGTCACCGAGCTGCTCGACCAGATCCCCGGCGGCGGCCAGCGCATGCTCTTCTCCGCCACCATGGAGAACGAGATCAGCACGCTGGTCAAGCGCTACCTGACCAACCCGGTCACCCACGAGGTCGACAGCGCCCAGGGCAATGTCTCGACCATGACCCACCACGTCCTCGTCGTGAAGCCGAAGGACAAGGCGCCGGTCACGGCCGCGATCGCCGCCCGCAAGGGCCGCACGATCATCTTCGTCCGCACCCAGCTGGGCGCGGACCGCATCGCCGAGCAGCTCCAGGACTCGGGCGTCAAGGCCGACGCGCTGCACGGCGGCATGACGCAGGGCGCCCGTACGCGCGTCCTCGAGGACTTCAAGAAGGGCTACGTCAACGCCCTGGTCGCCACCGACGTCGCCGCTCGCGGCATCCACGTCGACGGCATCGACCTGGTCCTGAACGTGGACCCGGCCGGTGACCACAAGGACTACCTGCACCGCTCGGGCCGTACCGCCCGTGCCGGCAAGTCCGGTGTCGTCGTCTCCCTGTCGCTGCCGCACCAGCGCCGCCAGATCTTCCGTCTGATGGAGGACGCGGGCGTCGACGCCTCGCGTCACATCGTCGGCGGAGCGGGCGCGTTCGAGCCGGAGGTCGCCGAGATCACCGGCGCCCGTTCGCTGACCGAGGTCCAGGCCGACTCCGCGAGCAACGCCGCCAAGCAGGCGGAGCGCGAGGCCAAGGAGCTCACCCGCGAGCTGGAGCGTGTCCAGCGCCGTGCGACCGAGCTGCGCGAGGAGGCCGACCGTCTGGTCGCCCGTGCGGCGCGCGAGCGCGGCGAGGACCCGGACGAGGCCGTGGCGGAGGCGGCGAAGGCCGCCGAGGCCGAGCTGGCCGCGGCCGAGACCGCTGCTGCTGCCGCTGTCGTGGCCCAGGCGGCGGAGCGCCGCGACGACCGTGGCAACTTCCAGCGCCGTGACGACCGTGGCGGTGACCGCGGCGGCTTCCGCGGCGGCGACCGCGGTGGTGACCGCGGCGGATTCCAGCGCCGTGACGACCGGGGTGGCGAGCGTGGCGGGTTCCAGCGCCGCGACGACCGTCCGGCCGGTGGTGGCGACCGTGGTGGCCGTCCGTTCGAGCGCCGTGACGACAACCGTGGTGGCGGCTTCCGCCGCGACGACAACCGTGGTGGCGGCGAGCGCGGTGGCTTCCAGCGCCGCGACGACCGTCCGGCCGGTGGTGGCGACCGTGGTGGCCGTCCGTTCGAGCGCCGTGACGACAACCGTGGCGGTGGCTTCCGCCGCGACAACGACCGCCGTGACGACAACCGTGGTGGCGGCGAGCGTGGCGGCTTCCAGCGCCGCGACGACCGTCCGGCCACCGGTGGCGGCTTCCGCGCCGGCGGCGCCGACCGTCCGTTCAACCGCGACCGCCGTGACGACCGTCCGGCCGGCGGCGGCTTCCGCGCCGGCGGCCACGACCGCCCGCAGGGCCGTCGTGACGACCACCGCGGCGGCGGCAGCACCGGCACCGGCACGGCGACCGGCTCGTTCGGCCGCCGTGACGACAAGCCGCGCTGGAAGCGCAGCTGATAGCTGATCAGCTCGGCGGCGTACTCCGCCGACCTGCGAAAGCGGGCCCGTTCTTCACGAACGGGCCCGCTTTTCTTTCCCCTTCCCCCACATACGTGACTGCTGTTACGATCCGCCCACTTGCATGGGAGCACTGCCGGGGGGCGTGGCTCGATTCGATTCGCCGACGGTGCGCGCACAGCCGCCGTCGCTTCCCCATGCCTTCTTCAGGCTCCCGGGGAGGGACCCGAGTGACACGTCATGCCCTTGTACGCGGCACGATCGCCGCAGTCATGGGAGTAGGACTGACCGCCGCTCTGACACCGCTGCAAGCAGCCGTGGCGGACGGCGGGGCGCAACAGGCTCAAGAGGTCCTGATTCCGCCGGAATTCCGCACAACCGTCCGGGACGCGACCTTGCAGGGGCCCATCGTCGGTGGCGCCGATGGCACCGGCCGGCAGGGTGTGTTCCACACCGAGGAGGGCCGGAGCGGCAGGCTGTGGACACGTTTCGCGGACGGCGAGACGTTTCCGGTCGGCACCCACGAGAACGGCGCTCCTGGCTCTGCCACTGGAAGTGACGTACTGGCCTTCGGCAAGGGGAACGGCGACGTCGAGCTTCGGGACGCGGCAGACGGTTCGGTCCGTACGATCACTGTCCCCGAAGGCCAGAGGTACTGCGGAACGTTCGGCTCGACCGCCCTGACCGCCGAGACAGTCCTGAACAGCGACGGTACGCGCACGACCTCGCTGCATCTGCTTTCGCCGGGCCCCGGGGGCGTGACCCGTGATGTGCGCATCACCGGACTGCCCGAGGGCACAGAGTTCCGTTCGCCCGCCACAGGTGACGACACCTCCATCGTCCTGAGAGCGGATGTCGGCGGCTCCCAGCGGCTGATCCTCGTCGACAAGCCGACGGGTGTCGTGAGCGGGGTGACCCCGCCGCTGGGAGCAGGGTTGTGGAGCCCCGAGCTGGCGCCCGGCCGCCTCACCCTCTACAACGCGGCCGAACTCACCGTGTCGTCCGTTCCCCGTAACGACATCTCGGCCACCCCGACGGTGCTGAAGCTGGGGACGGCGCTGTCCAGCCCCACGACCGGCTGGGCGGTTGTCGGCGAATGGCTCGTCCACGTGTCCGCCACGTCCCTGGCGCTGGAGGCGGTACCGCTCGCCGGCGGCCCGTCGATCACGCTCCTGAGGAGCACCGACAGGCGCGTGCTGGCGGGACCGGACGGCACGGCGGTGACGGTCGGCGGCTACCAGGCCGACGACTGGGGTATCCGTCGTGTGACGACCGGTCCGGACGGCAGGCCGCAGGTGGCGCTGGTCAAGAAGCTGCCGCCCGTGCCCGCCACCGTGGAAGGGCTGGCTCTCGCCCAGGGGCGCCTCGGCTTCATCGACAACAGCACCGGCACGAAGCGGGACTACGGCCGCACGCTCAGTGCCACCGGCACTCCAACTCACGGAGAGCGTGCCCGGCTCACCGGCCACGGCTACGACGTGCCCCCGTGCGCGGACGACGACGTGGCGTGCGGCGCGCTGCACGGCACGGGCGACGGGCGGTTCGCGCGCCTGGAGCGGGACAACGCCGAGCGCGACCTCGTACGTGTCGACGGGCCGCGGGACGACGACCACATCACGCTCGCGGTCCCCGAGGGCGGGGAGATCACCTCCGTCACCCGCGAGCACCTGATCCACACGTCGAAGGCCGCCAAGAAGCAGACCGTCTACCGTCTCTCCGACGGCGAGACGGTCCTCCAGCGCGCCCCCGGCGCCGCCTCCGTGTGGGCGGGGCGGCTGTGGACCGCGGGCGCGGAGAAGGGCGTACTCACCGCCCTGGACATCGCCACCCGGAAGACCACCGAGACGGCCGCCACCGGCGCCGGCTGCGTTCCGGAGGAGTTGCAGGCGGTCGGCCGCTGGCTGTACTGGAGCTGCCCCTCGGGCGGTCCCGCCGGGGTGTACGACCGTACGGCGAAGAAGTCCGTGTCCGTGCCTTCGGGCGAGACGCTGCTCGGTGACGGATGGGTCGTCACGCACGACAAGGCCGCAGGCAAGCTCGTCCTCACGGCGGTGGACACCGGGCAGGCCCGCAGCCGTACCGTCGGCGAGCTGCCCGGCACGGGGGTCTCGCAGCGGCACGTGCGGTGGACCGTCGACCGCTTCGGCGGGAACGCCGCGTACGTGGACGGCCAGGAGCAGACGCACCTGATCCCGTCCGGTGTCCTCGGACAGCCCATGACCGCCGCCGGAACGCCGGAGGACCGCCCGGAGATCACTCCGCGCGCCTTCGACGCCGTACCCCGGGACGTCACCACCACCCCGCTGTCCAAGCCGGCCGCGTCCTGGACGCTGACGCTGCGCGACAGGGCCACCGGCAGGACCGTCGACACGGTGCGGGGCGGGGCCGCGCGTGAGCTGCTCACCGCCCACTGGCACGGCATGGTCCGGGACGTGCCGGGCGATGTCCCCTTCCCGAACGGCACCTACGCCTGGACGCTGTCCGCCGTACCGGCGGACGGCAACGGTCCCGCGCTGCGGCGGACCGGGACCGTCAGGCTGCGGGAGGCGGGACCGGTGCGCCACGACTTCGCCCTGGGCGACGCCATCGGCGACCTGCTGACGCTCAACAGCTCCGGCTCCTTCACCTTCCAGCACGGAACGGCGGGAGGAAAGTTCTCCGGCAGGACGTCGGGCAGCGGCTGGCCGGTGTCGGCGTACGCCGTGCCGTTCGGTGACGTGAACGGCGACCGGTGCAACGACGTGCTGGTGCGGCAGCCGTCGGGCGAGCTGCGTGCGTACAGGCCCCGCTGCGGGAAGGCGCTGACGCCGTCGGCCGCGTACACCTCGATCGGGACGGGCTGGGGGCAGTACGACGTGCTGACCTCCCCCGGCGACATGAACGGTGACGGCCGTACGGACCTGGTGGCGCGTCAGGCGTCGACGGGAGACGTGTACTTCTACGCGGGCGTGGCCGGCGGGAAGTTCAAGGCCAAGGTGCGGATCGGTGCGAACTGGAGGACGTACGGGCGGATCGCCGGGGTCGGCGACATCACCGGCGACGGCAGGGCGGATCTGCTCGGGCACGACAGGTCGGGCGGGCTGTGGCGCTACGACGGTACGGGGAACGGCACGTTCAAGGGGCGGGTCCAGGTCTTCAAGGACTGGGGCCGGTCGTACAACGCCATCGTCGGCGTCGGTGACCTGAACGGTGACGGCAAGGCGGACATCGTCGAACGCGACTCCGCCGGGAAGCTGTTCCGCAACGACGGCGACGGCCGCGGCTCCTTCGGCGGCCGCACGCAGATCGCCACCGGCTGGCAGAACTACAAGGGCCTGTTCTAGGGTCCGGGCAGACCGCGACGGGCCCGGCAACCGATACCCGATCGGCTGCCGGGCCCGCTGCGGCTATGCTCGGGGGTGACTCGCCGAGGGCCGTTAGCTCAATTGGCAGAGCAGCGGACTTTTAATCCGTTGGTTGTGGGTTCGAGTCCCACACGGCCTACCGCCCCAGGCGGCCGGGAATCCCCGGCCGACCCGCACGTCAGCGCCCCGCCGGGCTCGTCCCGGCCGGGGCGCTTTCGCGTCTTCGGCCCCGGGCTCCTCCGCGTGCGCGCCGGCCCGTGCGTAGGAACACTGGGGGCATGACGGACAAGGCACTTCTCGAAGGCGGCCCGGACGATCTGCGCGGGCGGATCGTCCCGATCACTCCTCCCGGGCAGGAACTGAAGATTCCGCACCGCGGCGGATACGAGCACTTCAAGGTCACGACGAGGCACCAGGACAGCGACGAAGGACGGCTGACCGTCTACGAGTGGTGGGAACGGACGGAGACCGCCGAGTAGCGCCGCCGGGCAACGGCCACCGCCCGGACGGGCGTTGGGCGCGGCCGTTGCGGTGACGCCGTAACAGCTGGCGACCTGGGCGGCCTTCGGGGCCGCCTCGCGGGACCGCGCGGACCGCCCCCGACGGGCTCGGCGTGGTGGGGGCCGGGTGCGGTGCGGGAGCGCTGTCGCCACCGGGCGCGAGGTGACGCGCGGGGGCCGGGTGCCGGGGATGGCGGCGGCGCAGGCGTACGTGGTCGGAGCCGGTCCCCGAATGGCGTAGAGTTGAGTTCAACGACGCGGGGTGGAGCAGCTCGGTAGCTCGCTGGGCTCATAACCCAGAGGTCGCAGGTTCAAATCCTGTCCCCGCTACTGAAGAAGAAGACGAAGGTCCGGATCTCGGAAGAGATCCGGACCTTCGTCGTTTCCGGCTCGCGCCGGGCGTCGCCGTCCCCCGGTCGGCTGCCCCCGGATGGCCGTGCGGCGCGGCTACGGCCAGCCTGGGCTGGGCGCGGTACCGTCCGCACGCGGGTGCGGAGCGAGCGGGAGACCACAGGTGGGGAAGCAAGACGGAGCGGGCGTCGGTGCCGTGAGCGCGGCCCGGCACTTCCTCCGGGCCCTGCCGGCGCTGCTGATCGCCGGCGGGATCGTCTTCGACGTCGTCACGCCGCCGCACTTCACCGCGTCGCCGCTCTTCGCCGCCGCCCCGCTGATCGCCGCGCCGTTCTTCTCCCCCCTCAACACGCTCCTGACCGGTGCCGCCGCGATCGGCGCCGTCGTGGGGCTGCATCTCCACAACGGCACCTCGACCGAGGTCGAGTCGGTGACCGAACTGGTCACCATGGTCACCGTCGCCGTCCTCGCGCTGGTCATCAACCGCGTCGTACGCCGCAGCGGGGAGCAGCTCGCCTCCGCCCGCACCATCGCCGAGGCGGCCCAGCGCGCCGTGCTCCCCACGCCGCCCGGCCGGATCGCCGGTCTGCACGTCGCGGCGCGGTACGAGGCAGCGCAGGCGGACGCGTTCATCGGCGGGGACCTCTTCGCCGTACAGGACACACCGGCCGGGGTGCGGCTGGTGGTCGGCGACGTACGCGGGAAGGGGCTCGGCGCGGTGGAGGCGGTGGCCGTCGTCATCGGGGCGTTCCGGGAGGCCGCCGAGCAGGAGAGGTCGCTCGAAGGTGTCGCGCAGCGGCTGGAGCGGGCACTCATGCGGGAGGGCGCGCGGCGGGACGGGCTGGACGCCTTCGAGGGGTTCACGACCGCCGTGCTCGCCGAGATCCCGCGCGGTCAGGGCGTCGTACGGCTGGTCAACCGCGGCCATCCGGAACCGCTCATGCTGTACGCCGACGGGGATCTCACGGAGATCGTGCCGACCGAGGCCGCGCTGCCGCTGGGGATGGGCGAGCTGGCGGCCTGGCCCGACCGGGCCCAGGAATGCGCGTTCCCGCCGGGCGCCACGCTGCTGCTCTTCACGGACGGCCTCTCCGAGGCCAGGAACGCCGCCGGTGTCTTCTACGATCCGCCCGCGCGGCTGCGCGGGCGGATCTTCCCGGGACCCGAGGAGCTGCTGGACGCGATCACCGACGACGTACGGCTGCACACGCACGGGGCCGCCACGGACGACATGGCCCTGCTGGCGGTCGCACGGCCCGCCGAGGGGCAGCCGGACCGCCGTCGGACCGTGAGCCTGGTCAGGCGGGTGGCGGCGCACTCGCCGCACCTGTCGCACCCGCCTCTCCCGTCGCACTCGTCGCACTCGTCGCACCGAACCAGTGCAGACCCTGGCCGTGCGGAGCCGTGAAGGCGACCGCGCGCTCGTCGAGGGCGAGGGTGAGCAGGTGCTCGTCGTCGGGGGCGGGGGCATCGAGCCAGGGCAGCACGGTGTGGTGCTCGTTGGAGATCCAGTGGCCCGGCAGCGCGCGGACGAGCGCGGCGAACTCCTCGCGGCGGGCGAGCGGCAGGTAGGTCAGTACGGCGGTGTGGAAGACGACCAGGGTGGCGTCCGCCGGGGCGTCGGCGGCCAGCGCCGGGAGGTGGTCGACGAGGTCGCCGCGGACGATGCGGGGGCGGGGCGCCGTACGTACGGCCTCGATGGCGGCGAGCTGCTGGCGCGGGCGCTCCGCACGGCCCGGCCAGATCAGCGACTGGAGCCAGCGGACGTCGTCCTCGTCGGTGGGGTCGAGGGGGTCGAGGTCGATGCCGGCGCGCCAGGCGATGTCGGGCAGCGCGGTGGGCAGGGGCACGGGACCCTCCGTACGGCAGTCGAAGGTGACGGGGGAGGAGCCCAGGACGGCGCCGCCGTCGTAGCGGTAGGCGTAGCGGTCGGGGTGGAGGCACAGGCCGGCGGAGGCGCCGACCTCGATGAGGGCGAGGGGCTGCGGGAGCGCGGCGAGGAGGGGCAGCAGGGTGGCGCAGCGGGCGGGCTCGTTGGTCTGGGTGAAGCGGGTCAGCACGACGGCGCGTACGGCGTCCCAGTGGGCCAGGGTCCAGGCGCGGAAGGACACCCACCGCTCGTGGGGGCCGCCGAGGAAACGGACGGCGGCGAGGAGGAGGTTGGGCTGCTGCTTGTTGCCGGGCGGCAGGGCGGCGATGAGGGCGCAGAGCTCCTCGTCCTCGCTGATGCGGGCGGTGAGTTCGGCGTAGCCGGGGGAGACGCCCTGCGCCTGCTGTTCGGAGAACTCGCGGTAGCGGCCGGCCACGGACCGCGTGCTGTTGGCAACCATGGTGACGAAGCTAGTCCGGCGACACTGTGTAGTCGTAAGACGCCCCTGCGCATAACAATTGACGAACCGTCACCACTTCGAGGTTTCGGAATGTCGATCGGGGGCATGGCAACTCGCCCCGCTGTGACCATATGTGTGGCGATTGGTCCGTGCCAATATCGTTAACGATCACCTGGAACGGCTTGGAAAGCGGACCCGGTGTCTATTAACGTTCGATAACGCAGCGCGGTCGTCCCAGTCGTCACAAGAGACGACACCGTGCGCACGCGCCGAATTCCGCAAGGGAACCGGGGAACCACGTTCCTTGGGGTGAATCGGACTCCTTCGTACCTACGAGGAGGCCCGTAGGAGACCTTCCTGCTCCGAACCCGTCAGCTAACCCGGTAGGCGAGAAGGAAGGAAAGGAGCACGCCTCCGTGGCGTCCAACAGGCCTGCCCCCGAAGCACCCCTGCCCTCTTACGGGTACGAGGTACCGAACGTTCCGAACGCCGCCGGGATTCCCGGTGGCGCCGAGGGAACCTGGGGAGAGTGGAACCCCACCGAGGAGTCCATCCGGCCCGTACGCGGCCGTCATCGCGTCGTCAAGCAGCGCGGCGGAATCGGCCGCAGTTCCACCGTTCTCGGTGTCGGCGTCATCGCCGCGGTCGGCGCGGGCGGCATAGCCACCGCGCAGGACAAGCCGGCCGTCTCGATCTCCCTTCCCGACGCGATAGCGGACTCGCTGCCCGACGCCGAGTCCCTTCCCGGCATAGGCTCCTTGATGTCCGACGACGCGGGCTCCGGATCGGGCTCCGGCGTTCAGGCGGGTACGGGCACGGCGGGCGAAACGATCCTGGCGGCCGCCCCGCTCACCACCGCGGGCGTCACCACCGCCGACGCGCGGCAGGGCACCACCGACGCGGGCGAGGCGCTGCGCGCCCGCATCCTCCAGCAGGCCGAGCAGCAGCAGGACGCCGCCGACGCCGAGGCCAAGGTGGCCGCCGAGGCGAAGGCCGCCGAGCAGGCCGCGGCCGAGGCGGCCGAGCAGCAGAGCGCGGCGGAGGCCAAGGCCGAGGAGGAGAAGCGGAAGGCCGAGGAGGAGAAGCGACAGGCGGAGGAAGAGGCCGCGCGCAAGGCCGAGCAGGAGCGGCTCGCCAAGCTGGCCGCCAGCTACTCGCTGCCGACCTCGTCGTACACGCTCACCTCCACCTACGGCCAGTCCGGCTCGATGTGGTCCTCCGGCCAGCACACCGGCCTGGACTTCGCCGCCCCGACGGGTACGCCGGTCAAGGCCGTGCACGGCGGCACCATCACGTCGGCGGGCTGGTCGGGTGCGTACGGCTACCGCATCGTCCTGGAGCTCCCGGACGGCACGGAGGTCTGGTACTGCCACCTCTCCTCGATGACCGCCACCTCCGGGGAGGTCGGAACGGGCGACGTCATCGGCCGCGTGGGCGCCACCGGCAATGTGACGGGAGCGCACCTCCACCTCGAAGTGCACACGCCCGGCGGCGCCGGCGTCGACCCGGCCGCGTGGCTGCGGGACAAGGGCCTCACGGTCTGACGGCCGGCCGGTGGCCCGGACGGCCTGCTGCCCCGGACGGCCCGGTGGTCCGGTGGTCCGGTGGCCTGACGGTATGTCCCGCGGTTCCCCTCAGTCCCCGGCAGTCCTGGCACACACCCCCCGTCGCCAGGGCTGCCGGCTCTGTTACCGCTGCTGCCGGTACGGGTTGTAGACGGCGTGGTCCCGGTGCGGGGCGGGGCGCTGGGGCGGCGGTCCGTACCACGGCGCCGGTGACGGCCGTGGGTGCGGCCGGGACTGCCGCGGGGGCGGTGGCGGGGCCCATGCCCGGCTCGTCGCCCACGCCGCGTACTCCAGCGCCGGTCCGGCCACGTCCCTGCGCTGCCACAGGTGGTGCAGCAGCTCCTGCTCGCGTGCCGCGAAGTCCGGGCCCACCGCGCCGCGGTGGGCCCGGTGGCGCAGGAAGGCCAGGGACGTCGCGAAGACCTCGTACTCGGCGACGGCACGGGCGGCGGCACGGGCGGCGGCCCGGGACGGGGCCCGCCCGCCGGATGCTGCCCGGCTTCCGTACGCACTGCCCCCGTACGCACTGCCCCCGTACGGACCGCTCCCGTGCGGACCGTTTCCGTTTCCGTTTCCGTACGTACCGCTCCCGTACGCGCGCGCCGCCGCGTCCCGTGCCAGCGAACGGGCCCGCATCGAGGCGAGCGTGAACGGCTCGGCCGGCCGCAGCCAGCCGGCGGCGGCGTAGGCGGGCAGCTCGGCGGCGATCGTGCGCAGCTCGCGCTGGCGTGTCCAGATCACCAGCCAGGTCAGCAGCGCGAAGGCGGGGACCATGAAGGCGGCGTACACCGCGTAGAAGCCGTACGTCCCGAAGACCGCGGAACCGTTCCACAGGGCGTGCACGCCCATCGCGAGCACCAGACCGAGCAGCGGCAGCGCGATCCGCCGCCACCGGCCCGGGCGTCGCTGCGGTGCGAGCGCGGCGAGCCCGAAGCCGATGCCCGTCAACACCGTGAACAGCGGGTGCGCGAACGGCGACATCACGATGCGTACGAAGAAGGTCGCCGCGGTCACCGAGGCGAGGCCGTAGGCGCCCGCCTCCTGGTCCTGGCCGAAGGCGGTGCCGAGGTAGAGGATGTTCTCGGTGAAGGCGAAGCCGGTCGCCGTGAAGCCGGCGACGACCACTCCGTCGACGATGCCGGTGAAGTCCCGTCTGCGGAACAGGAAGATCAGCAGTATCGCCACCGCCTTCGCGCTCTCCTCGACGACCGGGGCTATCACCGTCGCGCCCAGGGATTCGGCCCCCGCCGGGTCGGCGGTGGCCGTGGCTATCCAGCGGGTCGCGAAACTGTTCGCGATGATCGCGACGAGGGCCGCGGCGAACGCGCCCCAGGCGAAGGCGAAGGCGAGGTTCCGCCAGGGTTCGGGCTCCACCCGGTCCAGCCAGCGGAACGCGGCGGCCAGCAGCGGCACCGGCAGCACCGCCAGTCCCAGGCCGACCAGGAAGCCCTGGGTGCCGGTCTGGTCGCGGACGATCGCCAGGATCACCAGGGCACAGAGCGCGAGCAGCGTGATCACCGCGCCCGCGCGCACCGCCCTGGTGCGCCACCAGGCGCGGCGCGGCTTGTAGCGCCAGTGCGCAGGCGGCGGTACGGCGGTGAACTGCGGCTGCTGCTCACAGTCCGGGACCGCCGGGTGGTGCCGGGGGTGCGGAGGCGACTCGTACACCCGACGACCCTAACGAGAGGCACTGACAGCCGTGACAGCCGGTGATGCCCAGGAGTTCTGCCTGCTGGCTCTGCCTGCCGGTTCTGCCCACGGGTACTACTTGCGGCTGCTACTTGCGGCGGAACAGCAGGTCGTGCACGACATGGCCCTTGTCGAGCCCTTGTCCCTCGAAGCGGGTGAGCGGCCGGAATCCGGGCCTGGGCGCGTAGCCGCCGTCCGGCACGGTGTTCTCGAAGTCGGGGTGCGCGGTGAGCACTTCCAGCATCTGCTCGGCGTACGGCTCCCAGTCGGTCGCGCAGTGCAGGATCGCGCCGGGCGCGAGGCTGGGCGCGGCGAGGGAGAGGAATTCGGGCTGGATGAGGCGCCGCTTGTGGTGGCGCTTCTTCGGCCACGGGTCGGGGAAGTAGACGCGCAGCCCGGCGAGGGAGGCGGGCGGCAGCATCTCGCGGAGCAGGATGATCGCGTCGCCGTTGGCGACCCGGACGTTGGTGAGACCGGCGCGCTCGGCGAGACCGAGCAGGTTGCCCTGCCCGGGTGTGTGCACGTCGACGGCGAGGATGCCGGTGCCGGGGGCTTCGGCGGCCATCTGCGCGGTGGCTTCGCCCATGCCGAACCCGATCTCCAGCACCACCGGCATTTCGCGGCCGCCGAAGAGCTCGTCGAGGTCGAGGACGCGCTGCCCGTCGATGTCCAGGCCCCACTGGGGCCAGAGCCGCTCCAGTGCCTCGGCCTGCCCCGTGGTCACCCGGCTGCGCCGCGGCTGGAAGCTGCGGATCCGCCGCTCGTGGTGCGACCCGGCGGGGTCGGGCGCGGGACCGCCGGGGAAGCGGGGCTCGCCCTTCGCTCGGTGGAAGGGGGAGACGTGGTGGGCGGCGTCGGGACGGACGCTGGAGGACTCAGACACAATGCCCCGATTCTACGGCGCGACGGGCAGGGGGAAAGCGCCGCAGGCCCCGGAGAACGGGAGGCCCCGGAGGGCGGGAGGCCCCGAAGCGCCGCAGGCCCCGGAGAGTGGCGGCCTACCTCACTCCTTGCGCCCCCTGTGCCCCTAGTGCCCCCTGCGCCCCCAGTGCTCCCAGCGCCCGCCGCGCCACCCGTCTGCCGATCGGGAGCGAGGCGGTGGCCGCCGGGGACGGGGCGTTCAGAACATGGATCATGCGCGGTGTCTCCCGGATCAGGAAGTCGTCGACCAGTGTTCCGTCCCGCAGCACCGCCTGCGCCCGTACCCCCGCCGGCGCCACCCGAAGATCCGCCTCCGTGACCTCCGGCAGCAGCCGCCGCACCGCCTCCGTGAAGGCGCGCTTCGACACCGAGCGGTGCAGTTCGCCCGCGCCGTACCGCCAGTGGCGCCGCGCTATCCGCCAGGAGCCCGGCCAGCCGAGCGTCCCGGCCAGCTCGCGCGGCCGTATCACCGACCAGGTGTACCCCTCCCGGGCCAGCGCCGGCACCGCGTTCGGGCCGACGTGCACGCCGCCGTCGATGCCCCGTGTCAGGTGCACCCCCAGGAAGGGGAACGCCGGATCCGGCACCGGATAGACCAGGCCGCGCACCAGCTCCGGCCGGGCCAGCTCGTAGTACTCGCCCCGGAACGGGACGATCCGTACACCCGGGTCGTCACCCGCCAGCCGCGCCACCCGGTCGCAGTGCAGCCCCGCGCAGTTCACCAGGACCCGCGCCCGCACCACCGCCCCGTCCGCCGTACGCACGGCGACACCCCAGGGGCGCCGGTCGACGACGGCCACCTCCGCGCCGTACCGGATCTCCGCGCCCGACGTGCCCAGGCTCTCCGCGAGCTGCGCCGCGACCGCCCCGTAGTCGCACACGCCGGTCGTGGCCACCTGGATCGCGGCCAGGCCCCGTATCTTCGGCTCGTACTCCGCTATCTGGGCGGGACCGAGCTCCCGCACCGGAATGCCGTTCTCCCGGCCGCGCTGCACCAGGGCGTGCAGCCGCGGCAGCTCCGCCCGCTCCGTCGCGACGATGAGCTTGCCGGTGACCTCGTGCGCGATGCCGTACTCCGCGCAGAACTTGACCATCTCGGCCGCGCCCCGCACCGCGTACCGGGCCTTGAGCGAGCCCGGCCGGTAGTAGATGCCGCTGTGGATGACGCCGCTGTTGCGCCCGGTCTGGTGCAGGGCGGGACCCTGCTCCTTCTCCAGCACCGTCACGCGCGTGCCCGGCGCGGCGCGCGTGACGGCGTACGCCGCCGAGAGGCCGACGATTCCCGCACCGATCACCAGCACGTCGCAGTCGTAACGGCCATAGCGGTCGTACGGCATCGCTTCACCTCCCACCACGGCCGTGTCGGGGTCCGTGTCCTCCCGGAGAGCGCCCCGGACTCCCGATGATGCACTGACCCACTGACAACGCCTTCAAACCACCGCCAGGGCCGCCCCTTCCCCCTGCGGCTGCCCCTGCCCCTGCCCTACGCCGGTGCCACCAGCAACGGCCGTGCCCGCTCGCGCAGCTCCGCGACCCGCGGCTCGTCACCGTACGGCTCCAGCCGGTGCAGCAGGTCCCGTACGTACTCGGTCGTCCGCGCCGACGAGATCCGCCCCGCGACCTCCACCGCCCGCGTACCCGCCGCGCACGCCGCGTCCAGGTTCCCCGACTCCAGTTCGGCGACGGCCGACACCACCAGGCGCAGGCCGTGCGAGCGTACGAACTCCTCCGTCGGCCGCGACAGCGCCTGTTCTGTGAACCGCCGTACCTGCCGGGGCGCCTTCAGATCGCGGTAGCACTCCGCCGCGTCGGCCGCGAACCTGTCGTACGAGTAGAAGCCCAGCCAGGACGGGTCCGGATCACCCTCCCGCGCCCGCTCCAGCCACCCCTCCGCCGCCTTCAGCGCGGCCCCCGCCGCCTGCGCGTCGCCCGCCTTCGCGTGCGCCCGCGCCTCCACGAGCCGGAAGAAGCTCATGGTGCGGGCGGTCGCCAGGCCCCGGTTCCGCTCCAGGGCGGCCTGCGCGAGGTCCACGCCCTCGTCGGCGAAGCCCCGGTAGGTCGCCTGGAGCGACATCGACGCCAGGACGTACCCGCCCAGCGGCACGTCGGCCGCCGCGCGGGCGAGCCTCAGCGCCTGGATGTAGTACCGCTGGGCGGCCTCCTGCTGTCCGGTGTCGAAGGCCATCCACCCGGCCAGCCTGGTCAGTTCGGACGTGGCACCGAAGAGCGAGCGACCGACGTCGTCGCTGTACGAGCCGAGGAGCAGCGGCGCCGCGTCCACCCGTAAGCACTCCGGGACCATCGACGAACGCCAGTCCCCGCCGCCGTACTTGGAGTCCCAGCGCCGCGCGTCCTCCGCCGCCTCCCGCAGCTTGGCCACGTCCGCGTGCCCCACCCGCAGCGGCGTCGCGTCGGCCGCCGGCTCGCCGGGCGGCGCCGCCGCGGAGTCCCGCGCGACCGACGAGTCGGCGGGTGTTATCAGCCACCGGGACGCGGGCGTGGCGTACGCGCTCACCGCGAACGAACCGGCCAGGGACTGCCAGATGCCGCCGCCCGCCCGCCTGCCCGCCAGATCCAGCCGGTACAGCTCGGTCGCCGACCGCACCGCCGCCGACACGTCGCGCGGAAAGGCCAGGCCGACCTCCGGCGCCGGATCGGCGTCCGCCAGGCCGATCTCGTGCAGCGGCACGGGGCGGCCGAGCTTGGCGCCGATGGCGGCGGCGATCAGGTGGGGCGCGGCGCCCTGCGGCACCATGCCCTTGGACACCCACCTGGCCACCGACGTCTTGTCGTAACGAAGTGTCAGGCCGCGTTGCGACCCGAGATCATTGACCCGCCTCGCCAGGCCGGCGTTGCTGATTCCCGCGAGGGCGAGAACCGTGCCGAGCTTTTCGTTCGGCCCGCGTTGCTCCCTGGACATGCGCCACCCCTCGACACAGACGGCCGTCCGCCGGGACATTCCCGGCCTTACTGCCCGCACGAGCGCGCGGCCAGCCCAGCCGGAATATGCGGCCCGCGCAGGACATCAGTGAACCCAGCGTAGTTCTCCGCATCCCGACCGTTAAGGGGCGGTGTTCCGTATGGCGAGATTCGTGTAGTTACACGAATGCCCGTGCCCCGCCCCGTGCTCCGTGCGTGTGGCCGTGCGCCCGCCCGTGCGCTCTCGTCGGGTCCGTGCCGGGCCCGCTTCCATGGGAGTCGCGTGGGTCGGCCCGCTGCACTGGATCCAGCGGGCTGGGGGACACCGCCGCCTTCATCCCCGCGGGTGGCGGACCGGTCCGGGAGGCGAACCATGCCTCCCGGACCGTGCGTTCACCCGTGGCTTCGCCGCGCCCGCAGAATGGCCGAATGGCGCCTGTCGCCCAAACCGGCCGAAGTCCTGGGCGCAGCGGGCGCATTGTCTTGCCCGCACGCCTTCCGCAGCCCCTCTCGTACGCCGTTGTCGTGGCAGCATGGTCCCGAAGCCGCTTCTCGCAGTGTTCCTCGAAGCTGCTTCGGTACGTGCGTTTGGTTGTCCACGGCCTGTGGAGGCGGCGATGCGGTGGTTGGTGGGGTGGAGCAGTGTCGCCGCCAGCTTCGGGACGGTGGGCGCGGTCGGCACGGCCGGCGCCGCCCGCTCCTCCGGTTCTCCCGGCTCCTCCGCATCTTCCGGCCCCGCCGCCTTCTCCGACCACGAATCCCTCACCGTGCACCCGGTCGGCGCCCAGCTGCTGTGGGGCGACCCCGACCCCCTGTGGGCCGTCGGCGACTGGCGCCCCGACGAGGTCCGCACCCTCAGCGTCGACGCCTTCACCCGGATCGCCGTCCTCGGCTGCTGCGGCGCGTCCGACGAAGAACTGCGCGTCGGCCTCTTCGCGGCGCGCGGTGGCGCACTGCGGCACCTGACCGCGTGGTCCGGCAGTTACACCGCCGTCGTCCAGGCCGGCCGCCGCGTCACCGTGGTCGGTGACCTGGCAGGTGCCCGCCCCGTCTTCTACACGCCCTGGGCCAATGGCACGGCGTACGCCACCGCCGCGCTCCCGCTCGCCGACCTCATCGAGGCACAGCTCGACATCGGCCACCTCGCGGCGCTGCTCGCCTGCCCCGACGTCCCCGAGGCGCTGCGCGACGGCACGCCGTACGCGGGCGTACGGCGCATCCCGCCGGGGCACGCCCTCGTCCTGCGCGAGGGCTCGCGCGAGATCACCGGCTACGAACCGGTGGCCTCCCTCGCCGTCGCCGCGCCCCAGCTCGACCCGGAGCGCGCGGTCGACGACGTACGCGACGCCCTGGTCGAAGCGGTACGGGCCAGACTCACCGCGCCGCGCCACGCCCCCGAGACCCTGCCGCCCGACCCCGGGCCCGTCCCCGGCATGGGCCCCGCCGAGCGCCGGGCCGCCCGCGGCGCGCCCGTCCCCGGCATCGGCGCCGACCTCTCCGGCGGCAGCGCCTCCGCCACCCTCGCCCTGCTCGCCGCGGGCCTGCCGGGGCTGCCCGGCACCCTCCTGGGCCACGGCACGGGAGCGGGGGAGCGGCTGCTCGCCGTCACCTTCAACGACTTGACCGCCGAAGGCCGGGGGAACAAGGCGGAGTTGGAGCGGGCCGGCGCCATCGCCGCCAACCCCCGCCTGCACCACGTGGTCGTCGCCGCCGGTGAAGAGGCCCTTCCGTACGCCGATCTGGGCAGCGGCCCGCTCACCGACGAACCGGGCCCGTCCCTGGTCACCGCCGAGCGCCACCGCCGCCGTCTCGCCGCGGGCAGCGCCGACCACTTCACGGGCCATGGAGCCCGTCAGGTCCTCGACGCCCACCCGGCCCGCCTCGCCGACCTGCTCATGGACCGCAGGCGGCGCGACCTGCTGCGCCCCGTCACCGCGCTGGCCAGGGTCGAGGGACCCTCCGCCCACTCGCTCTTCGTCCCGCTGACCGTCTACCGCGCCGCCCGCCGCCTCGCCCGTACGCCGTACCGCGCGGGCATCGAGGAGACGGCGGGCCGCCTCATGGAGCGCCGCTTCGACGAACCGGGCACCAGGGGCGGGGGCAACGGCGGCGAGGGCAGCGCGCTGGACGCCTCGCTGGCCGCCCTCGCCTGGAGCAGGCCGGGACCGGCCGCACGCTGGCTGACGGGTGAGGCGCTGGCTGAAGTATCGGTTCGTCTCCAGGGGGCGGCGACCAGGCCCACGTCCGTGCAGCGCCCCGGCGAGGCCCGCGCGCGGGCCGCCCTGGCCCGCGCCGCCGCCGACCACCGGGTCTTCGAGCAGGCCGCGGAGGTCCGCAGCCAGCGGCTGCACGCGCCCTTCCTCGACAACCAGGTCGTACGGGCGTCCCGCGGCCTCCCCGAAGCCCTGCGCGTCCAGCCGGGCGCGCGCGCCGCGATCCTGCGCACGGTCCTGTCCGGTGCGGGGATCAAGGACCTGCCGCCCGGCTGGGGCGCCACGTCCCACGCCTCTTCGGCGGCGGCCGCCCGCGCCGGTCTGCGCGCTGCCGTCGGCGACCTGATCGCGCTCTTCGACGCGCCACTGCTGGCCGACGCGGGTCTGATCGAGGCCCGCGTCGTACGCAAGGCCCTGCGCGCGGCGGCCGAGGGCGAACCCGTACCGCTCGACGGGATCGCCGACCTGGTCTCCACGGAGCTGTGGCTGCGCCGCCTGGTGTCGCGCCGGGGCACGTGCTGGACGGGCACGGCGGCCCCCCGCCAGCGCGCGGTGGCCGGCGGAGTCCCACCGCGCCGCGCACTCTGACCGGAGAACCGCCCGCCCGGACCCGTGGACCCACGCCCCCGCATCTGTACGGGCACCCCCGCATCTGTACGGGCACCCCCGCATCTGTACGGGCACCCCCGCATCTGTACGGGCATCCCCGCACCTACGCCGACGCCGACGCACCTACACGGGCCTGGACCGCAGACCTTCCAGCAGGATGTCCAGCAGCCGGGCGGAAGCCGCCGCCTGCTGCGCCGCGTCCGGCAGCGAAGGCGCCGCCGTGGCGATCACCAGCAGTACGTCGGCCACCGTCACATCGCCGCGCAGCTCACCGGCCGCACGCGCCCGGTCCACCAGCCGCCCCACGACCTCCAGCAGCGCCGCGGCACCCGCGTCGTCACTCCCCAGGCCGTCCGTCCCGGCACCATCGGCGCCCGTGGGCCGCGGCTCGACCAGCCGCAGGTCCGGCGCCGCCGACCCCACGGCCTGCCGCTGCTGCGGCACCCGCGCCTCGTCCTGCACCAGCGGCGACTCGCCGCCGTCCTCACCCTCCACGCCCACCCGCAGCACCTGCGGCGGCAGCAGCCGGCCTGCGCCGGACGCCACCGAAGTGCGCAGGAAGCGGGAGAGAGCCGACCACGGCTCGTCCTCCTGCCCCAAGGCCGTACGCGCCTGATCGGTCAGCCGGGAGGTCTCCTCCTCGGCTATGCGGCGCACCAGTACGTCCTTGCTCGGGAAGCGGCGGTACACCGTCCCCACCCCGACCCTGGCCCGTCGCGCGACGTCTTCCATCGGCGCCCCGTAGCCCAGCTCGCCGAACACCTCGCGAGCGGCCCGCAGCACATGCTCAAGATTGCGCTGTGCGTCCACACGCAGGGGCGCGGAACGAGATCCTCCAGACCCCGTGCGCCCGGTGCCGTCGGATGTGACGGCAGCTTGCCAATGAGAGTTTTGAATGTGCATCAGCGTTCCCCCGGTAATGATGTCTCCCCCCGGAGACTCCCCGCCCTGACAGTCGGCCGGGACCGCGGACCCGGCCGCCCCGACGAGATACGAACATAGTTGAGCGCGCGTAGATTCAGAAGGGGGTAGTTCCGCCCGGAGCGCCCGCCCGATCGGAGTATGGGAGAAAACCTTCCCGTTCCGGTCGCTGCCCGAGCCCCACCCGCACCCCCTGACCTGCGCACCTTCCGCATCACAGCGGAATTGCCGCACCTCACGGAGCACATGACCTGCGGTCACACAATTTGCCGGGCCTGTGGACAAACTCCCGAGGCCGTTGCGTCATGGGACAGTGACAGAACCTGCGCGCATTCTCGTTGTCGGCGGCGGCTACGTCGGGATGTACACCGCGCTGCACCTCCAGCGGAAGCTGAGGAGCGGCGAGGCCGAGGTCGTCGTGGTGACCCCCGACCCCTACATGACCTACCAACCGTTCCTGCCCGAAGCGGCGGCCGGCTCCATCTCCCCGCGCCACGTCGTGGTCCCGCTCCGCCGCGTCCTGGGCAAGTGCAAGATCGTCATCGGCGAGGCGAAATCGATCGACCACGCCAAGCGCACCGCGACCGTCACCACCCTCGCCACCGAGGAGGAGGGCACCGGCGCCGTCGAGATCACGTACGACGAACTCGTCCTCGCGCCCGGCTCCGTCTCCCGCACCCTCCCGATCCCCGGCCTCGCCGACTACGGCATCGGCTTCAAGACCGTCGAAGAGGCCATCGGCCTGCGCAACCACGTCATCGAGCAGATGGACATCGCGTCCACCACCCGTGACCCGGCCGTCCGCGACGCCGCCCTCACCTTCGTCTTCGTCGGCGGCGGATACGCGGGCGTGGAAGCACTGGGCGAGCTGGAGGACATGGCCCGTTACGCCGCCCGCTACTACCACAACGTCAAGCCCGCGGACATGAAGTGGATCCTCGTCGAGGCCTCCGGGCGGATCCTCCCCGAGGTCGGCGAGGAGATGGGCAAGTACGCGATCCGCGAACTGCGCGGCCGCAACATCGACGTACGCCTGGAGACCCGCCTCGACTCCTGCGCGGACCGCGTCGCCGTCCTCAGCGACGGCTCCCGTTTCCCCACCCGCACCGTCGTGTGGACCGCCGGCGTCAAGCCGCACCCCGTCCTCGCCGCGAGCGACCTGCCGCTGAACGAACGCGGCCGCCTCACCGCCACCGCCGGACTCACGGTCGAAGGAACCGAACACGCCTGGACGGCCGGGGACGCCGCCGCCGTCCCCGACCTCACCGCGCCCGAGAAGGGCAAGGAGTGCGCGCCCAACGCCCAGCACGCCGTACGCCAGGCCAAGGTCCTCGCCGAGAACATCCTGGCCTCGCTGCGCGGCGAACCGCTGAAGGACTACGAGCACAAGTACGTCGGTTCCGTCGCCTCGCTCGGTCTCCACAGGGGTGTCGCGCACGTCTACGGCCGCAAGCTGAAGGGCTATCCGGCCTGGCTGATGCACCGCGCCTACCACCTCAGCCGGGTGCCGACCTTCAACCGCAAGGCCAGGGTCCTCGCCGAATGGACACTCGCCGGGCTCTTCAAGCGCGAGATCGTTTCGCTCGGCTCGCTGGAACACCCGCGAGCCGAATTCGAACTGGCGGCGGGCGGCAAGCCGCCCAAGACCAAGTGACGGCTGTCAGTGCGGTCGGTCACACTGGACGTGTGACCATAGGTGGGCCCACATCTGCACAGAGTGACCCGCCGTAACGCCACAGCAGCTCCCGGCACCCCCGGCGACCACGGCGTCAGCAACGCACCACCCCGTACCGCGACACCATGAGGCTTGAAAGTCAGTGAACTTCACGCGCTGGAGCGCCCGTCTCCCCGGAACGCAGCGCCGCGCCGCAGCGCGGACCGACCGCGGTTCCGTCCCGGTGGCCCGCGGTGAGTACGGCCGGCAGTCCGAGCAGGCGCCAGACGGGCCCGACAGGTCCGACGCGCCCGACGGCGCCCCGCCGTACTCCCTGGCGGACCTCTCCGTCCGCGAGGTCCTCGGCCGGCTCCCCGCCCTCGTCGCCCTGGTGTACGGCCCCGAGCACCGCGTCGCGTACGTCAACGACGCCTACGCCGCGGCCTTCGGCCCCCGCGAGACCGGCGCCCCCGCCGCCGTGGCCCTGCCCGAGCTGGACGAGCTCGGCCTGCTCCCGCTCATGGACCAGGTCCTGCGCGGCGGAACACCCCGTACGGTCAAGTCCCGCAAGGTGTCCAAGGGCGGCTCGTACACCATCACCTGCACGCCGATCGAGGTCCCGGGCGCTACTGCGGACGGACACGGAGCAGCCGGACACGGAGCCAAAGAGGGCGGCGTCCTCGTCTTCGCCGCCGACGTCACCGACCACGCGGAGGCCGCCGAGCGCCTGCGCGCCAGCGAACGCCGCCTGCGCGAGACGGCCGTGACCCTCCAGCGCTCGCTCCTCCCCCAGGAGCTGGAGCAGCCCGACGACCTGCGCATCGCCGCCACGTACCAGCCGGGCGGTACGGACGCGGCGGTCGGCGGCGACTGGTACGACGTGATCACCCTCGGCGCGGGCCGTACGGCCCTGGTCATCGGCGACGTCATGGGCCGCGGGGTGCGCGCCGCCGCCGTCATGGGCCAGCTCCGCACGGCGGTCCGCGCGTACGCCCGCCTCGACCTGCCGCCCCACGAGGTCCTGCAACTCCTGGACGGCCTGGCCGCCGAGATCGACGCCAACCAGATCGCGACGTGCGCGTACGCCGTCCACGATCCCAACGAGGGCCACCTCGTCTACGCGTCGGCGGGCCACCTCCCCATCCTCGTCCGCGACGAGGACGGCACGGTCCGCCGCGCCGAGGACCACACGGGCCCCCCGCTCGGCACCGGCGGCTGGATGCACACCTCGGGCACGATCGCCCTCCCGCCGGGCTCCACGGCCGTCCTCTATACGGACGGCCTCGTCGAGCGCCGCCGCGAGGACATCGACGAGGGCGTCGCCGCCCTGGAGCGCGCCCTGTCCGGCGCCACCGGCACGCCCCAGGTCGTCTGCGACCGCCTGATCCGCGCGCTGGGCGTCACCGCCGAGCACGACGACGACGTGGCGGTACTGGTCCTCCAGCACCCCACCCGCACGGGCTCGGACGCGGAGCTCTTCCACAACGCCGCACTGGACCTGCTCGGCGGCATAGAGGCGGCCCCCCGTGCCCGCGCCTTCGCCACCGGAGTCCTCGCCTCCTGGCGCTTCCCGGTGGAGCTGTGCGACCTGGGCGTACTGGCCGTGAGCGAGCTCGTCGCGAACTCCCTCCAGCACGGCACGCCCCCCATGCGCCTGCGCCTGCGCCGCACGGACCGCCGCCTGATCATCGAGGTGACGGACGGCGACGACCACCTGCCGCGCCGCCGCCGCGCCGAACCGGTGGACGAAGCGGGCCGCGGCATCTCGATCGTCGCGACGATCGCCTCGTCCTGGGGCAGCCGCCGTACGCCGGGCGGCGGCAAAGCGGTCTGGTGCGAATTCGCCCTCCCGACCCCGCCCTGACCCGCCGGGACTCCGCTCCGGGCCCGAAAGGGAACGGAGCGGGGGCGGAAGGCAGGGAAAGAAACCCCCGCCTTCCGCCCCTACGTCCCTGCTCCCTGCGCTCACTACTCGGCCGCGGCGAGGTCCTTCACCGGTACGCCCGAAGCCACGACCCGCGACCTGGCCGGCAGCGGCCGGTCCTGCACCGCCGTCAGCTGCCTGCCGAGCCGCAGCGCCAGCACGCTGATGCCCAGCGAGAAGACGACGAAGGTGAGGATGTACGGCGTGTGCAGCGACGCGCCCATCGGCCCGCCCACCGCGGGCCCGACAGCCAGGGCAAGCTGCTTGACCAGCGCGAAGGCCGAGTTGTACTGCCCGACCATCGACTCCGGCGCCAGGTCCGCGACCAGCGGCGCGACGGTCGGCGACAGCATCGCCTCACCGAGCCCGAACAGTGCGTACGTCGAGATGAAAGCGGCCGTGGCCATCGTCTGACTGCCGTGCCCGAGACCGGCGTAACCCGCCACGATCCACGCGACGGTCCAGATCAGCCCGACCAGAGCGATGACGCGCGACCGCCGCCGCCGCTCGACCAGTCGCAACACCACGAACTGCGCGATGACGATGACAGCGGTGTTGGCCGCGAGCGCGATCCCGAGCGTGGACGGCTCGATCCCCGCAGCCTCGGTCCCGTACGCGGCAAGCCCGGACTCGAACTGCCCGTAACAGGCGAAGAACAGCACGAACCCGAGTCCGCACAGCTGCACCATCGCCCGGTGCCTGAGCAGCGCCCGCAGTCCGCCCCGGGAACCGGAGTCGCCTTGCGGCACGGCGCCGGGAATGACGGCCGAGCGCGGCAGCCGGACGCTCGCGCCGATCCCCGCCAGCACCAGGAACATCACGGCCTCGATGCTGAAGAGCAGCAGGAAGCTGTCGGGCCGGCTCTCGTCGACGAGCTGGCCGCCGATGAGACCGCCGATGCCCAGACCCAGGTTCGCGAGGAAGAACTGCATGGCGAACGCCCGCGTACGGGTGGCGGGCGTCGAGCACCACACGATCATCGTGGCGAGCGCCGGCTGCACGACCGCCGTACCCGCGCCGAGCAGCGCGGCGGACAGCAGAACCATCGGCACGCTGCTCGCGAGCCCCATGCACAGAGCGCCGACGGCGGCACTGACCGCACCGCCGACCAGTACGGGCAGCGGTCCGCGCCGGTCGATGACCCGCCCGGTGAAGGGCAGGACGACGAGTGCGGCCACAGCAAAGACGGCGAGCACCACACCTGCTGTACTCGCGCCCAGATCCCGCACCTGCGCGACGTACACATACAGATACGGAACGGTGAACCCGATACCGAACGCACTCAGCGCGTTCCCCATCTGGATCCGGCGCATCGCGGCGCCCATTGCCCTGGTCACACTCACCTGCCTCAAGGTTCGAAAGAGAAGAGCTGAAGCCTGAAGACTTCAAAGGTAAAGTTAGAACCTCAACAGTACACATCGAAGGACTTAATCGCCAACGACTCCGTGCCATACTGCGCGGCATGCCTGAGACCCAAGAGCCGCCCGGCCCCCAGGAGCCGAGCCTCGACGAACAGATCGCCGCCTATCAGCGTGAGTACGGCGACCTGGACCCGCAGGTGGAGAAGGTCGTCTCGGCCCTGGGCCGCCTCAACCGCCGCATGAACGTCGCGTACGGCCGCCAGATCGCCGCACTCGGCATCAGCAACACGGAGTGGGAAGTGCTCAAGACCCTCGTGGTCTCCGGCGCTCCCTACCGCCTGGGCCCCGGCGAGCTCGCGAAGCGCCTCGGCCTCACCCCGGCCGCCATGACCCACCGCATCGACCGGATGGCGGCGGACGGCCTGGTGACCCGGGACCGCGACGAGAACAACCGCGTGCGCGTGATCGTGGAGCTCACCGACGAGGGCCGCGCCAAGTGGCTCCAAGCGATGCGGATGGCGTCGAGCTTCGAGGAGGACCTCCTCCAGGACCTCACCGCCGACGAGCGGGGTTCACTCGGCGAGATGCTGATCCGCCTGCTGCGCAGGGTCGAGGACGCCCAGCCGGACGCCGGCGGTCGCCTGAAGGACCTGGACTGACGCCCGTACCGGCGGCCCACCGGCGGGGGTTGACGCGGCCGCCGCCGGTCCGTAAGGTACTGCGAGTTGTCGCGGGGCCGGAACGGTTCTGCGGCGGTCACTCGCCGCGAAAGCGGCACCCCCAAACTCTGCGCGATCTCCTCCTCGGAGAGAATTCCGGCATGCCGGAATTCATTCGACAGGCTCGGTTATGAGCCGCCCGGGAAATCCGCTAGAGTTTGAGACGTCGGAACGGCCCAGCGGCCGGAAAGGCAAACCCCGCCGGCCGGGGATCGGGTCCGAAAGGATCTGGTAGAGTCGGAGTCGCCGGAAAGGGAAACGCGGAAGCGGAGAACCGGAAGGCGCCGGCGAAGTCGGGCGGTAAAGCGTCTGGTAGAGTCGGGAACACGA